>CAJMEC010000028.1 GCA_905212345.1 uncultured Sutterella sp. | reverse complement strand
CGCTTGCGCTCACTTTTTGCCGCTGTCAAAGACAGACGGGATTTGCATGCCGGCATTCAAGAGTCACCTATTGTCTGGCACGGCCGTTCGAAGGAAAAGGAAAATTTGGATCTTAAGGCCGTCAAAACAATTTACGTGCCCCAAATGGCGCCGATCCACTTCCCGATTCTTGAAAGCGCTCTGAAAAGTTTAGGCTTTAATGTCAAACTCTTGCCTCAGGTGCGCCCCGAGGCGATCCAGTTGGGGTTGCGCTACGTTAATAACGATGCCTGTTATCCGGCCATTGTTGTCATCGGGCAGTTGCTCGATGCCGTTTTATCAAAAGACTTCGATCAGCAAACGAGCGCGCTTTTGCTGGCGCAGACATGCGGCCCGTGTCGGGCAACGAACTACGCCACCCTCTTGAAATGGGCACTCAAAGACCTTGACATGCAAGAGCTTCCCGTTATCACCATCTCGACACAGAAGGTGAGCGGAACGGAACACCTTCCGCTGGGACTCAAGGGCATTAACCGAATAGCCTTGGGGGTGCTTTATGGTGATTTGTTGCAAAAGCTTTATCTAAAAACTCGCTCTTACGAGACAATACCGGGCAGCGCTCAAAAGCTCTTAGAAAAATGGCAAGCGGTTGCCTGCCGCGATATTGATAAAGGTAAGAGTGCGCTTCGAGTCAATGCCTCGAAAATGGCTCGGGAATTTGCCGCTATTGAATGCACAGACACACCTAAACCCCAGGTTGGCATCGTGGGCGAAATCCTTTTGAAGTATCACCCGCAGGCAAATCTCAACATTTTGGAAGAACTCTTTGCTGAAGGCGCTGAGCCGCGTTTAGGCGATATTGCAAGCTTCCTTTTGTATTGCCTCTACGACCCGATTTTCCAAGCTAAAGCGTTCAAGGGCCCCAAGATGCGGGCTTTAACCTCCGGCCTTTTTGTGCAGTATTTTGAATCCCTCAGAAGCATAGCCAATGAAGCACTATGCCAAGCAGGTTTCAAAGCAATGCCAACACTAAAGGAACATCTGGCGCGTCTTAACAGCCTTATGTCACCGGCCCAACAAGCCGGCGAAGGTTGGCTTCTTACCGCTGAAATGGTGGAATTTTTGGAAACAGGCGCTCCCAACGTGCTCTGTCTGCAGCCTTTTGCTTGCCTGCCCAATCACATTACGGGTAAAGGCGTGATGCGAGTTCTCAGGCAGCTTTATCCGAACGCCAATTTGTGCGCCATTGATTTTGAAGCGGGAACTTCGCACGCCAATTTCAGCAACCGCTTAAAGTTATTCATGGCCCAGGCTCGCGATAACCAATCAAAGCGTACTGCCGCTAAAGGACTGTAACAATGGATCATCTCACCGAAGGCGGACTACTCATTATCACGCTTGCTGATCAAGGGGCTGTGGGGCCACTGCCATCGCACTACTTTGATCCTCGAGCTAAGCAGGGAAAAATCCGTGATGCTTTAGTGAAGTGGTTTACCCTTTGGGGCATTCCCCTTTCGGGTAGCACACATAATCCGACCTGGCTTGAAGCGCATACAACGGAAGTTGTCTGGTGTGATTCAGTTCCGGCCGATCTGCATGGCCCGCAGACCGTTCGCTACTACGCCCAACATGCCGACCGCATCGTCGAAGCCATCGAAAAGTGCCGCCCGAAAGTGATTCTTGTTTTGAGTGCCTATCTCTACGAAGCGATGGCAACAGAAGGGTTATCGGAAAAAATCTCCGCAGTAATTGGTAAGGCGAGAGGCGTTCCCCGAAGAATCACAACAATGAGACTTAAAGCTCTTGAGCAAAAATTTGAACATGCGCAAATGTTGATTCTTCCGACACCTTCTAAAAACACCACGGACGATTACATCAGAAGTCTGAGCGCCAGTGTCCGAGAAACATTCGAAGCGGCGGGTTTTGACCTCACGGACAATGGTGATGCACTTTTGGGAGCCGCCAAAGCGCTCCTCGTTTTGGATGAAAAACGCACCATCATCGCGATGCAAAATCGGCTTCGTATTGATGAATCCCGTGCTAAAGCGTTGCTTGAAGCAATGCAAGAAGAAGGGCTTATCAGTCAACCGGATGAAAACGGCAGACGTTTTTTGAAAAAATAAAAAAAATCCCGTGCCACTACATTAAAGTCGCACGGGATTTTGAGGAATGCCAATACTCTATCAGAGCATCTTCAAGCCGCTTTCAATATTGGCGATGACAGTGTCTTTACCAAACAGTTCAAGCGTCTTATCAAAGACGGGCGAAATCTTTTCACCGAAGACCAGCACACGAATAGGCACAGCCACCACAGGCATCTTAATGCCCATTTCATCCATGATGCTCTTTAAGACGCCGTAGATATTTTCTGCGGTCCAATCTTCAACACCGCGGGCGCGTTCAAGGAAAAGCTTCACAGCTGCCAAGCTTTGTTCATTGGCAAGCACCTCACGCACAAGCGCTTCATCGCGCTGCAACGGGCGGTAGAAAATCATGCAGTTGTCGGCAAGTGCTTCGAGCGTTTCGGGACGCTGCTTAGTGATTTCCATCACACGGGCTAAATCAGCATGACCGTCAATCACGCCGCCTCGAGCTTCGATACGAGGACGCACCAAACGGGCAAGACGATCGTTGTCAGCCTCTGCAATATAGAGGTGATTCAAGTGATTGAGCTTCTTTGGATCCAAGCAAGCAGGAGACTTGGAGCAATGACGCAAATCAAACCACTCGGCCAATTGAGCCTTCGTGAATTTTTCATCATTGCCGTGACCCCAACCCAAACGTGCAAGGTAGTTAACGAGCGCTTCAGGCAAATAGCCTTTCTTTTCGTAATCCATTACGCTCGCATCGCCGTTGCGCTTACTCAACTTACGATTATCCGGACCATTGATAAGCGGCAGGTGGGCAAATTCCGGCACCTCTGCACCCAACGCCTTATAAAGATTGATCTGACGGGGGGTGTTATTGATGTGGTCAGCACCTCGGACAACGTGGCTTACCTTCATATCGATATCGTCGACCACAACAGCGAAGTTATAAGTCGGGATACCGTCACCGCGCATGATCACCAAATCGTCCAATTCGGTATTTTCAAAAGAAATCGGACCATAGACCATGTCATTCCAGGTAACCGTGCCGGTATCGGGATTGCGGAAGCGGATCACAGGCGTGATGCCTTCCGGAATCGGACGGCCGACACAATTTTCAGGACGCCAGCGACCATCATAACGGGGCTTAATCTTCTTGGCCATCTGTTCTTCGCGCAAGGCTTCCAACTCTTCCTTGGTGGCGTAGCACTTATAAGCCAAACCCTTTTCGAGCATCATATCGACCACTTCTTTATAGCGGTTCAAACGATCCATTTGGTAGATAGGACCTTCGTCGTAATCGAGTTCCAACCACTTCATGCCATTGATGATCACGTCAACGGCTTCTTGCGTGGAGCGCTCCTGGTCCGTATCTTCGATACGAAGGAGGAACTTGCCGCCTACAAAGTGGCGTGCATAGGCCCAGCAGTAAATAGCCGTGCGGGCGGTGCCCAAGTGCATCATTCCGGTCGGAGACGGTGCGATACGCGTGCGAATTTCTTTCATTTTGTCTTATTAGAAACGATTAAGAGAATTTGTTGATTTTAAGCCATCGCAAAGGCTTCGTCTAGAAAAGTGAGAACATTCGGTGTGTTTTTCCACAATTTTTGTGAACAACATTGTGGACAACTTTGGGAATTCTTGGGGAAAAAGGTGTACAAAAAAAAATTCGACGAATTAAAAAAGAGCCGCTTGCTCAATGGCTTGCGGCTCTTCTTTTATAAAACTCGTTCAGAACGAATTACAGGCTCTTCACCTTTTCCACGAGGCTGGCAAAGCCGGCCTTGTCGAAGATAGCCATATCGGAAAGAACCTTACGGTCCAAAGCGATGTTAGCCTTCTTCAAGCCGTTCATGAACACGCTGTAGGTCATGCCGTTGGCGCGAGCGCCGGCATTGATACGAGCGATCCACAAGCGACGGAAAACGCGCTTCTTATTGCGACGGTCACGGTAAGCGTACTGACCGGCCTTCATCACCGCTTGCTTGGCAACGCGGAAAACATTATTGCGACGAAGAATGAAACCCTTGGAGAGTTTCATAATCTTCTTATGACGAGCACGAGCGGTTACACCACGTTTTACTCTGGGCATCTTTCTCTCCTCCTAATTAGGCGTAGGGCAACATACGATGGATGGACTTGCTGTCAGAGTCGTGAATGGTGACCATTCCGCGCAAATGACGCTTGTTCTTCGTCGTACGATGGGAAAGAATGTGACGCTTGGTAGCGTGAGCACGCTTAATGGAGCCGCCGGAGCGCACTTTAAAGCGCTTAGAGGCAGCCTTCTTCGTTTTCATCTTCGGCATTTGACCGATTTCCTTTTGTTATTAGATGATCACCGGTGCTCTCACACCTTGCGAAAGACTTGTCAACCGGATCTCACTTGTTATAGGCCGAGTCCCACTTTGCCTTATCGCGGCACAAAAACAGAGACCGCGAGGGATTCTAAAAAGAATGACTCGGCTACGAAACTGCGAATGATATTACTTTTTGCGTTTAGGCGCAAGTACCATAATCATCTGGCGGCCTTCAAGTTTCGGAAATTGCTCCACTTGAGCGATTTCTGCCAGATCTTCGCGAATACGTGTGAGCACATCTTGGCCTAAATCCTGATGGGCCAATTCACGACCGCGGTAACGAAGCGTCACTTTTGCCTTATTGCCGTCACCCAAGAAGCGGATGAGCGCGCGAAGCTTCGTTTGATAGTCATTTTCATCGGTGGCCGGACGGAACTTCACTTCCTTGACCTGAATGACCTTTTGCTTGGCCTTCATTTCCTGCTGACGCTTTTGTTCTTGATAACGGAACTTGCCGTAATCCATCAAGCGGCAAACAGGAGGATTAGCCTTGGCGGCCACTTCCACCAAATCCACCCCCGCTTCTTCGGCCATGGCCAAAGCTTCGGAAGTGCGCACAATACCGATTTGGGTGCCATCGACACCCGTCAAGCGAATTTCAGGCACGCGAATCTCACGATTGATTCGGTGCGTACGTTCTTGAGCTATGATCGTTCTCCTAAAAACTCTACATTGTCGCGCAAGACAGCGCGAAGCGCTCACTTTACCACTTTTTGTTTGATTTTTGGTGGGCTAAAACTTAAAAAACAACACAAAAAAGCAGTTTTTTCACTTCCCGATACATAAACACCCGACCGTGATGAACGCTTCACAAGCCGGGTGTTCGTCAAACCGAAAGGATTACTTCAATCAGTTATTGACCTTTTGGGCATTTTCATCAACCACACGGGCAATGAAATCTTCAAGCTTCATGACGCCCAAGTCCTTGCCGCCGCGAGCGCGAACGGCAACCGTGCCGGCTTCACGTTCCTTTTCACCGACAACAACAATGTAAGGAATCTTCTGCAAGCTCAATTCACGAATCTTGTAGTTGATCTTTTCGTTGCGAACATCTTTTTGAACACGAAGACCGGCCGCCTTCATCTTAGCGGCGATTTCATCAACATAATCGGCCTGATTTTCAGTGATGTTGGCAATAGCCACTTGAACCGGGGCCAACCATACCGGCATAGCGCCCGCGTAGTGTTCAATCAACATACCGATCCAACGTTCAAGAGAACCGATGATGGCACGGTGCAACATCACTGGCGTCTTTCTCGTATTGTCTTCGGCCACGTATTCAGCTCCCAGGCGGCCCGGCATTTGGAAGTCAACCTGAATCGTACCGCACTGCCAAGAGCGACCCAAGCAGTCCTTCAAGTGGTACTCAATCTTCGGACCGTAGAAAGCGCCTTCACCGGGCAAAATGTCATACTTCAGACCAAGCGCATCCAAGCTTTGCATCAAAGCGGCTTCAGCTTTGTCCCAAGCCGCGTCTTCACCGATACGCATCGCAGGACGCGTGGCCACTTTGTAGGCAATGTTGTCAAAACCGAAGGTGTGATACACCTCTTTAACCAACTTGGAATAAGCTTCACATTCAGCCAAAATTTGATCTTCGGTACAGAAAATATGGCCGTCATCTTGCGTGAAGCCTCTTACGCGCATCAAACCATGCAAAGAGCCCGACGGTTCATTGCGGTGGCATTGACCAAATTCACCGATACGCATCGGCAAATCGCGATAGCTACGCAAAGCGGAGTTGAAAATCTGAATGTGGCCCGGGCAGTTCATGGGCTTTAAGGCGTAGTAACGGTTTTCAGACTCCGTCGTGAACATGTTTTCACGATACTTAGCCCAGTGGCCGGAACGTTCCCAAAGCGAGCGGTCAAGCACTTGAGGGGCTTTCACTTCGTCGTAACCGTTATCTTGATAAATTGTGCGCATGTACTTTTCAACTTGCTGCCACAAAGCCCAACCCTTGGCATGCCAGAAAATCATGCCCGGCGCTTCTTCCTGCAAGTGGAAAAGATCCAATTCCTTACCCAAGCGACGATGGTCACGCTTTTCGGCTTCTTCAAGCATCGTGAGGTAGGCTTTAAGATCATCTTTCTTCAGCCAAGCGGTACCGTAAATGCGCTGCAACATTTCGTTCTTGGAGTCACCTCTCCAATAGGCGCCGGCCACTTTCATGAGCTTGTGCACCTTTAATTTACCCGTGCTCGGCACGTGAGGGCCGCGGCAAAGGTCAACAAAATCGCCTTGTTCATAAAGCGAAATCGTTTCGCCTTCCGGAATCGCTTCAATGAGCTCTGCCTTATATTTTTCACCCAGGCCGAGGAAGAACTTGATCGCGTCTTCACGCTTCATTTCCTTGCGAACGATAGGAATATTTTTAGCGGCCAATTCATCCATGCGTTTTTCAATGGCCGTCAAATCTTCAGGCGTAAACGGACGCTTATAGGAAAAGTCATAGTAGAAACCGTTTTCGATAGCCGGTCCGATCGTCACTTGAGCGTCCGGATAGAGCTCCTTGACAGCCTGAGCCATCAAGTGAGCGGTAGAGTGACGAACGATTTCGAGCGCTTCAGGATCCTTTTCTGTGATGATTGCCAATGTTGCGTCATGGTCAATGACAGTGGAGGTATCCACCAACTTATCATCAAGACGTGCGGCAATTGCGGCTTTGCCAAGGCTCGTGCTGATGCTCTTGGCTACATCGGCGACCGACACAGCCGATTCAAATTCTCGTTTGGAACCGTCTGGAAGCGTTACGAATAGCATTTTTCCATTCCTTATTCTTTCGGTATAAATCTATAAAAAAAAGTGTGGCTTACCGAATAGCCACACTTTCAATTTTGAATGATTTTCAAGCAACACAAGCGGGCTCGTTAGCAAATTGTTAACGAGTTGTTGTAGTTCGGAGAGTATTGCGACTCAGAATCACTTGAAAATTCCTATTAAACTGACGGGGTTATTTTAGTCCTCGTAAAAGTGCTTTGTAAAGCGGCCCCATGAGCAGTTTTGCTTAAAACACACTTTTGTAGATGGCTAAAACGTCTTCGGAGGTCAATTTTTTAAATTGTCCGATTGTCCCCGTTCGGGCACAGGCACTCGTGGCGCAAGCTTCAAGCGCCTCTTGCGTTAACCCGAAATCAGAGAGTTTTGAGGGCATTTTCATGGCCGCATAAAAAGCCTGCAATTTAGCAATTCCCTCTTCAAGCGTCTCCACTCCCATCACGTTCTTTGCAAAGCGCTGCATGCGAGCGGGGTTGATCTCAGCAACATAACGAAGCCATGCCGGTGTAATCACTGCAAGTCCGGCGCCATGGGTAATCGTCGGGTCAAAAGCCGACAGTTCGTGCTCCATCGCGTGACAGGCCCAATCTTCGACCTGCCCCAAACCGTAGTAGCCGTTATGAGCCCAGCTACCAACCATGGCTATCTGACACCAAGCGTCGTAGTCACTGTGGTTTTGAAGCAACTTTGGTCCCATTTCCATGGCCGTGCGAATGGCAGCCTCCGCTTGGCCGCTCACAAACTCCACATGCTCCGTATTGGTGAAATAGCGCTCAAAGATGTGGCTGATCATATCAACAACACCGGCGGCAATCTGGTTTTCTGGCAGCGTAAAGAAAAGTTCCGGGTTAACAACAGAGATCAACGGACGGATCTTTTCGCTGGCGGTTCCAAGCTTAAGTCCATTGTGGTTAATCACCATACGGATGGACTGCTCACTGCCGGCGGCAGGAATGGTCAGCACACAGGCCACAGGGATAGCATCGGTGATTGCTACGCCTTTGGTGAAAAAGTCCCAAGCATCGCCATCGTACTTTGCCCAGGCCGCCGCTACTTTGCAGGTATCAATAACGCTTCCGCCGCCGATGGCCAAAAGGGCATCCACTTGTGAGTCCACGGCGATCTTTTTAACTTTGGCCGCGAAATCCAACGTGGGATTGGCACGCACACCGCCGATCGTGAAATACTCAATTCCGACTTCTTCTAAAGAGCTCTGGACCGCGGAAACCGTTCCGTTTTTCAAAGCGCTGCCGCCACCGTAAACGATCAGCACCTTGCCGATATTTTCTTTTTTGAGTGCCTCACCCAATTTCTTGTGTTCATCGCGACCAAAAAGAATTCGGGTGGGATTGCAGTAATTAAAGTTCAGCATAAAGACACCTACAATGAAATTTCTCAGGAGAATCTAGCACAAAATTTTAGAGTTCAAAAAGAAGATGTTGTCCATTGCAAGATGCACGATCCGGAAGTTGACGCATCAGTTTTCAGATAAATCAAACGCAACTGAATCATTTTCCAATATTTCAGAAGTTCGAGTGAGCTAAAATGAATAGGTTAACTAACCGCTTAAAGGAAACTCCCATGAGCACAGAAAAGAAGAATCTGGAACCGGGCTTGCCGCCCCTTCTTCCGGAAACCAAAACGGTAATGGACACATTGATGGCCGCTGATTTGATCAAAAAAGCTCTTCAATTAGCTGTGGATCAGGACAATCTTTGCTTACAAGAACAAATTGCCATCACCGAAACTCCCTCCTCCCCCTTCGGTGAAGAAATCCGCGGAAAAGATTTTGTTGAACGCTTCACCAAACTCGGTCTTTTAGATGTTCACATGGATGAAGTGGGCAATGTGATCGGCCGTCGTCCGGGTGTGGGTCCCGAACCCCGTACCAAACTCATCATTTCAGCTCACTTGGATACGGTGTTTGCCAAGGACACGAATTTCAAGGTTCGCCAAGAAGGAAACCGCTTCTATGCGCCTTCCATCGGTGACGACTCCCGTGGTTTAGCCGGTCTTTTGCAAGTCATCCGCATGTTCCAAGAGCTCAACATCCAAACCTTGGGCGACATTATTTTTGTCGCTACGGTCGGTGAAGAAGGCGAAGGTGACTTACGTGGTGTGAAGCATCTTTTCCGTGATCCCAACGTGGATGTGGACGCCTTTATGTCGCTTGACTGGTGCGATCCGAGCGAAGCCATTGTGGGCGCAACGGGAAGTTTGCGCTATCGCGTGAGCTTTGACGGCCCCGGCGGACACAGCTATCTGGGCTTCGGACAGCCCTCCGCTATCCACGCCTTGATGCGTACCGGCAAAGTTCTTTGTGATTTAGAAGTGCCCAAAGACCCCAAAACCACTTACACAGTGGGTGTTGTCAAAGGCGGCACGACGGTCAATTCCATCGCCGCGCACGCCTCAATGGATATCGACATGCGCAGCACGGAAAACGCCTCGCTTTTAGCTTTGCGCGACAAGATTCTTCCCTGCTTTGAAAAAGCCTGTGAAGAAGAAAACACTCACTGGGGCATTACTGATGAAGCCAACAAAGTGAAAGTAACGGTTACCCCCATCGGCGACCGTCCCGCAGGCCAACAACCCCATGAAAGTCCGGTTTGTCAAGCAATCCGAGCGGGTCTTCTCGCCTTGGGTCTTCCCCTTCACATGTATGCCTCCACCTCAGGCGACCACAACGTCTCGCTGAGCATGGGTATCCCGAGCTTGGCGATGGGCGCAGGCGGCCGCAACTGGAAGATGCATACGCTCGATGAAGTCTATGAACATGTGGATGCCTATCAAGGCCCGCAACTCGCGTTCTTAATGGCTTGCGCCATGAGCGGTGTTGACGGTGTCACGAAGGGCTTTTTGAAAAAACGCGCACGCTAATTTGCAATTAGCCTGAAGTGCCAAACGCCTGTCTGGGAAATTCCTTAGACAGGCGTTTTAGTTTAACGGGCGCGGTTGGCGACTGCCTTTTGAACCTTTTGATAGGTCTTCCAATGAAAATAACTTTGAAGCAAAACCGAAATGCAGATCAAAGCCAAGCCAATGTAGAAAGCAAAGTTAAGATCCTTGGCTTCATTGAAGATAATCATGGCCAAAATAATGCTGTAAACGGGTTCAAGGTTGTAGCTTAAGTTGACGGTAAAGGCAGAAAGTCGTTTGAGTGCCTCGACCTGAAGCGAAAACATACCGACCGTACAAAACGACGACAAAATCAAAAGATAAATCAAATCGGACGTTGAAGGCACAATTGTCTCAACCGGGAAAAACGACAAATAAAGTGGCAAAAAAGCGCTCATGATGACAAAACTGGCCGCAATTTCATAAAAAAGAAACGTCATAAGCGGATAGTCAGAGCCCACCCTGCGGTTTTCGATCGTCAGGAACGCGGCGGCGACAGCCGAGAGCACCCCCAGAACGATGCCCACCTGATAGCGCGTATCGAAGTGGAAAATGAGCGCAATGCCAATAATTGTCAGGAGGCTGAAAGCAATTTCTCGTAAAGAAAAAGCCCTCTTACTCCATACGGGATCAATAATGGCCGTAAAGAATCCGAGCGAAGCAAAGCAGACAACACCGATGGACACATTAGAATATTTGATGGAGCCGTAAAAAAGAAGCCAATGCACGCAAAGCAAGAGCCCAACCCAAGCAATACGCAGGATATCTTTCAAAGGCAGGCGGATTTGCCCATGCTTGACAAGCAGGTAAAGCAGAAAGAAACCGCTTGCAAACATCACACGGTACCACACCAATAGGCCTTCATTGAGTGTAATCAAGCGGCCCAACACGCCGGTGAAGCCGGCTAATAATATGGAAAGGTGCAAAATCACAAAAGCGTATGAAAGCATGGCAAAGGCAACATAAAACGTTAAAAAAACGATCGGAATTGTAGCGATATTTCCATTAACAAACTCTTTCCACGATCCATTCTCACGGCTCTGTGATATAGTGAAAAGGTTGGATTTTCCTGAAAAAAGGACTGAAAATGAAAAAATCCCAAACAAAGAAAGCCGCCGGCGGCACCCAATGGTCTTCCCTGTTTGATGACATTTTTGGGCTAAAAGCCTGGCAAGACAAAAAGGGCCGCCGCGATAAAAAGCGCATCCCCTGGCAATGGGCTCTGTGGGGAGCGCTTTTATTTTTTATGTTGGGTTTTCTGATCCCGACGGATTCGGCTTGGATTTTGTTGGTGGCGATTGCTGCGGCTGTCATCATCTATTTTGCCCGCAGTACCGAAGCAGTTGAAGAGCAAGTATTGCTTTTAACGGACAATCGCACGCCGGCTCAAAAAGAAGCGCATAAACGCCGCGAAGCCGCTAAAGCCCAACGGGCATCCGGCCCGCGCAAACCCCGCGCGCGTCAAAGCGCTCCCGTCTCTCGTCCCGCAGAGACAACTGAGGTAGTGAGCTCGGAAGCTCAGGAAGTCGCCCAACCCGCTGCGGCGCAAAGCAGTAAACCTAAGAAAGCAAAACGCACGACTCGCCCGCGTAAGGCGCAGACTTCAAAGAGCGCGCCTGAAATGAAGACTGCAGTCACACCGGAATCATCGGCCCAAACAGAAAAAGAACCCGTTGCCACCGTGACTGCCGCGGCCCTTGATAACACAACGACAACAAAAGAAGTCAAGAAACCGAGAAAACCGCGTGCGCCGAGAAAAACCAACCGCACGGCTGAAAAAGCCAAAAACCCGACTAAAACGGCAGTACGCAGACCCAGAAAACCTAAAGCAAAAGCTGCGCCCGCTCTGACAACTGAGGCTGCGGTTGCAACACCCCAACCGCCTGAAACTACTAATCAATAAACGGTTTATTTAAACTATTTTTCCGCCAACCCATCGTCGCATCGGACGATGGGTTGTTTTTTGACGCTTTTCAAAAATTTTTTCAAGATTAGTAGATACCCTTAAAGCAATACGCCTATGTCTAGGTGAACTCCCTATTTTCGATTACGTTATGCCTCTATACGATGGGCAAAATATGGGTTTGTATCCCAACAAATTAATTAACTGAAGTGAAAGGAAATACCCATGTTTGAGGGCATGCTTTTTTACATATTCGTCTGCTTGGCGTTTTTCGCCATCGGCGACTTCTTAGGTGTAGCCACTAAGGCAAAAGTCTCCTCCGTGTTCGTGAGTCTGCTTTTGTTCTTGGTCTTCTTTATGGCCGACTGGATTCCGGATGATGTCATCAATCAAGCCGGTTTAACGCAAATCGGCAAATGGGCCGTGGGCTTTGTGGTCTTCGGCATGGGCACCACAATCAATATGCGTGAATTGATGGCTGAATGGCGCACGGTGGCCACCGCCTGCTTATCCATGGCTGTCATTTGGATCGGCATGATTGTGCTCGTTCCTTTGATCGGTTACAACGAAACCATCGTTGCTATCCCGATTATCAACGGCGGTATTGTGGCCACGCAGATCATGACCTCCGCTGCCATGGAAAACGGCCTAGAAATGGCTGCCGCTTTAGGCACCATTCTCTACGCTGTGCAAAAATTCTTCGGCACGCCTTTTGCCTCTTATTTCGGTTTGCGTGAAGCCCGTGAAGTGTTGGCCGTGTACCGTCAAACCGGTGTGAACCCCAATAAGGCTCAACCCAAAGCCGGAGAAGAACCCAAGCTCTCTTTCTTTGATAAGCACAAGAAGTACTACGGTCAGTTTGTCTGCTTGGGCATCACGGCTTTCTTCTCTTGGGTTGCTTGGTGCATCGGACAGTTCACCGGTTTGAGCTACACGATTTGGTGCTTGATTTTGGGCGCCATTATGGCAACGACGGGTCTTGTGCCGAAAAATATTCTTGCCCAAGCCAAGTCAGGCGGTATCTTTAATGTTGCCGTGTTCGCTTCGATCATCCCGAGTTTGGCCAAGATTGATTTGGGCGATCTCATCGTGTTGGGCTACAGCACGGTCATCGTCTTTATCGTTGTCTTTGCTCTGCTTTATGTTTGCTTCGGCATTTTGCCGCTTTGGAAAGTTCAAGGTCACAAAAACGTCGCCTTGGGTGTGGCCGCCGCTCAGCTTTTGGGTTTCCCGGCTACCTACCTGATTGCCAACGAAGTGGCCACGGCCGCGGCTGAAAACGAAGAAGAAAAACAAGTTGTTTTGGATGCCATCATGTCGAAGTACCTTGTGGCCGGTTTCACAACCGTGACCTCGGTTTCCGTCATCATCGCAGGTATCTTCGAAACCTTTATTGTTGCGTAACGAATTCTGAACCAAGAGAAAGGAAAGTATCATGTTTAAATTTGACGCTCAAGACTATCCTTACGCCTCCAAGCGCCACGTGGTCTACGCTAAAAACGGCATGTCCTGCGTGGGCAACCCGTCCGGCGCCGCGGCCGGCCTGAAGGTTTTGCTCAAAGGCGGCAACGCCATTGACGCGGCCGTGGCCGTAGCCGCCGCTCAGCCTGTCGTCGAACCCACCGGCAACGGTTTGGGCGCTGACTGCTTCGCCCTAATCTGGTACAAGGGTAAACTCTACGGTATCAATGGTTCAGGTCCTTTGCCCAAAGCCGCCTCCATTGCCAAACTGAAAGAACGCGGCTTTGAAAGCATCCCGCCCTATGGGGTCGAGCCGATCGACGTCCCCGGTGCTGTCGGCGGCTGGATGGCCATGCATGAGCGTTTCGGCCGTTTGCCCATAGAAGAAGTGATGCAACCGGCTATTGATTATGCGGAAAACGGTTACCCCGTTTCCCCCAACATCAGCCGTTTGTGGGAAGAAGCCTATAAGAATTACAGCAAGTATCGCGATCGCCCGGAATTTAAGGGCTGGTTTGACACCTTTGCGCCGAACGACACGTGGTTGCGCCCGGGCGATGTGTTTAAGAGTCATGACATGGCCGAAACGCTTCGCGAAATCGCCCGCACCAAGGGTGAATCTTTCTACCGCGGCGCTTTGGCTCAAAAGATCGATGCCTTTATGAAGGAACACAACGGCTTTTTGTCGGCCGAAGACTTGGCCGCCTACCATCCCGAATGGGTTGAACCCTTAAAGACCGACTACCGCGGCTATGATGTTTGGGAAATTCCGCCCAACAGCCACGGCATCACGGTTTTGATGGCTCTTAACATCCTGAAGGGTTTCACGTTCGGCGAACGCGACACGATCGATACGCTACACAAGCAAATCGAGGCCATGAAGCTTGCCTTCGTGGATACGATGGAATATGTGGCAGAACCCTCTCATATGATCGTGACCTCTGAACAGCTCTTGAGCCAAAAATACGCTGATGACCGCAGAAAACTGATTAAACCGGATTCCGCTTTGATGCCTGAAGTGGGCGATCCCCGCTACAGCTCCACGGTGTACTTTGCCACGGCTGACGCCGAAGGCAACATGGTGAGCATGATTCAAAGTAACTTCAGAGGCTTTGGCTCCGGTATCGTGGTTCCGGGTACAGGTATCTCGTTAAACGACCGCGCTCAAAACTTCCGCTTCGATGAAAAGCACCCGAATGCTTACGAAGGCGGCAAGCGTCCGTATCACACGATTATTCCGGCTTTCATCTCCAAGGGTGATCAACCGATCTCAGCCATGGGCATCATGGGCGGCTGGATGCAACCCCAAGCTCACTTGCAAGTGATCATGAATATGATCGACTTCCACCTGAACCCGCAACAAGCCTTGGACGCTCCGCGTTGGCAATGGATCGGCGGCAAGAAGGTTGAAGTGGAACATGACATGCCCAACCACTTGGTTCGCTTGTTACAACGCATGGGCCACGACATTGTTGTCCAACCTGACCCCTATCACATGGGACGCGGCCAAGTGATTTTGCGCGATGAAAAGACCGGTATTCTCTGCGCCGGTACTGAAAAGCGCACCGATGGTCAAATCGCTAGTTTCTAATGTTCTAGTCAATTAGACCTTCCAAGACAAACCGGACGAGGAAAAACTCGTCCGGTTTCACTTTTATTTGAGACAAAATCAAAACCTTACTCTATTGGCGGCAACTCAGCCCCCAACATGAAAAGCGCTGCCTCAACCTTACGGATAGGATAGGGACCTTCAAGCCAGGCGCTCCCCTTTTTGTTCGCTTTGGCCTTTCTGATTGCCTCGGCCACCGCCCATGAGGCAAGCACATTGCTGTTGGCAAAGGTCCTCTCACGCATAGGACGCTTTTTCATCGTATCGAGTCTTTGAAACACATTGCCATTCCAGGAAGCATCACGACCCTTGTCCTTTTTTGTTTTTCCCCATCCCTGAAGACTGCCCAATTGGAGCTCTTTGGGAAGCTTGATGCCGCGGCTGATGCAATACTCGCGAATAAAGTAGCAGAGAGCCGCGCAAACACGACTTTCATACGTTATGAAATTGGGCAAGAGCGTCGCATAAATGCGCGAATGAAATGAGGACATACGCGGACCGAAATCTTTTCCGAATACGGTGTATTCAGGAGAATCGTCCGCTAGCTGACTGCACGCATAGGCCGTGCACTCACATAGATTTTTTGATGTCAGTAAGGCTTCAAGATTACTTTTTAAAACCAGACTGTCCTTACCGAACATGTCAATCACGATTTGAATAAAAGCCGAGTCATCACGTTTATCAATGACCTCTTTGAGCGGCTTTTCATAGTGAATAAGCCGATTTTGAAATTCTCGGTTTGGCGCTTCCTGAATATACTGCTCCCATGCATCCTGCAGACTCGTAAAACAGTACTGAGCCTTTGGACGATAGGTTTGAGTAAGGTAAGGCGGGTCAAAAACGCGGCCGGCGATATACTCCGCCAAATAATCTGTAAAGGCATCCACAACGGGCTGCATCAAATAATGCTCTCGAGCCGAAATCAAGGAATAACTCTCCGACATGTCACTACTACCTTTTAGACATCTACGGGGTTATTGTACGCAACTTATTGAGCTATAAGAAAAATTAAGAGCAGATGCTTTTAAACCCAACTCCTTCACATTTCCTAACGGAAAAGAAATATAAAGCGCGCAAGGAAACTCTTAGAATCAAACTGCGAAAGGCGATGAGTCAAAGTAGCCTTATCGACAAAAATTTTATTTCACGGATGTACTGTTGAAAATGCAAACTCGTTTAACAGCTGCAGTATCAATATTAGCGATTGATAGCCTATGCAAATTAAATTGATTTAAAATCGTCGTACCGTCCCTGAATAGCCAAAATAAGGTCTCTCAGTGCGTAGCACGACATGAAAAACGCGCTAATAGGAATCGCGGCATAAGCCACCTTCACCTGCATCCAGGGAATGGACTGCATGTAAGCATGAGCACGCATTACCCATACCCAACCGTAGTAACAAATCAGAACGTACGTAAGAAGTTCAATCACACAGACAATGGCTCTGCAGATTTTTCCGACTTTGCCTTCTAAACGCTCCGTCATCACTTCGACCACAAAGTGGTTTCTCGTGCGCACCAATTCCTGGGCACCCAAGAAAATCATCCAAATCAGGCAAATCTGAATCCAATCATCCGTCTGAGTAAAGTTGTAGATGGGGACAAAGCGCACAAAAACGTTTGCCAAAAACATGACAACGATTGCCCCTAGGGCAACGACGCAAATGAGACGCGTGATACGGCTTACCCAATGATCAATGGTTTTTAAAATTCTCAGCATCTCATCACCCCACAATACCGGCCAAGCCTAAAGACAATCCCGGAATAAAGGCCACAGCCATCGCCATCAAAATCATAATCACCACATAGCCCACAGACTTCTTGGCAATCTCCATGACCTTCTCGCCGGTGATCGAGGCCATGACGTATAGATTAAGTCCCACGGGTGGCGTAAGTACGCCAACGGCCAATGCGATACACATCACAATACCCAATTGAATCAAATCGTAGTTAAAGCTCTTGGCAATTGGCACAAAAATCGGCACCGTAATGAGCAAAATGGCCGTGCCTTCCATAAAGCAACCCATGATCACCAAAATCAAAATAATGATCAAAAGGATAAGGGCAAATGAGGAGAACGTGGATGAAACAAAAGCGATGGTTTGCTGAGGAATGCGGGTATACAAGAGCACATACTGGAAAAATCCGGCTGTCGCGATCACAAACATGACCTTCGCGGTTTGCTCAACGGTATTCCAAAGAATGGAAGGAAGGTCTGAAAGCTTTAATGTCTTAAAAACAAAAAGCCCGAGGATAAAGACATAAAAGGAAGCGACAGCGGCAGCTTCGGGGGCGGGAAAAAGACCGGCAAACATACCGCCGATCACAATGACCGGTGTCAGAAGTGACCAAAAAGCATCCTTAAAACCCGTCCAGCGCTCACTCCAGGAGGCTTTGGGTGTGACCGTATAGCCTTCCTTTTTACACACATAGGAAGACCAAAGCATAAAAGCCAACCCTAACAAAACGCCCGGAACGGCGCCCGCGGCAAAAAGGGCATTGACACTTGTTTGCGTAAGGCCCGCAAATAAGATGAGTGTAATGGATGGCGGAATAATCGGACCCAGGGCGCCACCCGCGGCAATGGTGGCGCAGCTAAAGGCGCGATCGTAACCAGATTTGGTCATCTCAGCAATGGCGATCATGCCGATGCCGGCGGCGCAAGCAGCGGCAGAACCTGACATCGCCGCCATCACAATACAAGCCACAATGGCGGCATTGGACAAACCGCCCGCTTTATGACCCAAACAGACGCGACCGAAACCGAAAAGGCTTTTGGAGATACCGCCCACACTCATGAGGTTACCCATGAGCAGGAAAAACGGAATAGACATCAAGGTGATGCCCGAGACTTGGGAGAACATGCGCTGAGGCACAAGAAAGAGCCTCGTCATGTCGCCTCCTGCCATTAAAAAAGTAGCAATGGAAGCAAAACCCATTGTGACGGCCGTTGTCACCCCCAATAAAAGGAGTACCAGCACGCCCGCAAAAATCGCAAACATCACCATGGCTAACTATCCTTCTTATTCCGTCGCTTTCACGGCGTTTAAGACTTCCTGCATGGCGTCTTTACCAGCCAGTTCCGCCACCTTTTCATAGGCGGGAGCCATCTTTTCAATAAACGATTGACGGTCTGGATAGGTGACATTCATCCCTTTTTTCTTCAGCTCTTCAACCACGGTGCTTTCACCTTCGCTAATCATCTTGCGCGTGAGGTTTTGAGCATTAACCGCTTCTTCCTTCAAAATGGCTTGTTGTTCACTGGACAACCCTTCGTAGACCGTCTTATTAATTAAAAGCACCTGGCAGTCAAAGTAGTGATTGGTCATAGCCAATTGGTTTTGTGTCTCAAAAAGACTGTCGGCCAAAATGGTGAAAACCGGGTTTTCTTCACCGACCACAACCCCTTGTTTGAGCGAAGTGTAGAGTTCAGAGTAAGCAATGCTTTGCGTGTTGGCGCCGATCGCGTCAAAGGCGGCCAAAAGGCCGGTGGCAGGCGGCACACGAATCTTCACGCCTTTAAGGTCTTCGGCTTTATTGACAACGACATTCTGAGTGGTTGTCTGGCGGAATCCATAATCAAACATGGATAAACCCTCAGCGTCGTGGGAAGCCAAACCTTTATTCATCCAGGGCATCACAAAGTTGTCAATGACCTGATGGGCCTGATCGTAGCTCTTAAATAAGAAAGGAGCCGTCATGGCGTTGAGCTTTTTATCGTACATAGCCATGTTCCCCAACGAAACCACTGCCATATCCAAGGCGCTCATTGTCACCTGCTCGGCAAGAGCCGGTTGATCACCCAGTTCTCCGGAAGGATAAACCTCAACCTTTAATTCCCCTTTTGTGCGGCTTTCCACATTTTGCGCAAACTGAAGAGCGGCTGCATGGTGGGCGTGACTGGTGGCAGCTGTATGCGCCAGGCGAATGGTTTGAGCAGCTTGTGCGGAAAAACTTGCTGCGATAAGGCAAGCGCCCGCGACAAACATGGCTTTAACAGCGGTTTGCATAATAGAGATCCTCCGGGGGTGAAAAAGAAATATCAATTTTTAAGTATAACAGGCTTAAGCGTTGATTATTCTTTCTCTTAGAAGAAATCCTGATGAGGCGTGGACAATCTTCTGTTCAGATCACCACTCTGTTGTCATTGGCTCATCTTTTTTAACTGCTATTTTGATTTCCAAACCCAAAACACTGAGCCAACGCATCAGCTGTCCGATACTGATATTTTCCGGATGGTTTTCCAAAAACGAAATCCTAGACTGACAAATTTGAGTTCGTTCAGCCAGCTCTTTCTGGGAAATGTTTTGAGATTTCCGGTAATCCTTTAAAAGACTTCCTAATTGATTCGTGAGATAGATCCGAGTTTCTAGCATTGAAAAAATATCTCCATTTGCGATATTTTAACATTATCGCAAAAAGAGATAATTAATAAATATCTTAAATACAGATTTTTTCTTCCTAAGCTTGTTAAATTTCTTTCACGCCGTTAGGAGCTGTCAGTTGTCGATTTCCTTCCAAATTAAGGAATACGTTCTCTCTCATTTTGTACCCCTGCTCGCTCTTTGTCTGGGCTTGGATTCTGGTTTAAAAAGATCTATTTCTTCTTCAATCTGAAACAACAAATCAAAATCCTGTGCACGATTCAAACTAATGGCTAAACGCACTAGACTCTTTAAGGAAATTTCTCCTTTGGACTCAAAACGCCGGAGTGACCCCAACGAAACGCCTGAGCGCTCTGCCAATTGTTCTTGGGACACATTCTGGTCCAGACGAATTCTTTTTAGTCTATCTGCAATACCGAGACGAATATCAAGAGGAGACATGAGATTATTAATTAAGCTCATTTTAGTAGTTAATGCCAATTATTATCGATTATCGCTAATATTTTAATTGTTAAAGATCTTGATTTCAATGTACCACAGCTATCTTGAATTCAACTCTCCGCCTTTTTGAATTTTTATCCGATTTTGCACTTCCGTTCTGAAATGCCAAAGGAAATACCCGCACACAAAGAAGGACAATACTTCAGCAATGGGTTGCGCTGATTGAACACCCAGCAAACCGATCTGACCGGGCAATATCAAAATAAGCGGCAGGAAAAAAAGACCTTGTCTGGTGGCCGCCAATAATGTGCCAACGGCCGTTCGGCCTATCACCTGAAAAGCCATGTTGCCGATCACATTCACCGGAACAATGATCGCTACCGAACACTGAAGTCGAAGGGCCAAGACACCTACATTCATCACATCCGGGTCATTTACTTCAAAAAAGCCCACGACCTCTTGAGCAAAAATGAAACCCAAAAGGCCAAGTGCCACCATCAGCACCGTTCCCATCGCAATGGTGACATCTAACGCCGTTTTTACACGATCAAAAAGCTTTGCTCCCCAGTTGTAACCTAATACGGGCTGAAAGCCCTGCCCTAACCCAATCAAAAAGGCGTTCGTCATCATCATAACCTGACCCACAATGCTCATTGCGGCAACGCCGGCATCTCCATAGCGGCCGGCCATCAGATTTAAAATGGAAGCGGCTACAGCCCCCAGCGAGTTTCGGGTAAGAGAGGGCAAACCGTTTTTGAAAATAGAAAAGTAAATGGGCGCCTCTCTAGAAATAAAAGAGCAATGAATCTGAAGCGACCCTTTTCCCCTCAGGTAATGCGACAGAAGGATCGTAAATGAAATGAGTTGACACAAAGCATTGGCCCAGGCAGCGCCTGCAATCCCCCAATCAAAAACAAAAATGAAAATGGGAGCAACACCAATATTGAGCACTCCTCCGGCCCCCAACCCCATCATGCCAACGATAGCCAAGCCTTCAGAGCGCAAAAGATTATTGAGTGTGTAGGAAGCGGCCATAAAGGGGCAGGCCAACAAAATGATCTGAGCGTAGGTACTCGCGTAAGGCAAAATGGTGGCAGTCGCCCCCATCCAGGATAAAAGCCACTCTAATACCGCCCAAGCTGTCAACGCAAAAAACGAAGAGAAAAGAAGGGAGAGGAAAAGACCGGAAGAGGCAAGTGTATTGGCGTGAACGTAAGCCTTGGCTCCCAAAAGGCGGGAGGTTTGTGCTGCGCACCCTTGACCGATCATGATACCAATGGCTTGAATAATCGTCTGAAGGGCAAAAATAACCCCCATGGCCCCCACGGCAGACGTTCCTAAATAAGAAACATAGTAAGTGGAAGCCGTCATGTAGAGTGCCGTCACGAGCATCGATAGCATCGTTGGAACACCCAACTTCAAAACCAATGGCGCCACCGCCTCTTCGGTCATTTTCCGATAGGTACGATTGGCATCATTGCTTGTAGGAGTGGACACAACACCGGCCACTACTTTATCTCCTTACAGATTTTTGAGCTCCGCGTCCACCTCTGTGATGGGAATTCGCTCTTGTTCCAATCTTAGTATTCTTTCAAGTAAAACCTCAAAAGGTTCAAACCCCGTCAACCATTTTCAGGCGAAGTCAGTCGTTTTATCGTTACACAATTATCTAATAACAAATCTAATAATTATTAACCATAATCTAATAATCTAATATTAAATTATCAGATTCACTACAGATTTTTGAGCTTATAACGCGTTGACGGGCCTTTACCTATCTGTTCAATCAAATTTGCTTGAACCATATCTCGAAGCAGTAAAACAGTAGAGGCCTGTGATAATCCCAAGAAAGATTGGACCTCTCGACGAGAAACATTTTGATGAAGTGACAGGTATCCCAACACTTGCTTGAACCTTTCATTACCCGTGTACATATTCTCCGCCGGGCGAGGCAACATGATTGTGAAAGACGTTTTGGAAACTTCCAACAGATCCTCAATTGATCGATTTTTGTAGAAACTTCGAATCCGTCTAAAACCACTGCCTTTATTTTCCATTAAGTGTAAATTGCAAAATAAGGCTGCCAACTTTTTATTTCGACATTCGGTTGCCATCCTGAGCGCAATATCTTCAACACTTAATCCTTCAACCAAACCGCCTGCGCTCATCATGCTCACTGCTGAAGGCGTTATGTGAATAAGATTGGGGGGTTTTTTACTGTAATCGCGGTGAGCAAATGCGTTAACCAAAGCCTCTAAAATTACCCGCGGATCGATAATGTAATGGTCAATACGTTCGGCGCTACCGGTGCTCGGTTTTTCCATCCAGGCGTAATTGGATTGAGCGATGAATTTAGTCGCTTCGTCATACAACTTGAATATTGATCCTTCAATGCGCACAGAATCCAAAATTGTTATTTTTTCATCTTCTGCAAAACGTATCAGAACTTCCGAAACATCACTTTGATCGGAGCAAATAAAGGCCAGATTGGTATAGGCTTGCGATTTTTGATTCCAAAATCCGAACGTCAAATTACTCTTTGGATTGAATTCCAATCCTCGATCGGCACAAAATTTATGGCAGTACTCGAAGGTTAAGTTTTGTTCAAAAGCTATTCGATCTTCAAAAGGAACGGGATTACTCTCGCGAACCATCTTGGCGATGTCATCAATAGAGGCCGGACTGGTCGTATTTCCAATACGTATATAAATACCCGAAGCTGTCTTTGGATCTAGACAATAGGGGCGCAAATTACCCGCATCAACATGAACGCGCAAAACAACTTTCCCATTAATTTTTATTCTTTCTGTTGAAACAATTCCGGCTATGGATGGCTGAATAGAGTCTCTGATTGTTGAAGCTAA
>CAJMEC010000027.1 GCA_905212345.1 uncultured Sutterella sp. | reverse complement strand
GGCGGTCTGAAGGAGATTTTCCGCTCGGGTTCCCTGCAGTTGCTTGCGCAGTCTCAGCATATGAACATCCACCGTTCGTTCATCAACATAAGCATTGTCCCAAACAAGCGACAGAAGCATTTCGCGGCTATAGACACGTTCGGGATTTTTTGCAAAAACCAACAGCAGTTTGAATTCTTTAGCTGAAAGCGAAAGAGGTTCTCCGTCAACTTTTGCTTCAAAACTGGCTTCATTCATGGTGAGGGGACCACAGACGACTTCCACGTTTTGGTTTTCTTCTCCGGCCTGCGCTTGGAATTGGTAACGGCGCAAAACCGCTTGAATGCGAGCAATGAGTTCGCGGGGCATGAAGGGTTTTACGATGTAGTCGTCCGCGCCGGCATTAAGCCCCTTAACTCTATCGGTTTCACTGCCTCGGGCCGTGAGCATAATCACAGGCAAGTGTTCGGTCTTGGGGTTGGCGCGAAGTTTTTCCAGCCAATCAACGCCCGAGAGTTCCGGCAGCATGTAGTCAAGCAAGACCAAATCGGGCGGATTATCGTCAACAATGCTTTGGGCTTCTATCGCGCTTTCTGCGCACTTGACTTCATAGCCAGCGGCAGCGCAGGCAAAAGAAATGAGGGTTCGAATGGCTGCTTCATCTTCGACAATTAAGATACAGGCTGTTTTGTTGCTGCTTTCAGTCATGTTAAGCCTTTCTTCAAAAAACAAATCCAAAGAACTTCAACTCCGTAATGATAGGCGAATTTCACAACCAAAAAATAAACCTTCGTCGATTGCGAAGGTTTATTGTTCTCTTATTAGCTAAGTTTGGTCAAGTTTTCAGGCAATGCGTCTAAGCGAAGGTGTCGGATATCTTCGCCATCCAAAATAAAGATGACGTGTTCGGCAATGTTGGTGGCATGATCGCCTAAGCGTTCATAAGCTTTTAGCAAATCAAGGCAGGCGAGTGCTTTTTCAACTTCATCGGGATGTTCTTTGAGGTAAATCGTGACTACCTTAATACCATCCTTGAAAGCGTTATCAACATCGCCGTCGGATCTGAGCGTATTGACAGCGGCCGTTTCCGAAAGATTCTTCAAAGCGAGCATCGCCAAATTAACGGTCTTAATGGTTGATTCAACAATGCCGGTTTTACCAAGCGCTTCAATGAGCGCTTCGGGAATATCATCGCGGCTAGAACGAGCGATATTGCGAGCCTGATCGCCCATGCGCTCAAAGTCTGTGGCCATTTTGGCAATACCGAATACAAAGCGCAGGTCTGTCGCCGCGGGCTGGTGCTTAGCAATTAAAAGCGTCGCGCAACGGTCAGTGGAGACTTCCAGCGCGTTGATGGCAGCGTCACGGTCTTTGACCGATTGGGCCAAATCAATGTCGCCTGTGCGAAAGGCTTTGGTGGCGTTGTTGATTTGTTCGGTTACCAGATCACCCATGCTGTAGAGCAGGTGTTTGAGTTCATCTAAATCTTCATCGAATTGGTGAACAAGGTGCGTTTGTGCGGACATAATCATTTTTTTTATTCCTTAGCTTTAACCGAAACGGCCCGTGATGTAGTCTTCCGTTGCCTTCTTTGTCGGGTGCGTGAACATCATTTCCGTGGGTCCGAATTCAATGAGTTCGCCGAGGTACATATAAGCGGTAAAGTCAGAAATACGGGCAGCTTGCTGCATGCTGTGGGTGACGATGACAACCGTGTATTCTTTTTTCAATTCATTGATCAAATCTTCAATCTTAGCCGTGGAGATCGGATCCAAGGCGGAACACGGTTCATCGAGTAGCAATACTTCAGGTTTAACCGCAATGGCTCGGGCAATGCAAAGGCGTTGTTGTTGACCGCCGGAGAGGGCGAAACCGGAGTCTTGGAGTTTATCCTTAACATCGGTCCACAGGGCGGCTTTTTTCAAAGCCCACTCAATACGGTCATCCAATTCGGATTTGGGTAACTTTTCAAATAAACGGACACCGTAGGCGATGTTGTCATAGATAGACATCGGAAAAGGCGTGGGGCGTTGGAAAACCATGCCGACCTTGGAGCGCAAACGGTCAACACCTTCGGTTTTGGTGACGATATTTTCACCATCGAGCCAAATTTCACCTTCGGCTCGTTGTTCGTTATAGAGCTCATACATGCGGTTGAATGTGCGCAAGAGAGTTGACTTGCCGCAACCCGAAGGGCCAATAAAAGCCGTGACTTTATTTTCAGCGATTGAAAGATTAATATCTTTTAGCGCGTGAAATGCGCCGTAGTAGAAATTGAAATGTTTGACCTCGATTTTTGAGGCCATGGTCGTATCGGACATCCCGAAGACTCCTTAATGAGATAACTTTCTGTTATTGGGGCGAAGTCTAAAAGTTGGGTATGACCCAAAGATGACATTTATGTGACAATCTTGTGAACGGATAAGCGGTTGCTATTGAATAGCCGCTTTTGTCGCGACCGAGAAAGGAGAAAGAAATGATTCGTTTAGCCTGCGACTATCAGGAAGGGTGCCATCCGAAAATTCTGGAACGTTTGGTTCAAACCAATTTGGAAAGCACGCCGGGTTATGGCACAGACGTTTATTGTGAAAGCGCCAAAGCAAAAATTAAAGAAGCCTGTCAGGCACCTGAGGCGGAGGTTTTCCTTCTGATCGGCGGCACGCAAACTAACTCCACGGTTATTCGTTCGATTTTGCGCCCTTGTGAGGGCGTCATTGCCGTTGAAAGCGGTCATATCAACGGGCATGAAGGCGGCGCTATTGAAATGGGCGGCCACAAGGTGCTCACGATTGAACCGCGCGACGGGAAGATGGTTGCTTCACAATTGGATCGCTACATCGAAGATACGCTTTCGGCTCCCTCTTGGGAGCATGGTGTTATTCCGGCGATGGTCTATATTTCACAGGCCACAGAAACGGGGTCTGTCTATTCGCTAGCTGAATTGGAAGCTATCAGCGCGGTATGCCGCAAGCACGCCATGCCTTTATTTATTGACGGAGCGCGTATGGGTTATGCGCTTGCCAGCGAGGGAGCTGATGTGACTTTAGCCGATATAGCTCGTTTATCCGACGTTTTTTATATAGGTGGCACCAAAGTGGGCGCTCTTTTAGGCGAAGCGGTCGTTTTCACCAATACGAAATTATCAAAGAACTTTTTCACCATCATGAAGCAAGGTGGGGCAGTATTGGCAAAAGGACGCCTGTTGGGACTGCAGTTTGATACGCTTTTTACCGATAATCTCTATTTTGAAATCAGCCGACACGCCGTTGAGATGGCGATGAAGTTAAAGAAGGCACTTCAAGATAAGGGTTATCGTTTTTATTCGGAAAGTCCGTCCAACCAACAGTTTGTCATTTTGGATAATGCAAAATTAGCCGAGTTGGAAAAGGAAGTTCAGCTGTCTCATTGGTGTAAAGTTGATGACACTCATACGGCAGTGCGGTTTTGTACGAGCTGGGCAACACCGGAAGAAAATATTGATCGCGTGATCGCAATGCTTTAATTGCAATTTAGCGCTACAAGTCCCCAATTCTTAGTTAAAAGATTGGGGACTTCTTGTTAGTTTTTTAATCTTTTACTTCAACAATAGCGGTGATTTCTGTGGCAGCGCCTTCAGGCAATTCATAGGCCCCGAGTGCAATTCGAGTGCCCACGCCTGCCGCCCCATAAAGATCGCGGAAAAGCTCAGAGGCGCCGTTGATGACTTGAGGGTGATCCTCAAAGCCTTTGGCGCAGCGAACAAAACCTGTCAAATGCACAAATTGCTTGACTCGGTCAAGGTCTCCCAGTTCGCGCTTGAGGACAGAAAGGACATTGAGCGCACTTAATTTGGCGGCTTTTTTACCTTCTTCAAGACTTAGCGTTTCTCCAACAACGCCTTTGATTTGAAGAACGCTGTTGATATCAGGTGTTTGTCCCGAAACATAAACAAGATTGCCAACGCGTCTTGTGTAAACGTACAGACCGGCCGGATCGGCCACGGGAGGCAATTCAAGCCCCATTGCCTTGAGTTTTTCTTCAATGCGCATATGTCGTCCTATTTCAAATTGTCTTTAAACCAAGTGACAACTTTATCAATAATGGGTTTTTGAAACCAAACGGTGTCGCCGTGGGCGGCGCCCTCAACCTTAACGTAAGTGACTCGATTGCCGCTTTGCTTTAGCGCTTCATAAAGCTGTTCACTTTGAACCGGCGAGACGAGTTTATCTTCTGTCCCGTGCATGATCAAAAAGGGTGGTAAATTCTTTTTAATATGTCCCGAAGGGCTCGCCGCTAGTGCTTTGTTGCTATCAGACAAGATGCTCGCGCCGGGGTTGTCGTTGAAGGCCACGCCATTGACTAGTAGCGCTTCCGTTACAGCAGGGGATTGATGAACTTTTTCAATGGCTTCGTCAAACCCGGCGCCGATATTGCGAAGATCAGATATTCCATAGAGAGTCACAGCGGCCTGAACACTTGAGTCAATGTGAAGATTATCGCCTTTATCGAATTGCTTTTCCTTGCCGGTGACAGCGACCATCTGTGACAGGTAGCCTCCGGCTGAGTCACCTAGCACACCGATTTTGGATGCATCAATGCCATAGGCATCCGCATGGGCTCTTAAAAAACGCACTGCGGATTTTCCGTCCTCTAAAATAGCCGGAAATTTATTCGGTATAACCCGATATTCCGCCGCGGCCACCACAAAACCGGCTTTGGCTAAGGCAAAGCGCATTTCGATGAATTTTTCATAGTCCGTTGTGGTGAATCCGCCCCCGGGGAAATAGACAATGGCCGGTTTTTTCTCAGCAGTTCTTGGCACAAGAAGCGTCATGCGCATCGCTCGGTTTGATCGGCGAGATTGGATTTGAGAATAAATCACACCCCCGATTTCGTCGATTTGATGTTCTGAGACTTCTACTTTCATGGTTTGGGTTTGAGCGAGGGGAGCTTGGGCGCTAGCACCGCTAGCCATCAAACCGCTTATAGCCGCCAAGGCTACGGTTTTCAATTTGATCACAATTGTCTCCAAAAAAATATTCGGCTGAGGTAAGTCAGCCGAATAGCGGTTTTTAGGGGATGTTTCTTAAAAGCTCTCGGGCGAGACGCTCTGCGTCAAACATGGTATCCACCATGTTCTTCCCAAGCGCTTGCGCGATACCGGTTCTTTTCAATTGATGGAGGGTGTGACCGGTCGCTCCGCAAATGATCAGCTCAAAGTCGCGCCGTTTGAGCGCTCTCATGTAGGTCGAAATAATGTCCATGGCCGAATTATCAATGTTCATGAGCGCGGTGCAATTCAGAATCACCACCTTATTGGCATTTCTTGCCGTGATTCGCTTCGGATCGGTCATATAGGAAAGTTTGGAGACGGATCCGAAAAAGAGCGAACCTTGCAGACGCCAGGCTTCAATGCCTTCAGGGGTGTCAGCGGAAAGGGTCATTTGGGTAACGCTTGTGAGGGTATTCATGCGATAGATGAAGAATAGGCACGAGATCACCAGGCCTACTTCCACAGCAACGGTCAAATCAAAAATAACCGTCAAAAGGAAAGTAGCGATAAGCGTCACCTTGTATGACATGGTCATGCGACGCAAACGTTTGAATTCCGCCCAGTTGCCCATGTTGGTTGCGACATTTAGCAAGATGGCGGAAAGCGCGGCAAGCGGAATATTGGACGCCAAGGGGGCGGCGAGCAAAATAACGACTAAAAGAGTGATCGCATGAACAACACCGGAAACCGGGGAGATGGCACCGCTTTTAATATTGGTGACCGTACGGGCAATGGTTCCGGTTGCCGGAATACCGCCGAAAAAGGGCACAACTAAATTGGCAATACCTTGCCCCATCAGTTCTTGATTGGGGTTATGTCTGTCATCGGTGAGCGTGTCGGCGACGCGGGCGCATAAAAGCGACTCAATGGCTCCAAGCAGCGCGATCGTGACCATGGGGCCAACCAAGTGACGGATGTTTTCCCAATCAAAATCTGGAATTTGAATAGAAGGCAGAGTTTGTGGAATACCGCCGAATTTACTGCCAATTGTTTCTACGGGCAATCCCAAAGAGGTCACGGCAATCGTTGAGACGATCAAAACGATTACAGTGCCGGGAATCTTAGCAACCCAACGCTTCCATTGAGCCGTGCGGCTTGATGTATCTTTAGGCCAGAAACGAACGATGGCAAACGAAACCAGGGCGATGCCCAAAGCGTAAAAATTCACACTTCCGATATGAGCTGCAATGGCTCCCATCTGACCGAAAAAATCAGCGGGCATCTTGTCAATGCTCAGGCCTAAAAAGTCTTTCACCTGTGATAAGGCAATGAGCACAGCGATACCGTTTGTGAAACCGATCACAATGGAAATAGGAATAAAACGTATAAAGCTGCCGATTTTTAGCAACCCCATCAGAAAGAGCAGTATGCCACTGCCGATAGTGGCAATCATGAGGTTGGCCAAACCGTAGTTGGCGATGATGCCGTAGATAATCACGATAAAAGCGCCGGCAGGACCGCCGATTTGAACTCGACAACCACCTAGGATGGCAATCAAAAAGCCAGCAATGATGGATGTGTAAATGCCCGCTTCAGGAGTCACGCCGGAAGCAATGGCAAAAGCCATGGCCAAGGGCAACGCAACCATGCCGACAGTCAGGCCTGAGCTAATGTCTCGAGACAAACTTCTGGCATTGTAGTGTCCGATTAAATCGAAACTGACCGGATGGAAAGGTTCCAAGGGAATGTGATCCCTAAAATTCTTAAAGGCTTGAGCGATGCTCATTTTTTTACGAGAAAGAGAGAAGTTAATATTGTTGTTATCGGTTATTGTAAAAACAGTTGGCTTGTGGGCCAACTGTTTTTAGTCTTCCTTAGGACTTGCGATTAACGAAGTCTCATGCCGGGTTTGGCTCCGGCTTGCGGTTCAAGGATAAAGAGACCGTCTTTATCATCGGCTCCGCTTGCCGACAAAAGCATGCCTTCGCTGACGCCGAAGCGCATCTTGCGCGGAGCAAGATTAGCAATCACCACTGTGAGTTTGCCCTCCAAATCCTCGGGCTTGTACCAGGCTTGAATGCCTGAGAAGATGTTGCGAGTCTTGCCTTCTCCGATGTCAACCGTTAAACGCAAAAGCTTCGTAGAGCCTTCCACCTTTTCACACTTGACGATCTTGGCTACACGCATATCCAATTTGGCGAAATCATTAATCGTGACTTCGGGGGCGATTTCTTCACCGCAAGGAGCCACCGGTTTGGCAACTTCCGCCACCGGAGGAATCAAAGCATCCAATTGTTTGATGTCGCAGCGCTGCATCAAATGTTTGAAGGGCTTAATCTGAACATCAGAGGTCAAAGGACGCAGAGCGCTTTCCCAATTGAGTTCGCCGCAATTGAGGAATTCTTCAACCTTAGCGGCTGTGGCCGGCAACACAGGTTTGAGCATGAGCGTCAAGAGTCGGAATGCTTCTAGGGCCACGGAACAGACTTCATGCAATTTGTCCGCTTGCTCTTCAGATTTTGCCAATTCCCAAGGCTTTTCACGATCGATGTACTCATTGATCGTGTCTGTCATGGACATAATGGCGCGGAGTGCGCGGGAGTATTCGCGTTGGTTGTAGAGCATGGCGATGCCTTCAACCGCATTGCGCATGACCTTGATAATCGTGTGGTCGGCCATGCGATCGTCAACACGAGCGTTAAAGCGCTTGACGATGAAGCCGGCTGCTCGGCTGGCAATGTTGATGTACTTGCCGATCAAATCAGAGTTCACGCGAGCCAAGAAATCGCTCTTGCTGAAATCGACGTCATCGTTGGTCGGCCCCATTTTTGCGGCAAGGTAATAACGCAACCATTCGGCGTTCATGCCGAGTTCAAGGTACTTCATGGGGCTAATGCCGGTGCCGCGGCTCTTACTCATCTTGCGGCCGTCAACGGTCATGAAGCCATGAACGAAAACGTTATCGGGAACACGGTACGGTTGACCGGCAAAATGCAACATGGCAGGCCAGAAAAGCGTGTGAAAATACACGATGTCTTTGCCGATAAAGTGAATTTGTTCAGTTTTCTCATCATCTAAGAACTTCCAGAAGTCAAAACCGATCTTCTTGGAGTAGTTCAAGAGGCTGGCGTAGTAACCCACCGGAGCGTCAAGCCAAACGTAGAAATATTTACCGGGGGCATCGGGAATGGGGATGCCGAAGTATGGTTCGTCACGGGAAATATCCCAGTCGCCCAATTTACCTTCACCGAGCCATTCTTCATCTTTGGCACGGATTTCCGCTTGCACGCGATCTGCGCCACTCTTGCCTTTGCCGTTGACCCAATCGCGCAAAAACGTCACGCAGGCGGGATCGGAAAGCTTAAAGAAATAGTGCGTGGATTTACGCAATTCAGGTTTAGCACCGGACAAAGCCGAGAAGGGGTTGATCAATTCTGTGGGCGAATAGACAGCCCCGCACTTTTCGCAGTTGTCGCCATATTGGTCTTCAGCGCCGCAACGCGGGCAGGTGCCCTTAATGAAACGGTCGGCCAGGAACATGCCTTTGACCGGATCATAGAATTGTTCAATGTCTTTTGTATAAATTAACCCGGCTGCCTTCAGGCGTTTGTAAATGTCTTGCGAAAGCATGACATTTTCTTCGCTGTCGGTCGAGTACCAATGGTCAAACTTAATGTGGAAACCATCAAGGTAAGCTTTGCGACCGGCTGCAATTCGGGCAACGAACTCTTGAGGAGTAATACCTTCTTTTTGCGCGGCAATCATCATCGGGGCGCCGTGAGTATCGTCGGCACCGACAAAATGAACGGTATGTCCATACATTCGCTGAGTGCGCACCCAAATGTCGGCCTGAATGTATTCCATGATATGGCCGATATGGAAATGCCCATTGGCATAGGGAAGAGCAGTCGTAACGAATATTTGGCGTTTTTGCATGATGAAATGTCCCGAAAAATAGGCGGGAAGAGAAATAAAGAGGTCAATATTTTAGCAAAGCCTCGTGAAATTCTCTTAATGCTCTTGAGCTTAGGCAAGAAAACTCGCACAATACGACTAATGCTTGAAAACGGAGTACAAAGAAAGTGACTAAAAAAGAAGAGATACTGCAAGTATTGAGTTCTGTGACGGATCCCTGGATGAATACGGACTATGTGAGCGCTCGAATGGCGAAAATTAGTGATGATGCCAAAGCCGTTACGATTCAATTGGGTTATCCGGCCAAAACCGTTAAAAATGAGATAGAGTCGAAGCTTCAGGAAGCATTTCAGAAGGCAGGCATTGAACTTCAAGTGACGGTTGAACAGAAGATTATTGCCCATGCGGTTCAGCGCACTTTAAAAGTACTGCCTAATGTTAAAAACATCATTGCTGTTTCAAGCGGCAAGGGCGGTGTCGGTAAAAGCACGGTGGCGGCTAATTTAGCTTTGGCCTTGTCAGCTGAAGGGGCACGGGTCGGTGTTTTGGATGCCGATATTTATGGTCCCAGCCAACCGATGATGCTGGGAGCGCTTGGCCGTCCAATGACAAACGACGGTCAAAATATGAATCCGATTGAAACGTTAGGTCTTGAAGTCAATTCCATCGGATTTTTAATTGATCCGGATGAGCCGATGATCTGGCGCGGTCCATTGGTTGCTCAAGCACTTACTCAGCTTTTGACGCAAACGAACTGGCATGATTTGGACTACTTGGTTATTGATATGCCGCCGGGAACCGGTGACATTCAATTGACACTGTCTCAAACCGTTCCGGTCACAGGGGCTATTGTGGTAACCACGCCGCAGGATATTGCGCTTTTGGATGCCAAGAAAGGTTTGCGGATGTTCCAGAAGGTCAATGTGCCGATTCTTGGTGTCGTTGAGAACATGTCTATTTTTGTTTGCCCCGAATGCGGTCACGCCGAACATATATTTGGACAGGGCGGCGCCAAGCGTTTAAGCGATACCTATCATGTTGACGTACTTGGGCAACTTCCTTTGGATGCCAAGATTCGTGAAGAGGCAGATTCCGGGTCACCGACTGTCGTTTCTTCTCCGGAATCAATGGCAGGAAAAATCTATCGCGAAATCGCTTTAAAGGCGGCCGCGGCGATTGCTAAAACCGCGAAGGATATGTCACTTAAGATGCCAAGCGTGCGAGTGGAGAATAACTGATGCCTTTGGTAACGCCAGACTACAAGGCGCCTCGGTGGCTTGCCGGTGCTCAGATTCAAACGATATTTGCGGCTAAAGTTTGCAAAAAGCCCGAGGTGACCTATCGGCGCGAGCGCTGGGATACGCCTGACGGCGACTTCACGGATATTGACTGGGCCACGCCTGAAGGGGCCGATCCGGCCGCTCCGATTGTTGTGCATTTCCACGGTTTGGAGGGAAGCTCTCATAGCCATTACGCTTTAGCGCTTATGCATGAGACGGTTAAACACGGTTGGCGTGGGTGCGTGTCACTTTTTAGAAGTTGTTCGGGAGAAATAAACCGCAACATTAAGACTTATCACGCCGGTGATATTGATCAGGTTCAGTGGGTTTTGGAGACAGTGCGTTCTCGATATCCGAAAGCGCCGATTTACGCCGTTGGAGTTTCCTTGGGTGGAAACCAATTGGCGCTTTTTTGCGGGAAACGCGCTCAAACTGCCAAAGGGCTTCTCACGGCGGCTGTTTCCGTGGGAGCGCCGGTGGATTTGGTAGCGGGTAGTAACCTTTTGCGCTTCGGTTTTAATCGTCTGTATTCCAAAATGTTTTTGGATACGCTGATACCGAAAGTGATCAAAAAGTGCGAGTTACTGCCACAAATGCGCGAGATCGTTGATGTGGAAGCCATCAAGAAATGCAAAAATTTCTACGATTTCGATTCCCTTTATACGGCGCCTGTCCATGGCTTCAAGAGTGCCATGGATTATTGGACAAAGGCCTCTGCCAAACCGTGGTTAAAGTATGTGCAGGTTCCGCTTTTGCTCTTAAATGCTAAAAATGATCCTTTCATGCCGCAATGGGCTTTGCCGACACTGTCAGATGTTTCAGATAATGTTTGGCTTGATCAGCCTGAAGAAGGCGGGCACGTGGGATTCCCGACGGGCAATCCGCCTGGCAAAATTGATTACCTGCCCAAACGAATATTCCGATTCTTTTTAAAAAGGGAATGAAGGATTTTTCGTCTAAAGAAGCTGAGCTTGCTATAGTCTGACTATTGACTGCGAGGAGGCGTACATGAATAAGCAACTTTCTCTAGCGTGTAGTTTGGTTCTTGGGGTTTTCTGTGCGTCCTCATCGCTTGCGGCGAGCCTTTGCCCCGTGCGGCAGCGGTTGAATTCGCGATCGATGCATCTTCCTCAATGGGCGAGGGTTATGCCTGGCCTGCGTTTGTTAATGATGAAAACCAGGAAGTTCCTTGGGAGAAGCAATCGACTAAACTTGCTTATGCGCAGCAGTTTGTCAAGATGGCGGCCGACAAAATAAATCCCAGCGAAGAAATGGTGACTGGGCTAGCCACCTTTATGCCTTCAGGCCAAATCCTTAAAACGCAAAAGCGTACGACTGAAACTTTTTCAAAGGCGCTCTCCGAAGTCAAAATCTCAGCTTCGACTCAATCACTGAATAATTTCGATAAAAAGGCGTTGGACTATTTTGCTCGTAAACGTAAGGAACCGACCACGCTTTTTGTCATTACAGATGGCGATATCGATAAGGGATCTCATGATCCGGCCAAGGTTTTACAAACGTTTTATCAGAATAATCCGAAAAGCTGTGTGCACCTAATTTCATTGGCTCAGACGGACTCTGAAAAAGAGGTCATAACTCGTTTGCGCCGAGTCAACGCTTGTTCGACGATGGTGACGCTTGGCGACATGATTGCCGATCGTCAAAAATTCAACACCATAATAGAGGACAATGTGTACCGTAATTGCTCATCCCAAGAGAATTTGAAGATCTCCGGGATTGCTTTTGTAAAGAAGTCAACCACATTGGATAAAAATGCTATTGGGATGTTGGACCAGGTGGTGAAAGTCATCGCGCAACGTCCAAAAGACGAATCGATTTTGATTTTGGGCTGGACTGATACGGAGGGCGATGCGGCTTTTAATAAGCGTCTTGGTCTGGAGCGGGCAAAGGTTGTTAAAGATTACCTTGTTTCCAAAGGACTAGAGGATCAACGGATGGCTGTAATGGGCGGCGGTGAGTCGGAGAAGTTTGACAACACGACGGAAGCGGGAAGAAAACTCAATCGTCGGGTGGACATCATTTTGGGTCAATAACCACCGCTGAATGACGGACTTTTTCTCTTTTTCAGATTTGACTAAAATACGACCTTTAACTTTTAATAGAAACGTTGCCGCGTCGGTTTGTTCTACCGGGTCTGCGGTTCCGTAGGTAAACGGAGGCTCTTATGTCGCATAAGTGGCTCAACAAGGATACGCTTTGCGGCCTTGTTGCATTAACGCTTTTTATCCTGACGATTCCTTTAAGTAATTGGGTCGTTGTCAATGTCGGTTTGGTTTGTGAAACCAATGGTCCGTGTTTAATTCCTGTTTGGCCGGGGCTGATGGCGCCTTCCGCGGTCATGATTGCTGGGGCCGCGTTGGTTTTGAGAAATGGCGTACAGGCCTTTCTTGGCGCTCCCTTTTCTCTTTTGGCGATTGCCGTGGGCACGGCTCTATCGGCGCTTTTTGCAGCTCCCTCTTTAGTGATCGCCTCGGCTGCCGCTTTCTGTTTTTCTGAATTAGCTGATTTTGCGGTTTACACACCGATGCGAAAGCGCTTTCCTGCCTTTTCAGTTGTAATGGCTGGCCTGGTGGGCTCTGTTATCGATAGCGCTATTTTTCTTTCACTGGCTTTTGGCAGTATCGAATTCATTACCGGACAAGTGTTGGGTAAGTTTTGGATGTCACTTTTAGCTGGCATGGTTATTCGCTATTTAAGACCTCGTATGGTCGCGCATCCTAAGTTCTAGGTTAAGATTGGAAAACCTCCGGAATCGGAGGTTTTCAATTATTTGGCCTTCTTTTGTCTGTATTCTTCAAAGCCTTTTTCTCTTAATAAGCATGCCGGACAGCGACCGCAACCGTATCCCCATGCATGCAAGTGCTCTCTGTCACCTTCGTAGCAGGTATGAGTTTCTTTCACGATGAAGTCAACGAGCTTATCACCGCCCACTTCGTGAGCCAGTTCCCACGTTTGCGCTTTTGTTCGGTTCATCAACGGTGTCATAATTTCAATAGGCCAATCCATTCCCAACGAGAGAGCTTTTTGCATGGCATCCATTGTGTTTCGACGGCAATCAGGATAGCCTGAAAAATCAGCTTGCCCCACACCTGTGATAATGGTGTTGATATCTCGCAAATAGGCTCTGGCGCCGATATAGGTCATGAACATCAAATTGCGTGCCGGCACAAAAGAGCTTGGCAATCCACGTTTTCCTTTTGCAGTGATAGCCTCTTTTGAACTCGTCAGGGCGCTTTCGGAGACTTGACCAAAAGTCGTAGCGTCAATCACGAGGTCCGGTCCAAGTTTTTCGGCCCAATCAGGAAAAAGTATGGGAATTTGATTAAGAATATTTTCTCTGCAGGTGAGCTCTATACTATTTTTCTGGCCATAGTTAAAGCCCACCGTTTCAACACGATCAAAATTTTTTAGAGCCCAAAAAAGACATGTGGTTGAATCTTGTCCACCAGAAAAACTGACGATTGCAGCCTTTGACATGAAAATTTCCTTTCAATGTGTTTGGTTCTAAAAGCTAAAGAGTCCAATGCTCTTTTCGACAGGTAGAGATTCTTATTTTTGGGGATTTTTATTTTGCTTTTTGCCACTGTCCTTTTCGTCAGAAGTTCCTTTTTTGAAAGCGTGTCCAATTTCTTTAGTGGTATCACGAGTTGTATGACCAATTTCACGGGTGATATCACGAGTGGCATGACCGATACTTCGCCCGGCCTCTTTAATAGCGCCAAAAAACGAGTCGGAAGCATAAGTGGGCGCGGTAGCCAGAGATAAAGCTAAAAGAAGGGCGGAGATAAAAGGTTTAAACATGGTTTTAAACTTCTTAAGAATTGGAACTTCCGATATGTTACCTTGCCTTTGACTCTTATGCGGAAGTATTTTTATTGCCGATGTTTTTGGGATCTGCCTTTTTGAGACTGTCAAGAGGTTCCGCTAATGTGCTAACCTTCGGTCTGTTTTTTGAGAATCATTTTCTATATGTCTGACAAAACTGCCGTCATTTTGATGAATACCGGATCGCCCGCGGCGCCGACAGAGGCGGCTTTGCGCACATATCTGAAAGAATTTTTATCCGATCCGCGCATTATTGAGTTGCCATCTTGGCTATGGCAACCCATACTCAGAGGAATCATTCTTCGAACCCGCCCAGCTAAAAGTGCCAGGCGTTATAGAAAAATATGGATGCCGGACGGTTCCCCCTTGATTGTTTATACGCAAAAGGTTCTCGAGGCTCTCAACGAGCGCCTGTCTGATAATATTGTTGTTGCCATGGCTATGAAGGTGGGATCTCCTTCGGTTGAACAAACGGTTGCTCGTCTAAAAAAAGACGGAATCAATCGTTTTATTTTCTTTCCCATGTTTGCCCAGTACGCCACGCAAACAACAGAGTCAGCTCTTGACGGAGTCAGGGAACTGAAGGGGGAATTGAAAGATATTCATTGGGATTGGATTCGGCCTTTTTATAACCGAGCGGATTTTATTGAGGCTTGGGCAGCGAAAATCCAGTCACACCGTTCACCGGGATCTCACCTTGTGATGAGTTTTCACGGAATTCCTGTCAAAAGCATTCAAAAGGGCAGCCCATACGAAAAACAGTGCCGAGAGACAGCTAAGAGCATTGCGGCGAAGTTGCAATTAAAAGACGGGGATTATTCCATTGCCTATCAATCACGTTTCGGTAATGATCATTGGCTTCAGCCTTATCTGACCGGACATATTGAGTCATTAGTCCATCAGGGAATACGATCACTGGATGTCGCCTGCTTGTCTTTTAGTGTTGATTGTTTGGAAACACTTGAAGAAATCGGCATCGAACTCAAGAATCATTTCCTCTCGTTAGGAGGTGAGCACTTTAATCTTTTGCCGTGCCTCAATGATGACGCTAGCGCTCTGGATTGTTATGAGAAATTAATTCTTGAATCCATTTCTACTTTGAAGAGCAATTGACGCTAAAAAGAAAAGAAGTCAATAGTATGACCGAGCTCTTCTTCCAGTTCAATAAACTGACGTGACAAGGTCGGTTGAGTAACATGCAGTTTTTGTGCGGCGCCTGAAATACTTTGTTGTTCCGCTGCAGCCAAGAAATAACGAAGAACGCGAATATCCATTGCCAGAGACCTGTTAAAAAATATCTTCGTACATTATGCCCGACAAAGTTTTCCGCCGATGATTATCTTCCGAGGGTATTTTTATAATTCATATCCATCTTGTAATTGACTTGAATTTTAGAGAATCGTCCCCATATTGGGATTATCTAAGTTATTACCCGTTTCGGAGAAAGAATCCATGCAAGAAGAAACGACAAAAAACACGGAAGTGAAGGATCAAAATCAGTCACAAACCGATGCCGATCAGTCTCAGCCTGAACGAAAAGTTGAAGATGTGACCACGTCTGAGAAGCAGGCTCAACAAACTGAACCTGTTGAGGAACCGCAAACGGCTAAAGAACCTTCCGTTGAAGAACTTTTAGCCGCCGCTAAAGAAGAAAATGCCAAGTTGCAGGATCTTTATCTTCGTGCGTTGGCTGAAGCTGAAAATGCCCGCCGCCGTGCAGAAGATGCTGTGGAAAAAGCGCATAAGTTTGGTGTTGAAAAATTTGCTAAAAACCTCTTGCCCGTGCTCGATAGCTTGGAAAAGGCTCTGGAATTGAGTAAAGATCCTGAAGATCCCGTGATGCAAGGCGTTCAGGCAACCTATCGTCAGTTTGTACAAGCGATGGAAAAGAGCGGTATGACGGAAATCAATCCTGTCGGTGAAAAGTTTGATCCGACTCGTCATCAGGCAATCGCCATGGTGCCGGCTCAGGAAGGCCAAACGAGCGGTCAAGTTGCTCAAGTCTTCCAACGTGGTTGGCTTATCAGTGAGCGTGTATTGCGCGCTGCCATGGTTAGCGTTGTTCAATAACACTTTGAATTATCTAAGAAACTTTTGAGAGTGCAATTATTTGTAAACAAACCCCTTGAAAGTTTCAGCCTCATCCCCATATTGGGGATAGAGCGTCGGGAAACACAATTAGATGTTCCTGCCGAAGTAAAGAATTTGAGAGTTTTAAACGAAGGAATTTAAAAATGGCAAAGATTATTGGTATTGACTTGGGTACGACGAACTCTGCCGTAGCCGTCATGGAAGGTGACAAGATTCACGTGATCGAAAACAGTGAAGGCGCACGTACGACGCCGTCCATCGTTGCTTACATGGACAACGGCGAAGTGTTGGTAGGCGCCACCGCCAAGCGTCAGGCTGTGACCAATCCGAAGAATACCTTGTTTGCTGTTAAGCGTTTGATTGGTCGTCGTTTCGATGACGCGGAAGTTCAACGTGATATTTCCTTGATGCCGTTCTCTATTTCTCGTGCGGAAAACGGTGATGCCTGGGTGAGCGTTTTGGACGGCAAGAAGCTTGCGCCGCAACAGGTTTCCGCTGAAGTGCTCCGTAAGATGAAGCAAACCGCTGAAGACTACCTTGGTGAAACGGTAACGGAAGCTGTGATTACGGTGCCTGCTTACTTTAATGATAGCCAACGTCAGGCTACGAAGGATGCCGGTCGTATTGCCGGTTTGGAAGTCAAGCGTATCATCAACGAACCGACGGCTGCTGCTTTGGCTTTCGGTCTTGATAAGGCCGGCAAGGGCGATAAAAAGATCGCCGTGTATGACTTGGGTGGCGGTACGTTCGATATCTCCATCATTGACTTGGCTGATGTTGATGGTGACAAGCAGTTTGAAGTGCTGTCTACGAACGGTGATACGTTCTTGGGTGGCGAAGACTTCGACCAACGCATCGTTGATTATTTGATTTCTGAATTCAAGAAAGACACCGGCGTTGACTTGAGCAAGGACATTATCGCTTTGCAACGTTTGAAGGATGCCGCAGAAAAGGCCAAGATTGAGTTGTCCAGCCGTCAGGAAACGGAAATCAACTTGCCGTATATCACGGCCGATGCGACGGGTCCGAAGCACTTGAACGTCAATTTAACCCGCGCCAAGTTCGAAAGCATGGTGGAAGACTTGATTGCTCGTACGATTGAGCCGTGTCGCAAAGCTTTGGCTGATGCTGGTTGCTCCAAGAGCGAAATTACAGACGTGATTTTGGTCGGCGGTCAATCCCGTATGCCGAAGGTTCAGGAAACGGTTCGTGAATTCTTCGGTCAGGAACCGCGTAAAGACGTCAACCCGGACGAAGCCGTGGCAATCGGTGCTGCTATTCAAGGCTCTGTTTTGACCGGTGAACGTCATGATGTGTTGCTTTTGGACGTAACGCCGTTGACCCTGGGTATTGAAACCTTGGGTGGAGTGATGACCTCCATGATTAAGCGTAACACGACGATCCCGACCAAGCACACTCAGGTGTTCTCGACTGCGGAAGATAATCAACCGGCTGTGACCATTAAGGTTTACCAAGGTGAACGTGAAATGGCCGCCAGCAACAAGCTTTTGGGTGAATTTAACCTCGAAGGTATCGCTCCGGCTCCTCGTGGTTTGCCGCAAATCGAAGTGACCTTTGATATTGACGCCAACGGTATTTTGCACGTTTCGGCTAAGGATAAGGCCACCGGCAAGGAAAATAACATCACGATTAAGGCTAGCTCCGGTTTGAGCGAAGATGAAATTCAACGTATGGTCAACGACGCTGAAGCGAACAAGGCCGAAGACCACAAGCGCTTTGAATTGGCTCAATCGCGCAATATTGCCGATGCCTCCATCCACCAAGTCCAAAAGACTTTGAAGGATTTGGGCGACAAGGTTGAAGCTTCTGACCGCATGGCTTGCGAAGACGGTATCAAGAAGGTTGAAGAAGCCATCCGTGGTGAAGACAAGGCCGCTATTGATGCCGCTGTTGAACGTTTGATGACGGCCGCTCAAAAGATCGGCGAAAAGTTGAACGCTCAGGCTCAACAAGCTCAGCAAGCTCAACCGCAACAAGAAGCCAAGAAGGCTGACGATGATGTGGTTGATGTGGATGCCAAAGAAAAATAATCCGTGAGAATTTGGGGGTCTTTGCCCCCAAACTCGTACCGAACAGGGGTCTCATGAGCGAGGTTCAAGATCGGCGATGTCGGTGACATCGGGGCTTGAACCTATCGCTTTATCGCAAGGATAGAAAAATAATGAGCGATCGTGACTATTACGAAGTATTGGGTGTAGATAAAAGCGCAAGCGCAGCCGAAATTAAAAAAGCTTATCGTCGTCTGGCCATGAAGTATCACCCCGACCGCAACAATGGGGATAAAGAGGCCGAAGCGAAGTTTAAGGAAATCGGTGAAGCCTACGAGGTTTTGGGTGATGAACAAAAGCGTGCCGCTTATGACCGATTCGGTAAAGCCGGCGTGAACGGCGCAGCCGGTGGTCCCGGCGGCTTCAGTGGTTTTGGTCCTGAAGGTTTCGCAGGCGGTTTCGGTAATATGGGTGACTTGGGCGACATTTTCAGTGAATTTTTCGGCCAAGGCATGAGTGGTCGTCGCCAACAAAGTGGCCCTCGAGCTACCAAGGGAGTGGATTTACGCTACGACCTTGAAATTACGCTTGAGCAGGCGGCCAAGGGCTACACTGCGGAAATCCGTGTTCCTGTTTGGGAAAAATGTGATGTTTGTGATGGAACGGGCAGTCGCTCCAAAGCTAAGCCCACGACTTGTCCGCACTGTAACGGTACAGGCGTCGTTTATGCTAAACAGGGCTTTTTCTCTGTTCAGCAGACTTGTCCCTACTGCCATGGATCCGGTACGGTGATTTCTGACCCCTGTCCGAATTGCGATGGCACGGGCTTCAAGAAAGTCATGAAGACACTTGAAGTGAAGATTCCCGCTGGTATCAACGCCGGCCAACGCGTGCGTTTGCAAGGTAAAGGTCAGCCCGGCACCAACGGTGGTCCGGCAGGCGACTTGTATGTAGAAATCAGTATTAAGCCGCATGAAATTTTCCAACGTGATGGCGATGACCTTCATGTTGAATTGCCGATTTCATTTGTCACAGCGGCTTTGGGCGGTGACGTGGATGTGCCTGTTTTGGATGGCGAAACCCGCATCACCATTCCCGAAGGTACGCAAAGCGGTAAGATTTTGCGCCTGCGTGGCAAGGGTATCAAGAGTCTACGTACTGGCTACATGGGTGATCTTTATATCCATGTGTTTGTTGAAACGCCGGTTAATTTGACGCAAAAGCAAAAAGATTTGCTTCGACAGTTTGATGAAACAGTCTCCAAGCACGGTGAGAAGCATTCACCGAAGCACCAGAGTTTCATGGATAAGATGAAAGATCTTTTCAGCTAAAAAGTTCGCTTTTCAACTAAGCTCCGTTCCCAGTGTTCGGAGCTTTTTTGTTTCTACGCAATGCGAATTTGTATCCAATAAAGCCGAAAATGAGTCCTAATAGTGCGCCGGCGATAACGTCGCTTGGAAAATGCACAAAGAGGTAGAGTCGAGAAAAGCCCATTAAAAAGGCAAGGATCAAAGCGAGCGAACCGGCTTTTTTATGATAAAGAAATAGGGCAAACGCCGCGGCGAAGGCGGCCGCCGTGTGACCGGATGGAAAGGAGTGGTCGCTTAAACAAGCAAGCAACATGTCTTCAGGCACGGTTACGTCACAGGGACGTTCTCGTCCGACCAACGGTTTGATGATGAGGTTAACTGAAACGAAATCAACTAGCAGTGCAATGCTGACGGCCAAACCAGACTGACGGTATCTTTTGACAATGAGCAAAAGAGCGGCGAGCGCAATCCAAATGGCACCTAAATTGCCCAGGAAAGACACGAAAAGCATGAAATGATCAAGATTTTCGCTTCTTAACGATTGAATAAAGTGCAAAAACAAAAATTCCATCGGATTACGTAAAAAATGAGCCGCCTTCAAGGTTAACTGAAAAGGCGGCTTAAGATGAGGAAATCCTACAAACCGTTACTCTTTTTGAGGTTTAGGCAGAATTTTGTCCAAATTTTTGATAAAGAGAATGGCCACATAGGTAATGATGCAGGTGGCGATCACTAATTCAGCGTTTGCGTGCATTCTGAGCTCCCAAGCATAAAAAGCGCCGACTTCATACTGACCGACTAAATTGCTCATTTTATAGAGCGCGGTAGCGCCGATTGCCAAAGGGAAGGTGAAAGCCGCGTAGCCGGGAGAAAAGGGTAGACGAAGCAACTTAAAGAGCGAAAGGTAGATGACTACGGTCATTAATACGGCAATCCCCAATAGGACAGCGCACAAAAGCGGAGAGGGATTCTCAACCACAGTTAAAAGACCAGCTAATGAGAGACTGGCAGGAGCGGCCAAAATCGCTATGGTGGGCTTGGCGGCATCAGGAACCTGTGCGTAGAACATGAAACGATAAATCATGACCGGAAGCATAACAGCATAGGAAACAATGCCAATTGTCAACAGGACTTGAGCGAAATTAAACCATTCCGGAGAAGGACAGGCAACATCAGCTACGATGATGCCTACAGGTGGAATAAACCAACTTGGAACCATGTGCTGCATTTGACGTTCGCGCATGCGGAAAACAATAAAGGCGCCCAAAAAGAGCAGGTGCACGATCACAGCCGCAAGCCATAGGTACTCGCCGACAAGAGGGAAAAAGCGACCGATTGCTTTAGAGACCACCATCGTGGCCATGGCAAACGTGGGCACAATACTGCCTAAAACAGGGTGGCGCAGATCAGTAATAAGGGTGTCGGCGTGAAAAACAAATCGAGTAAGCAGCAGGCAAAGCAATACAACGGCTATACCGGCTCCGATAAGTTGGCCCCAACCATAAAGCGGAAGAGCATTTTCCATCGACCAGCCTAAACTGGAAATACCAAGTGCAAGCCCCGCTACCGGGGTGGGCAGTGCACGGACGCGTTTAATCATTCTTTAAGTTCCGGGATGTTAAAAGACGAGCGATTATATCAACTGTCAAAAAAGAGTCATCTGTTTAGCCAAATGGTCTTCGCGGATTTCTTGTTCGGTTTTGGAAACAGAAAGACCTAAAAGACGAATACCGGTAGCGGGCAGGGTCACATTTTTTAAAAGCTGGTAAGCCAAGGGCGTAATCTTTTCTACACTATCGAGTACCTCATGACCAGAACCGCTGCGGGTCAAGGTGGTGAAATCAGGAAAGCGTACTTTAAGTGTCAACCTTTTTCCTTTAAATTTTCGGCGGTTAACCCTTTGCGCAAGCTCATTAATGACCGAAGCCAAGGCTTCATCGATGACTTTCCCTTTAATATCGCGCCCAAACGTTTCTTCACAGCCGACGGACTTACGTTCTCGGTGAGTGGTTACCTGTCGATCATCAATACCTCTGACAAAGTTATAGTAGGTCAGACCGGCTTTGCCGAACAATTCAGTCAATCGTGAGAGACTGACCTCTCTTAATTGCGGCGCTGTTGTGATGCCTAAAGCGTGTAATCGTTTTGCGGTGGCAGGACCAATTCCCCAAAAGGCTTCAATTGGAAGCTTGTCAATGAAATCTAAAGCTTGATCCGGATGAATGACACAAAGGCCATCGGGTTTTCGGTAATCGCTTGCGATTTTGGCTAAAAATTTGTTGTAACTCACGCCGGCGCTTGCCACTAATCCCAGCTCCTCACGAATCTCTTTTTTTATCCGCTTGGCAATTTCTAAGCCTGTTCTTGCACCGATCTTATTGTCAGTGACGTCTAAAAACGCCTCGTCAATGGAAACCGGTTCGATGATGTCGGTGTAGCGTTCAAAAATTGCTCGGACTTGTTTAGAAACAGCTTGATAGTGTTTCATTCGAGAATGAACAAAAATAAGCTCAGGGCAGAGCTCTCGTGCTTTAGCCGAAGGCATGGCAGAATGCACGCCGAATTTTCTTGCCTCATAACTGGCAGTGGCCACTACCCCTCGGGCTCCGGCGTGTCCAACGGCAATAGGTTTGCCGCGCAAGGCTGGGTGATCACGTTGCTCAACAGACGCAAAAAACGCATCCATGTCAACATGAATAATTTTTCGGAAGGGTTTGGCATTCATAGTCGCGAATTCTAAATAAATTTTTCTAATGTTGGATTTAACACCGAAACGGATGACAGTACTGAAAATAAAAGAGAAAGACAGTGATTGGAGTTTGCAGTCGGTATTGCATCTCTGTGATATAGGGATTGCCAGAGTATTGGCTTTTCCTGAAATTTGCTAAAGTAGCGGAATTTTTGAAATTCAGATTTCGATATAGCTATTTTTCCTATGAGCAATCAATTTAGTTTTAACCAACGTTTGTTGTTGGGGTTAACTCTTTTTTCCATGTTTTTTGGGGCGGGCAATCTTATTTTCCCGCCCTATCTGGGCTCTTTAGCCGGCGTTGACATGCCATGGGCCATGGCCGGCTTTGCAATCACGGCCGTGTGTTTTCCGATCCTCGGGGTGATGACGGTTGCCCGCTCTGGCGGCTTAATGATGTTAGCCTCTCGCGTTCATCCGCAGTTTGCCTTTATTTTTACATTGCTCATTTATTTGTCAATCGGTCCCTGCGTGGCCATTCCCCGTACGGCGAGTACTTCTTTTGAAATGGCATTGGCGCCGATATTTACAGAAGCGACAGAGCCTTTCTTCATGGATTTTTCTCCTTTGGCTTGCGCCCAATTTTTGTACTCTGTCTTCTTTTTTGGACTTGCCGGGATCATGGCTTTAAATCCTGAAAAGCTCACGCAACGTCTCGGCAAAGTGACTTCGCCCGCACTCATTATCATGATTGCGCTTCTTTTCCTGGCGTGTTTGTTCCGACCGATCGCGGGCTATGGTCTAGCTTTACCCCCGTATGACCTTAATGCTTTTGTCAGAGGCTTTTTGGAAGGCTATCAAACCATGGATACACTGGCAGCGCTTAACTTCGGTTTGATTATTGCCTTAAATGTCCAGGCCCTGGGGGTGAGCAATACAGAGGGGGTAGTGCGAGAGACGGTAAAAGCCGGCATGATTGCCGGATTTTTCCTGATTACGATCTATTTGGCGTTAGCCCATATTGGGGCAACCGTGGGTGGAGCTGGTTTGATCACCGAAAATGGTGCGCAAACATTAACTTCCGTGGCTGAAATTCAATTTGGTTCTTGGGGCATCATTCTTTTAGGAATGATTTTCTTTGTTGCTTGCTTAAACACCTGTGTGGGTCTTTTATCCTGCTGCAGCGATTATTTCACAAAAGTTTTCCCAGCCCTTTCCTACCGCGGTTGGCTCCTGGTGTTTGTGCTTTGCAGCATGGTTGTTTCGAACGCAGGTTTAACACTTATTCTTAAACTGTCTATCCCGGTATTGATGTCAATTTATCCTGTAGCCTTAATGCTGATTATTCTCGGGTTGACACATCACTTTAATCAGAATTTTTCGAAGGTTTATCCATTGACTATTACGATGACTGCGATTGTGAGCGTTGCCGGCGCGCTCAAAGATGTTGGTGTTAATGTGCCTTTGTTGTCACATTTGCCTTTTTATTCTATTGGGTTGGAGTGGGTGACGCCGGCCCTTATCGGTTGGGTGATCGGAATTTTTTACTCAAAGCGTCATCTTGAAATTTAATTGTCAGAAGCGCTCGCTATAATGGCGCCTTTACTAATCTGAAGGATCAAAAGTGCAATTATTAGAGATCTTTGGTATCGCTGTTGCTTTGTCGGTTGACGCAATGGTTGTAGCCTTGTGTTGGGGAGCCGTGCAGCCAAAAATCAAAGTCTCTCATGTGTTGAAGTTCTCTGTTGTGTTCGGAGCTTTTCAGGCACTGATGCCTGCTGTCGGCTGGCTTGCGGGGGGCGCCCTTTATAGCCTTATTAATGCCTGGGATCACTGGGTTGCTTTTGGGCTTCTCTTTTTTGTTGCCGTATCAATGATCCGTGAGGCTTTTGAAAAGGATGAAGGAGAAGGGGAGTGTGAATGCCGTTCACTGGGTTCAGATATTGCATGGGGGAAACTTGCAA
>CAJMEC010000026.1 GCA_905212345.1 uncultured Sutterella sp. | reverse complement strand
CTCATCTCTCACCAAAACACCCTCTCGCGAGAGTCTTTCAGGCCTGCATTGGGTCACGTCCCGAGTTTTCTCCCTGACGCTCGGAAAAGGTCCGGGATAGTGTTAGGTCTAAAGCACTCAAAGGAAGGTAACTATTCTTTAGAGAACGGTAGCGGCTAGGGATAAGGCAGCCGCTACTGAATTGTATTTTTCGTTTCTTAAATGCAGTGACTTAAAAGTCCAATTTTCAGCGAAGGGATTGAACCCATATTTGAAAGGATTTACACTAAATGACCTTCGGAGACAGATTTCCTGACACTCCCTTTGTTCTCTTAAAACTTCAAGGTGGAGAAGTCGAACAAATTATGGTTGAGAAGCTTTGATCGTTTGGAAAATCTTTAAGGCGGAACATGCTCAATACTTCGCTTTTTACCTTATTTTTAATTACATCGGCTTTGACCGTGGCAACTCCGGGGCCGGGTGTTTTGATGACACTGACGAGCTCCATTCGCTATGGCCTTCGTACCGCGCTCTATGTGATTTTGGGCACCTCTACCGGAACGGTTGTGATGGCGGCTATTTCGTCAACAGGACTCGGCTTATTAATTGCGACTTCCCCAGCGGCCTACGAAGCGATCAAGGGATTGGGTGCTTTATACATGGTCTATCTTGGCCTCAAACTCTTTAGGGCTAAACCCTTTAGTTTTGATTTGGCGGCTAAGGAAAAACCGGTAGGAATTACTGTCAAGCAAAAAAGTGTTCTGTGGCTTCAAGGGGTGACGCTTCAGATGACCAACCCCATGTTGATCATGTTTTTCATCTCGCTTTTTCCTCAGTTTATTGACCATCAATTGCCATTCCTACCTCAAGTTTGTGTGATGACGGTGACGTACTTTTGTACGGTCTTTCTAATTCACTGCGGATACGGTTGGATTGCTTCCAACTCCCGGCGGCTCTTATCGACGCCTAAAGCGGCAAAAGTGATCAATTGTGTGGGAGGCGCATTCTTTTTGTTTTTAGCTTCCCGAGTTTTCTACGATATGTTTTTGGAAATAGGCGCTTAATCGAAAGGTTTTTCGCTAAACTACATCTGTTTAAACCAAACTCAACGAGTAAGAGAAATGTTTGAAATTCGTCCCGCAGAAGAAAAAGACTGCGAATTGGTTTTAAGTTTTATTAAAAAATTAGCCGACTACGAAAAACTATTGGATCAGGTAACTGCGACGGTTGACGATGTGCGCCGTGAATTATTCGGTGAATCGGTGACTGCGCATGCGGTGATTGCCTATGAGGATGACACCCCGGTTGGTTTTGCGCTTTACTTCCATAATTTTTCAACCTTTTTGACTCGCAAAGGCTTATATCTTGAGGACATATTCATCGATCCGGCCTATCGCGGAAAAGGCTATGGGAAAGCGCTTATGCGTTACTTAGCCGCCTTGGCGGTTAAGGAAAAATGCGGTCGTTTTGAGTGGGTTGTTTTGGAATGGAATACGCCGGCGATCGGATTTTATGAAAAGGTCGGCGCAACGGTTTTACCTGACTGGAGATTGTGTCGTTTAACGGGTGAGGCGCTGGAGCGTTTTGCCAAAGGTTCATAGGTTGATTATGGCTTCTCAGGTTTTGGCCCGTAAATGGCGTCCTCATGATTTTGAAAGTGTGGTGGGACAAGAACCGGTGGTTCAAGCGCTCACACACGCTTTGCGTGAAAATAGACTTCATCATGCTTACCTGTTTACCGGCACTCGTGGTGTCGGCAAGACAACGCTTTCGCGTATCTTGGCTAAAAGCCTCAATTGCGTGGGACCGGACGGTAAAGGCGGGGTGACGGACCATCCCTGTGGAGTTTGTGAAGCGTGCCGAGCCATTGATGAAGGCCGCTTTGTTGACTACATTGAAATGGACGCGGCCAGCAACCGCTCGGTCGAAGAGATGACCGCGTTGCTTGAGCAGGCGATGTACGCGCCCACCAATGCCCGTTACAAAGTCTACATGATCGACGAAGTGCATCAGCTCACTTCCCACGCTTTCAACGCCATGTTGAAAACACTTGAAGAGCCGCCGGAATATGTGAAATTTATTTTGGCAACGACCGATCCTCAGAAAGTACCGGTTACAGTTCTGTCACGCTGCTTGCAGTTTAATTTGAAGAATGTTTCGCCGCAGACTGTTGCTGAACATATGGCACACATTCTGAAGCAAGAAAATATTCAGGCCGAACCCGCCGCTTTGAAGCTTTTAGGTGTGGGAGCCCGAGGCTCCATGCGTGACGGTTTAAGTCTGCTTGATCAAGCCATCGCTTTTGCGGGTGATAAACCGATTACTCTCGAGAGTGTGCGGGAAATGCTCGGCATGATGGACAGCGACGTGCTCATTAAGCTTTTGGGTTATTTGGCTGAAGGAAAAGCCCATGAGATGATGCAAGTAGCCGAGCAGATGTCCATGCGCAGTCTCTCGTTTAGCCAGGCAATCCGAGACTTGGCCTCCATTTTGCACAAAATTGCTTTGGCTCAATTTGATGTGGCGAGCATCGCAACCGATGACATGGATCGGGAGGCGATTTTGACGTTAGCTCGAACCTTCACGCCACAAGAAGTTCAGCTCTATTATCAAATTGCCTTAAATGCCAGGGCAGATATGAATTTGGCGCCCGATGAGTATGCCGGGTTCACCATGGCGCTGTTGCGAATGCTTGCCTTTAAACCGGCAGGCACAGTGCAGGTCAAATTACCTGAACGGTTTAAGCCCCAAAGCGCAAAGGAGACTGAACAAAGTGCGGCTCAGATGCCGCCATCACAACCGTCAGCGCCACCTCAGGAGCAAAAGATCGCTCCTGAGACTGAAAAAAAAGTTGACGCAGAGCCAGCCCCGTGGGAGGAAGCATCCCTGGGGGAGTCTGACCGGAGTAGTCGCCCCGAGCCGACTCCTCCGCCAAAAGAAGAGAAAACAGCCACGGAGTCAAGCGTCATAGAGGAAGACGATCCTCCGTTTGTGGACGACTACGATGAGTATGCTTCTCAGATGGAGCCTTCGATTGAAGACTACGGCTACGAATCAACTTCCATAGAACCTTCTGTGGCGGATGCGCAAACCGCTGAGGACGAGTCTTTTGCCGATCAGTATGATTACGCCGAGGATTATGATCAGATTCCCGAATTTACTGAAGTCGGCAAGCTTTGGTACGAGAAACTTCGCTATACCTATCCGGCAACCTATGCCAAGGATATTTTGGAGCGCAGTGAGTGTGTTTCGATAGAAGGCGATCTGATTAAGCTGCGTATAGATCCGCTTTATGAGAACCGGTTGAAAAACCAAAAAGCGATGCTTTCGGTTCAGCGAATTGTCGATCCGCTTTTTGGTCGCCGAATGCGTTTTGAGTTTGAGTTGGAAACGCCGCGCTCACGCACTATCAGTCAGGAGCGGGCCAGGTTGAAAAAAGAGCAGAAAAAAGCTCAAGAGGCTGAGCGTAAAAAAAATAAATTTGTCACAATAACCGACGAGGCCGAGCGCAAGGAAGCGATTGAAGCGCTTAAGCAGACGCCGTTAGCGAGAACAATCATGCGGCGTTTTAACGCTCGCATTGATCCGATGTCGGTAAAAAAGAAAGTTTCTTAACCTATTGATAAAAAAGAAAGGAAAGATTATGCGTGGAAACATGGGAGCGCTTTTAAAACAAGCTGCACGAGTACAGGAAAATATCAAGCGTTTGCAGCATGAACTTGAGCACCTTGAAGTGACAGGCAGCGCAAGCGGCAATCTCGTTCAGGTGACGATGACCTGCAAGCACGCGCTGAAGTCTGTAAAGGTGGATCCGAGTTTATTGCAAGAAGACGTGGACATGGTTGAAGATTTAATCTTCATGGCTACAAAAGATTGTTTGGATCAGATTGAAAAAATCACCAAGGAAAAAATGGCAGCGGCAACAGCCGGCATGCCCCTTCCTCCGGGAATGTCTTTCTAAGGATTAATAATGCCAACGCTAAGTCCCACATTGGATGACCTTGTGGACGCGCTCAAGCGCCTGCCCGGTTTGGGGCCGCGTTCGGCTTCCCGTATCGCCGAACAACTTCTGTCGGATGACAGACGACAAGTGGTGAAACTTTTAAAAACGCTTGAACGAGCTGTTAAAACCGTCAAGCACTGTGAACTCTGCAACACATTGACCGATGAGGCGGTTTGTCCTATTTGCGCGAATGAGTCTCGGGATCGCACGAAGATTTGCATTGTAGAGACGCCGGCAGATCAGCGAGTGATTGAAGAAACCATGGCGTACCGGGGACTTTACTTTGTTCTGATGGGCCTAATTTCTCCTGTAAAAGGCGTCGGAGCAGAGGACATCAATATGCAAAAGCTTCTCGAGCGCGTAAAAAAAGATAAACTCGTACGAGAGGTACTCATAGCGACACCCTTTACACCAGAAGGGGATGCTACGGCGCACTTTATCGCCAAAGCGATGGCTTCAGTTGCTCCCCAAATACGGGTTACTCGCTTGGCCAGAGGCATTCCGGCAGGAGTTGAGCTGGAGTACACGGATGCTAACACCATTGCCGGAGCTATTTTTGGCCGTCGGTAAAAATGAGGCAAAGAGGATAGAGATTATGGCTAAAGAACATGTCAAAGCGGCACTTTTAGAGGCGCGGTCTGCGTTAGATGCTTTAATTGAAGCCGATCAGACTCAAGAGGCCATTGTTCGCGCCTCCGAATTAATGGTTGAGGCGATCCGTAACGGCGGGAAAATTTTGTCCTGCGGCAACGGCGGTTCCTTGTGTGATGCTATGCATTTTGCCGAAGAAATGACCGGACGTTTTAGAAGTGATCGTCCGGGTTATGCTGCCATAGCCATCTCAGATCCGTCTCATATGAGCTGTGTGGGAAACGACTACGGCTATCATGCTGTTTTTTCCCGCTATGTTCAGGCAGTGGGGCAAAAAGGAGATGTGCTTTTAGCCATCACTACTTCCGGTACAAGCGGCAACGTTCTTGATGCCGTTGAGGCGGCTCACGAAAAAGGAATGAAAGTGATCGGTTTAACAGGCAAGGTTGATAGTCCTTTAGCTCAGAGGGCGGATGTAGCCATTGTGACGCCGGCAGGCCGTTGGGCTGACCGTGTACAGGAATTGCATATCAAGACGATTCATATCATGATTGAGTTGGTCGAGCGTCAATTAGCTCCACAGAACTATATCTAATCTGAACCTTTTGTTTTTGTGTTGGTCACTTTTTGGGTTTGAGAAGCCACGGAGCGATCTTTTTGAGTTCAGGTGTAATTTCGTTATTAAAGATCTCTCGAGAGACTTCTCCAACCCGGGATATCAGACGTTGAGATTCATCGGGGCGGGCGACCAAATAAAGTGGGCGAGAGAGCTCCGGTGCAGGCAACGGTAACACGATAACGTCTTTTGCTTTTTCAGGGTTTTGCAAAATGGCTAACGCTCTCGTAATGGTCCAGCCAATACCATTAGCGACGAGCGAAAGCATAGTACTGGTGGAATCGACTTCAATTCGAGCCGGGATATCCAAGTGCAGCAGACTGATATAGGTGTCATTCAGGCGTCCTGCGCCACCATCACGAAAGTATTGCAAATAGGGAAGACCGCAAAGTTGAATTTCATCCCAAGTCCATTTTTTGGAATGACCGGCTGCAAATTTGGCTGGCATCAATAATACAGAGCGTTCCTCAAAAACTTTAAGTCGCGTTAAGCCCTGCATTTCAGAAAAAAGATCGCTTACAAAAGCAAAATCAATTTCTCGATGCTGTAGTGCACTGATGAGTGTTTGGGAAGTGCCTGTGACGGCTAAAACACGGGAGGCTTCTTGTCTGACATTCGCAATGAAGGACGGCAAAAAACACTTCGCCAGGCTTTCAATGGTTCCAACCCGAAATTCCGGTCGTAAGAAAGCACCTTCTCGAATTTCGCCGGCCGTTCTCTCCAAAGCTTCACGGGCAAGCTTTGCTTGATGCATCAAAACGGCCCCTTCTTTTGTCAGATCGATCGGTCTTTTACTTCTATCAAAGAGATCCACACCGAGATTGTTTTCAAGTCTCTGAATCTTTTTTGTGATTGCTGACTGCGTCAAGGCTAATTTTTGAGCGGCCAGTGAAAAACTACGGGTATCACACAGTGTTAAAAAAACATCGAGATCATTATGAAGTAAGGACATATTTCTTTGCGATTATTTATTCCTAGGTGGAATAAATAATAATACAGTCAAGAATGTAATTGGCGAGTCTAAAGATTAATAAAGACAATGACTATAAAAAGATGGAGATAAGCCAATGAGTATGAAACACATTATTGAACTTCAGGATTTATTGGATGATCCTGCGGTAAATGGGCAGACAGTTGCCGACTATCTTCGCTCATACGGAGCGGAAAATATTCAGGTTAAAACGCTGACCGGAGAGAAAGGTTCAACAGATTTTGTCAAAGTTTTAATCCCTGGCTCTCGAGGAAAATCCTCGGGTGGAGATTTTCCCACGCTAGGAATTGTCGGACGACTCGGTGGACTGGGGGCAAGACCTGAGCGCATCGGTTTTACTAGTGATGGCGATGGAGCATTGGCAGCCATGTCAGCGGCTGCAAAGTTGGCTCAAATGCATGCCAGAAAAGACGTACTTGAATGTGACGTGATTATCACAACACACATTTGTCCGCACGCACCGACTCGTCCTCATGATCCTGTGCCTTTTATGGATTCGCCTGTGACAAGCCAAGAATGCAATACCGTTGAAGTTGATGAAGCAATGGATGGCATTCTTTGTGTAGATACGACCAAGGGCAATCGCATCGTTAACATAAGCGGTTTTGCACTGACACCTACGGTTAAGGAAGGTTACATTTTACGTACAAGTGAAAAGCTTCTTTCTTTGATGGAAATCGCTACGGGGCGCTTGCCGGTTGTACTGCCGCTTACGCAACAAGACATTACACCATATGGCAACGGTATTTACCATTTAAATTCCATTTTGCAGCCCAGTGTTGCAACCTCTTCACCTTGTGTTGGTGTGGCCATTACAACACAAACGCAAGTTCCTGGTTGTGCCACAGGAGCAACGCATCTATGCGATATCGATGACACTGTAAGATTTTTGATCGAGGTAGCAAAGGTCTACGGTCCCGATCAGAGTCTGTTTTATGACTCTGAAGAGTATCAGCGATTAGTTTCAATGTACGGTTCGCTGAAACAATTTCAAACTTTTGGAGAGCGCTCATGACATTCTCAATGATTGGGGCGACCGTTATTGTTATTTTGACGGTTGCAGCATTGCTCAAACGCTATGAGACTCGGCTAGTCCTCATTACGGCCGGTCTTGCTATGGGTATCATCAGTTTTGCTCCGCATATTGCGCTTGCAAACATGATGAAAAATATGACCAACGCATCCATGATTTTGGCTATTTGCTCCTCGTTGGGTTTTGCGGCGGTTGTATCAATGACTCGTTGCGACGTGCATTTCGTGGCTTTATTGGTTAAGCCTTTAAGAAAGTTAGGCTTTTTCTTATTGCCGTTTTGCATGCTTATTGCCTCTTGTGTTGCTATCGCTATTCCGTCAGCCGCGGGTTGTGCAGCTGCATTAGGTCCTACCATGATTCCTTTGATGGTAAGAGCAGGCTTTAAGCCTGCCATTGCCGGTGCAGCCATTATTGGCTCCATTATTCCTTCCGCTTTATCGCCTGGATCGAGTCACAATGTTTGGGTGGCAAAGATTTCCAACATGGAAGTGATGGATCTTATCGTTCAATTTGCACCGAAAATCCTCACTCTTTGTGCTTTAAACATCATCATGGTAACGGCTATGATTTTTGTTTTCCGTGATTTTAAGAAACGCACGGAAGAACAAAATGATGAAGTGTTTGAAGTGGCTAGCGACTCTCGCGGTGAATTGCCCGATCGCGTCAATATTCTCTATGCGATCGCACCGATTCTTCCGATCGTAATTTTGATGCTTGGGGCGACCTGTGTTCCGGCTCTGAAAATGGGCGTGGCCGAAGCAATGATTTACGGTACGATCTACACGTTGATTGTGACGCGTGCCAATCCGGAAAAAATTACCAAAGAGTTCTTCGGCGGTATGGGTAAGGGTTATGCCAATATTCTTGGCATTATCGTGGCAGCCGGCTGCTTTGCCGGTGGTTTACAGGCCGCTGGTGTGATCGATGCATTAATCGTTCAATTGAAAGACTCTAAAGAAATCGCCGCCTTGGCTGCCAATTTCGGTCCGTTCCTTATGGGGGTGTTAACGGGGTCTGGTGACGCTGCAGGACACGCATTTAATCAGGCGGTTACCCCCTATGCGGCAGAATTCGGCATGAAGGTACCTAATCTTGGTGTTGTTGCCTCTTTGTCTGGCGCCTTAGGTCGTATGTGTTCCCCGATTGCGGGTGCAACACTGGTTGTTGCCGGCATGATTAAGGCCAGTCCCCTTGAAGTATCCAAACGCATGGCGATCCCAATGATTGTCAACGTGATTTTGTTGGGCTTTATCTTTGAACTTTAGACAGGATTTGGAAAATGAGTGAACATCATTACAAAGATCAGATGGTCAAAGACCGCCGTTGGCTTCATGAACATCCAGAAGAAGGGTGGTGTGAATTTGAAACAACGTACTTTATCGTAAGGCGTATCGAAGAGTTGGGACTTAAAGCACTCTGTGGTATAGAGGTAATTGAGCCAACAGCGGTTATGGGTAGAAATGAAGAAACGGTTCAAGCTGCACAAGCTCGTGCTCAAGAGCATGGTGTACCTGCTGAATTTTTAAAACGTCTTGGCGGTTACACAGGAGCAATGGCTGTTTTGGAAACGGGGCGTCCAGGACCCGTGACAGCTATTCGTGTGGATATTGACTGTTTGCCGATTGAAGAAACAAATGATCCAAAGCACGAAGCCAATCAAGGTCATTACCGTTCAATCTACCCTGGTTTTTCCCATGCTTGTGGCCACGATGGACACACGGCTGTTGGGTTGGGCGTAGTTGCATGGCTAGCGGATAACAAAGAACACTTGAATGGGACGGTTAAAGTTCTGTTTCAACCGGCCGAAGAAGGGGTTCGCGGTGCGGCAGCGATGGCAGCTAAGGGCATCGTCGATGATGTTGATTGGTTTGCCGGGGCTCACATCGGCTGCTCAGCTCGTTTAGGGCAAGTTGGTGTTTCGCACCACGGCTACTTAGCTACAACCAAGTTCGACTTGGAATACGATGGCATTCAGGCCGCAGCGGGTTCTCCGGAAAACGGCAGAAGTGCTCTCATGTGTGCGGCAGCAACGTGTATGTCTTTAGGGTCTCTTCCGGGTCACAGTAAAGGCATTACACGAGTGCAAATCGGTAAGTTGATTTCTGGTGTCGGTCGCAATATCGTGGCGCCTCATGCCTATATGCAGTTGGAAGTTCGTGGTGAAAGCACGGAAATCAACGACTATATGGCTGCCAATGTTGAGATGACGGTTAAGGGAATGGCAGCTGCTTACGGAGTGCGATACCGCTTAACCCGCATGGGTGAGGCTGTGACCTACAAAGGTGACGAAGAAGCGGTGGAGGCCGTTAAGCAGGCTGCTCGCACTGTCGAGGGTGTCGACTCTGTGGTTGATATGAATGCGAAGGTAGGGAGTGAAGATTGCACCATGCTTATTCGTCGAGTTCAACAGCACGGCGGTAAGGCAGTCTTTTTCTACTACGGTTGTAACCATCCGGGACATCACCGGGGGGATTTCTGTATTCAAGATGAAGTATCCCTGCCCATCGGTTGGGGAGTGTTTACGGGATTCATTAAAGGTCGAAACAGCTAATGTGACCAAATTGACAACGATCCTCCTCGGCGTAACGCCGAGGACTCCCAACAGGCCGACATGTGCTGCCCACGCCCCGAACGATAATAGTCGGTACAGTCATTATCGTTAATGTGAACTTTTATTCACATTTTGGTTGAAATTGCTAAAAATTGAAGTAAACTACACATTATTGATAATTTGTCAAGATGTTGTACTTTACTTCAATTTTTTTGTGCTATGAAAAATTTTGTCCATGCCAACGCGTTAAAACTTGAAGAGATTGGAGAGCGTATCCGCCTTCGTCGCAAAAAATTGAAATATACATTAGAAGATATCGAGAAAGCGACAGGTATAAGTCGTAAGACGTTGATTAAATTAGAAAAGGGAGGGGATGTCCGCTTTTCTACACTGACAACAGTTCTCAGTATTTTGGGGTTGACATTGGATTGGTCAGATCAAACTAAGTATATGTTTAGTGATCGGCTTGGAGACAGAAATGACGGTTGGTACTAAATGCTTTTTGTGGATGGGAGAAAAAAAAGTAGGAGAGTTTGTATGTAATCCACAATCGAACCAAAATGTTTTTCGCTATTCGGATAACTGGGTTAAGGAAGGTTTTCCTCTGTCGCCTGTCTTACCTTTTAGTTCGGAAATTAAAGACAGTCGCTTCTTTGCTTTTTTAGAGAATTTTCTACCTGAAGGACGAGCTTTAGAGCATCTGAGCCGATTGAATAGTCTTTCCCAAAATAATGTATTGGGACTGTGCCTAGCCATCAAAAGTGATCTGGCTGGAGCGCTTGTATTAAGTTCCGAGGATTTTCCACATGAAGAACAATCTTGTTTAAGACCCGTTACTGAAAAAGAAATCTTTGATCGATTGAACTTTCCGGATACCAATCCAATGGATATATGGGATGGGAAACCGAGATTGTCAGTAGCAGGCATGCAAACCAAACTCAATGTGCTGAAATTAGATGAGCAGTACAGTTTGGTAGACGGGAAAGATTTGTGTTCAACACACATTTTAAAATTTGACTCTTTCGCACCTAAGAACGTTCTTCTGAACGAGTTTTTAACGATGGGATTGGCTCGTACTCTAGGTTTCCCGGTGGCATTAACAAAGCTCAAGCGGATAGGTTCTCATCGATTGTTGGAAGTTGAGCGATTTGATAGGAAAATTGGAGGCACGGGAGAAGCTGTTCGTGTTTATCGCCGATATGTTATTGATGTCTGCCAATCTTTGGGATTAACTTCAAGTTTCAAATACGAACAAAATTTGGGTAATGGGCGTGATGTTGCTCACATTCGCGATGGAGTCAGTTTGGAAAAACTTTTTTCCTTAATTCGTTACGCTAAAGATCCGCTTGGCATGCGCCGAAATCTCTTAACATGGACGATTTTCAATTTAGTTATTGGCAATAGTGATGCTCACGGGAAGAACTTTAGTTTCTTTGTCGATCAGTCGGGGCTAAGCCCGACGCCGTGGTACGACTTGGTTAGTGTTATCCAAATTCCGGATGTTCAACATTCTATGGCAATGTCTATTGGAGATGAGTTTGAAATAGAGCATATTCACGCTTTGCAGATTCTGTATGAAGCTCAGAAGTGCGATCTGGAATTCAGCTTAGTTCAAAAGATACTGTCTCAAGTTTTGAATAAATTAAGTGAGGCGTTAAACCGCTTTGAAATTCCAAGCGATTGTGATGATGAAGAGAGAGAATTTTGTAGCACTTATAGTCAGTCTATTGAATTACGAGTAAAGAAATGGTCTGACGAATTAAAACTTTTGCCACAATTGGCTAAGGATTTATCTTTGTTCTAAAAATTTATTTTGCGGTAAAATAGGCGGCGTTATGAAGGGATGCCTGAGCTTAAGTTTTGGCTCGGGCTTCTTTGTTCCCTGTTGAGAGAGAAAGAGAAAAATACTATGGCGATTCCCATTACTGTACGTGGTGCCGAATTGTTGAAGGCCGAATTAAAACGCTTAAAGAGCGTGGAGCGTCCTGCGGTTGTGCAGGCGATTAAGGAAGCCCGCGAAAAAGGTGATTTGTCTGAAAATGCTGAATATGATGCCGCGAAGGAACTTCAAGGCCATATTGAAGGTCGTATTGCGGAGTTGGAGGGTAAATTAGCTTCACTGCAAATCATTGACCCGAAAGAATTGGACGCCGGCGGTCGTATTGTTTTTGGCGCAACGGTTGAATTGGAAAATCAAGATACGGGCGAAGTGGTAACTTACCAAATCGTCGGTGACGATGAGGGTGACATCAAACGTAATTTGGTTTCGATTTCCAGTCCTATCGCTCGTGCGTTAATCGGTAAGTTTGAGGGGGATGAGGCTATTGTGCACGCCCCGGGCGGCGATCGCGCATACGATATCTTGACCGTTCAGTATATCTGATCGCCTACTGAAGCTGAGGCTATAGACTCGGCTATGAAAAGTGAAAGGCTCGAACTTTGATTTCGAGCCTTTGTCGGTTTAGAGATTGGCGTAAGCCTTTTTGGTCGTGCGACCTTTAGCTTGTGCGCGTGTTTTGCGGTGAGCGGTCGGACCGCCACGCATGCCGCGTCGGGCTTCCGCCATCTTACGGCGCTTGGCCCGTTCAGCTTCTTCTTTCTGCTTCTCGGGGTTCGGGCGCCACAAAACTAAGAGCTTACCGATCATTTGAATTCGAGCGGCATTTAAGCGGTCGGCGATTTCGTTATAAATTGCTTCGCGCTCTTCGCGTTCATCGCCCGGAACGCGAATTTTGATTAGTTCGTGAGCCAAAAGAGCACGGTCAATTTCTTTTAAAACCGCGTCGGTGAGGCCATTGGCACCTAATAACACAACAGGATCGAGTCCGTGAGCCTGTCCACGAAGTGCCAAACGGGTGTCGCGGTCAAGTAGAAGTTCAGCCATAATACGGTTTGAATTGATAAACAAAAATTTAAAAACGACGAATTTTATAAAAAAATCATGCCAGTAGCAACTAAGAAACTGCGTTCCAATCGCGCATGGATTGAGCGCCACATTAATGATCCTTTTGTGAAGCGTTCACGCCAGGAGGGCTATCGCGCCCGCTCGGTTTATAAACTTATTGAACTCAATGAGAAGGAAAAGTTAATCCGTCCGGGCATGTGTGTGGTGGACTTGGGGGCCGCACCCGGCAGTTGGACACAGGTGGTCCGTGAGAAATTAGCCGGAAAAGACGGTGAAGTCCGCGGCACGATCATTGCCATGGATATTTTGCCGATGGATCCCATTGACGGCGTGACGTTTCTTCAGGGAGATTTTCGAGAGCAGGAAGTGGCCGATAAGTTGACTGAAATTATCGGAGATAAACAGGTCGATTTGGTGCTCTCTGACATGGCCCCGAATCTTTCCGGTATCGCGGCGGCAGACGCGGCCCGTTGTTTGCTTTTAAATGAGTTGGCTCTTGAGTTTTGTCTGGAGCATCTCAAAGATAACGGAGTCTTTGTGACCAAAGTATTCCAAGGCAGCGGCTTTTCGCAATATGTCGAGACGCTCAAAAAACACTTTAAGACTGTTTTGACCCGTAAGCCTGAAGCCAGTCGGGATACATCGGCAGAAGTTTACATGGTGGCTAAACACATCAAGAAACGCTGAGAAAATTCTTGTTAAAAAGAATAAAAAACATTTCCAACTCAAGGAATTGTCGGTATCCTTAACAGTCTGGAATTTGCATCCGGAAAATAGCGTTATCAGAAGAGGCGAAGGAGCCTGAAAATTGAATAGAAATTTCTTTAATCGTATCGGTATTTGGATCATTTTAGCGCTGGTGTTTTTCACGGTGTTTCGGCAGTTTGAGCCGGAGACATCGTCCATGGCGACTTCAACAAGCTACACGCAGTTTATGGATGATGCCAAAGCGGGCAAGATTGCTCGTGTGGACATCAAAGGTCGTGAAATCACCGTTACTCCGGTTGAAGGCCAAAAATACGTCATCACCAGCCCGGGTGATCTGTGGATGGTGGATGACTTGAGAAAAGACGGTGTGCAGGTGTATGGAACACCGGAGGAAGAACCGTCATTCTGGATGACCGTATTGATTTCTTGGTTCCCGATGTTGCTTTTAATCGGCGTGTGGGTGTTTTTCATGCGTCAGATGCAGGGCGGTGGCAAAGGCGGAGCTTTTAGTTTCGGCAAGAGCAAAGCCAGAAAGCTTGATACTTCCAACAATAAGATCACCTTTGCGGATGTCGCCGGTTGTGATGAGGCCAAGGAAGAGGTGCAGGAAGTGGTTGACTTTTTGCGCGATCCTTCGAAGTTCCAACGATTAGGCGGTCGTATTCCGCGCGGTATTTTGTTGGTGGGTAGCCCCGGTACCGGTAAAACGCTTTTGGCTAAAGCTATCGCCGGTGAAGCGAAGGTGCCGTTTTTCTCTATTTCCGGTTCTGACTTTGTGGAAATGTTCGTCGGTGTCGGCGCGGCTCGTGTTCGCGACATGTTCGAAAACGCCAAGAAGAACGCTCCTTGCATCATCTTCATTGATGAAATTGATGCGGTAGGCCGTCAACGTGGAGCCGGTTTAGGGGGCGGCAATGATGAGCGCGAACAGACCTTAAACCAAATGCTTGTCGAAATGGACGGCTTTGAAACGGGCACCAATGTGATTGTGATCGCTGCCACCAACCGACCGGATGTTCTTGATCCCGCGCTGTTGCGCCCGGGCCGTTTTGACCGTCAGGTCGTGGTGCCTTTGCCTGATGTGCGTGGTCGCGAGCAAATCCTCAATGTTCACATGAAGAAAGTTCCCGTGGGCCGCGATGTTGATCCTGAAGTCATCGCCCGTGGCACACCCGGCATGAGTGGCGCGGATTTGGCTAATTTAGTCAATGAGGCGGCGCTTTTTGCCGCTCGTCGCGATGCCAAGGTGGTGGAGATGGTCGACTTTGAGCAGGCTAAAGACAAGATCCTCATGGGGGCTGAACGCCGCAGCATGGTGATGAGCGAAGACGAAAAGAAGACGACAGCTTACCATGAGTCCGGTCACGCTGTGGTGGCTTGGATGTTGCCAAAGAGCGATCCTGTGCACAAGGTGACGATTGTGCCCCGTGGCCGCGCTTTGGGGGTGACCATGCAGTTGCCTGAAAAAGACCGCTTCAATTATGACGACGTTTATCTCACTTCCCGTCTGGCGATTATGTTTGGCGGACGTGCTGCCGAAGAAGTGTTCTTGAACCAAAAGACAACCGGCGCCTCAAATGACTTTGAGCGCGCCACACAGATGGCTCGCGATATGGTTACCCGTTACGGCATGAGCGATGCGATGGGTGTCATGGTCTATGCGGAAAACGAAGGTGAGGTGTTCTTGGGTCGTTCAGTGACACGTACGACGCATGTTTCTGAAGCCACCATGCAAAAGATTGACGCAGAAGTGCGCCGTATTCTGGAAGAACAGTACGCGCGGGCTTGCGACATTCTTAGAGCTAATCGTGAACGTGTGGAAGTGATGGTTCAGTGCTTGATGAAGTGGGAAACACTCGATGAAGATCAGATCACTGACATCATGGAAGGACGGGAAGTTCGTCCTCCGAGACCCGGAGCTTCTGCCAAGGCGGATCAAGAACGCAAAGCGCAAACGGAAATGAAGCCGGCAGATAGCGAAGCGACGCCGCAAGTTCAAGAAAAAGATAACAACGATCAATCGGGGCAATAACCGATTAAAAGAATAACAGGGCCGGGAGCAAAAACTCTCGGCTTTGTTTTGACAGACAAAAAAGTACAACTGCCATGCTCTTGGGTTTACTTTACGCCGTAATCGCCTGTGCGATTTGGGGACTGATTTATATCTTTCCTTTGATTTTGCCTGAGTACGATCCGGTCATAATCGCCTCAGCCCGCTTTGCCGTTTATGGGATGGCGTGTCTGTTTTTTGTTCCTTTTCAATTCAATGATCTGAAAAAACTTACCCGCAGTGACTGGTTTTTTGCCATGAGGCTCGCCTTTTTCGGCAGTCTCGTCTACTACTGGTCTTTGGTAACCAGTGTAAAGCTATCCGGAGCGCCGATTGCTGGGATGTTGATGTGTTTAATTCCGGTTCTAGTGGCGGTGGTTTCTAATTTACGAAATAAAAAAAGGGGAGCGAACGTTGCTTGGAGTCGACTGGTTTTGCCTTTAGGACTGATTTTATGCGGGATGGTTGTAGCCAATTGGACAGAGTTTTACTATGCCGTTTATGAGCAGTCCGCCACACCCTTGCAATTTTGGATCGGGGTGGGTTGCGCGGTTCTTTCTTTACTTTTGTGGACTTGGTACCCGATTCGCAATGCTGACTGGTTATTGGCTAATAAAACAAAGGGGCCTAAAGTCTGGGCCACGGCGCAGGGCCTGGCTATTTTGCCATTCACCTTGCTGGGATTTGTGTTCGTGAGCATGTGGCTTGAGCCGCCGCAAGTTGGTATTTTGGGGCCTCAACCCTTGAAATTTGTGTTGGTCATGTTGGTGGCCGGCATTGTGTGTTCGTGGGTAGGCGCGGCGTTTTGGAATGCTATGAGCGAGCGGCTTCCCACGGCTCTGGCTGGGCAGCTCATTGTATTTGAGACAATTTTTTCAGTGATTTATGCATTGATGTGGCGGCAAGCTTGGCCCACATTATCGATGAGCGTCGGTATGGTGATGCTTCTTTTAGGCGTTCTGGCTGCGCTGCGAGTTTTTCGTAACGTTAAAGTCTAACTTTTGGCGATTGGCTTTTTTTGCCATAATGCGACTGTTAAACCATTTTTAGCGGATTTTCCATGACGACATTTCTTTGGCATGACTATGAAACATTCGGACTGAACCCGAGCCAGGATAGACCGGCTCAATTTGCGGCTATTCGCACCGATGACAATCTTAATATTGTCGAAAAACCGATTTGCCTGTATTGCAAGCCGTCAATGGATACCATGCCCAGTCCCCAGAGCATCAACATAACGGGCATCTTTCCACAGTATTGTGAAGAACACGGTTTAATTGAGGCAGAGTTCGCTCGATTTATCCATAAGGAAATGATTCGTCAAGACACAATCAGTGTCGGCTACAACTCCATGCGTTTTGACGACGAGGTCTCCAGATTTACTTTTTGGCGTAATTTCCTTAATCCCTATGACAGGGAATATGACAATGGGTGTTCGCGGTTTGACCTTTTCCCTTTAGTCGTTGCGACTTGGGCGTTGAGACCTCAGGGGATTCATTGGCCGCTTACCGATGAAGAGGATCGACCAAGTTTTAGACTAGAAAAATTGTCTCAAGCTAATGGACTGACGCATGAACATGCCCATGATGCATTAAGTGATGTGCAGGCGACTATTGAAATGGCTCGATTGATTCGAGAAAAGCAGCCTAAACTTTGGGAGTTTGCGCTCAAAAATCGTTTTAAAAATTCGATTGCGGAGATGATTCGCAGCGGTAAGCCTTTACTGTGGGTGAGTCCCATGCATGGCATTGAACGGGGATATATCCGCTTGGTTCGAGCGTTGGGAACGTTGCCCGGCAGAGCCAACCATGTGTTGATGTGGGACTTAAGCGAGGATCCTCGTGAATTGCTGACATTGAGCGCCAAAGAGGTGCGAGATCGCGTTTTTGTTAAAGACGAGGAGTTGCCTGAAGGTAAGAATCGTCTGCCGATTTTTGTTTGCAAAATTAATCAGTCGCCGTTTATCGTGAATCATTGGGGCGTGCTCAGTGAGCAAAGGGCTCAGGAGTTTGGAATCAATAAAGCGGCCGCTCTTCAAAATGACGCTCTTTTGTTACCTCATTTAAATCAGTTGATGGGATTGTGGGCTGAAGCTTTCGAGGAAGATGAGAAGAGTTCAGAAACCACTTCCGATGTTGATGCAGGATTGTATTCGGGTGGTTTTGCCTCTTTTAATGATAAGAAATTGATTTCGGCGGTCAATCGTTTGTCGCCTGAAACCTTGGCCGAGTGGGTGCAAGGCGGGCGTTTTGCATTTGAGGACAGACGATACGAAGAGTTACTTTTCCGATTTAGGGCAAGAAATTGGCCGCAGACTCTGACGCAAGAAGAAAAGAATCGCTGGCACGCATTGCGAGAGGAACGTCTTATGCAAGGAGCGGGCGGCGCCAGAACACTTGAGACTTTTGCTCAAGAAATCGAAGAGATGGCAGAAAGCTGTGGTGAGGAGCCCGATGAACGAATGGAAAATATTTGCGGGGCGCTCTACGACTGGATGGAGATAGTCGGTAATTCGTTGGATGATGTATAACGTAAGCTAATTTAACTTAAATCGGTTTAACGTAAATATCATTGACGTTAATAGGACTCATGTTGAAATTTCCGTAAAAATAGTAGGAGTTTGCAAGCGTTTTTATGGAAAAGTAGAGGAAATTTCAGCGTTGCGGACCTTTTGGGGGAACTGTTAAAAGACAGAATGTTTCTCAGATGGTTAGTGTCATTTTGCGAAGCGCCGTTAAGTGTTTGCGGCACTTCGCAACATCAAATTAATAGGTGTACTTTTCAGCTCCTTTCCATGCCGGTGTATAGGCGCCTTTGTAAGCTTTCATTAAGGTCGTGGCCGTTTCGTGGGTTTGATAAGCCTGAACAACCTTTTGGTAGGTGGGATTATCTTTATCGGCTTCACGCGCAGCAATAATGTTGACAAGTTGAGCGACCTGAGGATTGGTGCTTGGATTTAAGTCTTCAGAAAAAATGGAGTCTGAAAAAGCGTCAAGACCGGCTGTGTAGGCATTTCCGCCATTGATGATGGCCGCTGCGACATCGGGCAATAAGCGAGCGAGGATGCCGGATTCAGCTTCACGGATTTTAATTTTGACTTTGTATTCGGTGATGTCTAATTTGGTTGGTACGTAACCTTTACTCGGATCAACTTTGATGAGACCCGCGGCTTCCAAGAGCTTGATCGCTCGACCGCCGTTGGTCAGATCCGAGGGGATCGCGATGATATCACCGTCTTTGAAGTCGTTTAGTGACTTAATTTTTTCTTTGTTGTTATAGATTCTCAAAGGAGTCAGAAGCGTGTCGCCTATGGAGACGATCTTGTAGCCGTTTCTTTCAATGTCATTGGCAAGATAAGCTTTGTGCTGAAAGGCGTTTAAGTCAATCTCCCCGTCAGCCAACGCTCGATTAGGTGTGGCGTAGTCACTGTATTTGATGAGTTTTACGCGGATTTTTTCAGGAGCTAAAAGTTCATTGACGGTGTCCCATTGCGCGACGTAGTCACCGACAACTCCAACCGTCACTTCACGGAATTCTTCGGCGCAGGCAGAAGAAAAAGAACCCAGAGAAAAGGCGGCTACACACCCTGCAGCCACCAAAGATTTTAAAAATGTACGTTTATTCATGATGATCATCTCCAAAATAAAAAGTTAGTGGGAAGTTTTGCGGATAATCCATTGACCGAAACACTGCACAATCGTGATGACAGCCAAAATGATGATGACGGTGAGCCAAATCATGTCTCGGTAACCCATTTGGTAACCATAGCGAATAGCAAAGTCACCAAGACCGCCGGCTCCGATTGCGCCGGCAATGGCGGTGATACCGATAAAACTCACAAAAGTGATGAGGGTGACGCGAGTGATGCCTGGGATGCTTTCTCTTAAGTAGACACCAAAGACGATCTGCGGGATGGAAAAGCCCATGGCTTGGCTCGCTTCAATTAGACCATCGTCCAGATCACTTAACACGGATTCAATTTGACGGGCAAAAAACGGCACCGTGCCGAAAACCAGTGCGACGAAGGAGCCGGTGACGCCGGATCCCGTACCCACTAAAAAGCGGCTCAGAGGAATCAAAAGAACGATCAGAATAATAAAGGGGATTGAACGGATAATGTCGATACTTTTGTCAAGAAATAGGAAAAGCCAGCGTTTCTCCCAAAGTCCATCTTTTCGAGTAATGACTAAAAGGACACCGATTGCAACGCCTAAAAACCAGGCAATGCTGCCAGAGACGGCGACCATGGTGGCGGTCTGCCAGAAACAGTCAACAAGTTCCGGACCTAGTCTTTCAATGTGCGGTAAGAGAATGGAAATAATGTCTTTCATCTGAGAACCTCCACGCTAACTTTTTGTTCAATCAAAAAGGCTTTGGCTTGCGCGATTTTTTCTGTTTCACCTTCAAGAGCCACTCCGAGTTTGCCGACGATGCATTCCTTGAAATAATCGATATTTCCGTAAATGATGTTGGCTTTGACTTCGAAGCGCCGATAAAGTTCGCTCATTAAAGGCTCTCCGGCAACGCTGCCTCTGTAGGTAAGAAACCAGACCGGTTGTTCGGGGTGAATGCCGGTGATGGTGCTATTTAAACGAATGAGATCGTTGAAAGTCTCAAAGTTATCGGCCGCTTGGATAAAGCTTTTGGTAATCGGTGCCTGAGGATTGCTGAAAATATCAACGATATTGCCTTTTTCTACGACTTGGCCGTTTTGCATGACGGCTACTTGGTCGCAAATTTCTTTGATAACTTCCATTTGGTGGGTGATAACAACGATGGTCAGTCCCAATTTGGCATTGACTTCTTTCAATAGCTGCAAAATAGAATGCGTTGTCTGAGGATCAAGAGCGCTTGTCGCCTCATCGCACAGAAGAACTTTTGGGGCATTGGCGAGGGCCCGTGCAATGGCGACGCGTTGTTTCTGCCCGCCGGAAAGTTGTGATGGATAACTTTGAGCTTTATCGCTCAGACCGACCAATTTGAGCAACTCATTGACTCTGTGGGTCCGGCTTTCACGGCTTAAAGCGGTCAGCTTCAGAGGCAGTTCAATATTTTCAAAAACCGTTCGGCTGGGCATGAGATTGAAATGTTGAAAAATCATGCCTATTTTCTGCCGCAGTTGTCTGAGTTTAAGACCGCTGTAATCGGTGATGTCTTCGTTATCAATCGTAATGCGCCCGCTTTGGGGTTTTTCCAATAGATTAATACAGCGAACGAGAGTGGATTTACCGGCGCCGGAAAAACCGATAATGCCGAATATTTCACCTTGCCGGATTTCCAAACAAACGTCTTTGACGGCCTGAATCGTTTTCCCGCCTACTTTAAAAGTTTTGTTGATGTGTTCCAGTTTGATCATTTCTTATCCTTCAGTCACACCAAATGCGAAATGCATCAAACTTTTTTGAGCGTCTAATCAACGGTATTTAACGGTTGATTTCTCATAACCAAAAAAATTGGTGTGACGTTTTTATTATTTAAGTGAAGGGAAAAATATCGTTCGTTATGAGACCTTCCGAACGATATTTGGGCGGAGCGCGGTGCTCCGAAGGTCCTTAGAGCACCATCGTCATCATGCACATTCGCATTTCAAAAAGACGCAAAAAGCATCGAACCGAAGACTCGGCCGAAGCGAAGCGTACATTTTGAAGTGCCTGTTGCATGGTGTTTCCTATGCTCTAAAAATTGAAATCTCGAAAGAGATGGATACAGGTTAGAGGAGTTGAAGACAATATTCAAGGGGGCAAGGTACAAAGATTTTGCCCCCTTGAGCAATTTGGCCTAGTTTTCAAGGAAAACCTTTAGGTAGTTATACCGAGAGTATTGGCGGCAAGATGGATCCATTTTGAGGACCAATCAGCTAAACAAAGCGGAACATTAAGTGTACGTCCGTCAAGTTTAAGGTTTTTCTGTGAGAAACGAACAACTAATTCAGGGGCAAATGTTTTTGTATATTTTTGAAGGGAATTCGCCCGTATTGATTGCCCCGATTTCACTTCCACTGGGAAAATTCCGTCATTGTGTTGAATGACAAAATCAACTTCGCCTTTACCCTTGTTTTCCCAATAAGACGGTGAAAAACCAAGTTGAGAACTCAGACTCAGCGCAATAAAGTTTTCTGTAAAAGATCCCTTAAATTCTTGGTAACCAGGTTCATTTTGTGTGATGGCTTTAGCGGGCATTTTAGCCATCACTCGCAATAAACCGATGTCAGAGATAAATACTTTGAAAAAGTCTGGATTTTCATAGGCCTTTAAGGGAATGGCAGGCTTTGAAATTTGATGAACCCTCTTTATGAGTCCGGCATCTTCAAGCCACTGTAAGGCAGGGCGATATTCTCTGGAACGAGCGTTCTTGCTAATTTGACTTAAGAAAAATCGGGACTGAGGGCGTGCAAGCTGAGAAGGAATAGCATTCCAAACGTCAGCTATGCGAATGGCTTCTGCCGGTGTTGTGTATTGTGAAAAATCTGCCAGGTATAGTGCCAAGATGTAGTTTAGTGATTTTTCGGCCTGAGCAATATTGCCGGACTCTATTTGAATTTGAGCTGCTTCTGGCATTCCTCCACAGATGCAAAAATAGCGGAATTGGTCCTGAAGTTTTTCGTAAATAACCTCACTGAAAGGCAATAGTGAATCATATGATTGAACATAGTCATAGAGCATTGGCGCCGAATTCAGAAGGTATTCGGAAAAAGATAATGGAGAAATTTGAAGAATTTCCACCTTGCCCACAGGGGCGAAAACCTGACGTTTGCGTAGCGCAACGCCAAGCAAAGACCCTGCCGCGATGACTCTGTATTGTGATTGACTTTGTTCAAAGTACTTCAAAGAGGCAAACGCCCTGTCTGAGCGTTGAATTTCATCGAAAATAATTAAGGTATTTTTCTTTTCAATGGGTTCCGAACTTAATGCTTGCAGTTCCCTAACAATGCGGTCAGGATTGAGGTCTCCTTCAAAAATAGAAACCAAAGAGGGATTTTCTGCAAAGTCAAAATAGGCAGTATTCTTAAAACTTTTTTTTCCTAACTCCTGCATGAGCCAAGTTTTCCCACTTTGTCTGGCTCCCTGCAACAGCATGGGTTTGGTGGAACTGGATTGCGCCCATTCCATCAATGTATTCAGTGCATGTCTTTTTAACATAATATTTTAATAACTCGGAGTTTTCGTGTAATTTTACACGAAAACTCCGTCAATTCCGTGTAATTTTTCACGTTTCTCCGAATTTGATAATAAAAAGCCCCGATTGAGTAGTTTCTCAGATCGGGGCTGTGGATATTAACTAGTGATTATTTTTTCATTCGATTTTCTTTTAACCCGACAGACAGGTTAAAGACCGGATGCTCTTGCGTATGGTCTTCGCGGTCGGCCACAAAGTAACCCGTACGTTCCAATTGGAATTTCTCGTCAGGTTGGGCCTGGGCTAAAGCCGGTTCAATATAACCTTCTACAACCTTGAGGCTGTCAGGATTTAAAAGCGTTCGGTAGTCGGCATCAACAGCATCCGGTTGAGCCACTGCGAAGAGTCGATCATAGAGTCGGAACTCTGCTTTAACAGCTGTTTTGGCATCAACAAAATGGATAGCCGCTTTTGTCTTAACCGTTTCAGAGCCGGCGCTGCCACTCTTAGTTTCGGGCAGATAGCGGCAGTGAACGGCAACGACTTTACCGTTTTCATCTTTGTCAACAGAAGTCGGCACAACCACATAGGCGTAACGCAGACGCACAGGTTTTGCTTCCGAACCGTCAGCCGGAATCGTCAAACGACGATAGCCCTTAGGAGGCACTTCCGCAAAGTCGCTTTCGTCAATCCACAATTCACGCGAGAAACTGAGTTCTCTCGTCCCTAGTTCAAGCTTTTGCGGATGGTTAGGAGCCGTCAATGTTTCCGTTTGTTCTTCCGGATAGTTGTCAATAATGAGCTTTAATGGATGCACCACACCGATACGGCGCATGGCACGGCCTTCCAAATCCTCACGCAGACAAGCTTCAAGCACAGAGTAATCAATCAAACCGCCTGCAACGCGGGATACACCGCAGCGTTCGGCGAACAATTGAATCGCCTCAGGCGTATAACCTCTTCTGCGTAAGCCGAAAATGGTGGGCATGCGCGGATCGTCCCAACCGTTCACCAAATTTTCTTTCACCAATTGGATCAATTTACGCTTACTGACCACCACGTGCGAGAGGTTTAAGCGATTGAATTCGTATTGGTGAGACAGCAAGAAGAAGTTCGGACGAACCACATCAAGCGCGGCTTGTAAAAGCGGCGTGTAGTGTTCCGGTTGCGTTAAAAGCAAAGCCCAGAAAGCTTCAGCGCGAATACCCAAAACCTTTTCTGGTCCTAAATTGTCGTTCCATGCGTCAAGAATTTCAGCCAACGCTTTTTCCGGTCCACTCAGTCCCAGTTTTTCACGGTGCTGATAGCAAGCACGCATGAAGGCTAAAGCCCGGTCATCCTCACCCTTGCTCATTTTGAGCAAGATTTCTTTGGCTTCTTCAAATTGAGGGGCGCGCAACACAGGGATGGAGCGTTCCAAAGCCCAATCGTAGAAGGCGCGTTGATCTTCGAATTCAAGCGTGCAGATTGAGTGCGTGATATTTTCCAACGTATCTTCAATCGGATGGGCAAAGGTGTACATCGGGTAGATGCACCACTTGTCACCGGTACGGTGGTGTTCAGCAAAGCGAATACGGTAAATGGCCGGATCGCGAAGGTTGATATTGGGGCTGGCCATATCAATCTTGGCGCGCACCACCATGGAGCCTTCTGCATGTTTGCCTTCACGCATTTCGCGGAAAAGACGCAAGTTTTCTTCAATCGGACGATCGCGATAGGGTGAATTTTTGCCCGGTTCGGTGAGCGTGCCGCGATTGGCGTGCATTTCTTCGGGAGTTTGCTCATCGACGTAAGCAAAACCGGTCTTTACTAAATGCTCAGCGCAATCGTACATCCATTGGAAATAGTCACTGGCAAAGTAAAGATTATTTTCTTCACCGTGCTTCCAATCAAAACCCAACCATTGAACGGATTCCTTAATGGAATCAACATATTCTTGGTCTTCTTTAACGGGGTTTGTATCGTCAAAGCGCATATGGCAATAACCGCCGTAATCACGCGCTAAACCGAAATTCAAGCAGATGCTTTTGGCGTGACCGATGTGCAGGTAGCCGTTCGGTTCCGGCGGAAAACGCGTGCGAATGCGTGCAGGGTCCTCAACGCCGGTTTGTGCCTGAGTGCTGTAAGGAGCGGGGTGACCGCACCACAAACGCGGACGATTGGCATTGCGAGCCAAATCTTCATCAATGATGTTTCGAATAAAGTTGGTGACCTGTGCACCGTTTTCTTTGGTTTCCGTCGTAGACATACGATTGTTTCAAAAAATAGCGATAAGAAATTTCTTATTTTAAAACCTTTCACTATTTTTTGTTTACGAAGTGTTACGTAGTCTCAGGTAAACAACTCTCGGCTAATCTCTGGACCAGCCACGTTTGTCAAGGGGTAACAAACAGAGTAATTA
>CAJMEC010000025.1 GCA_905212345.1 uncultured Sutterella sp. | reverse complement strand
CGCCCTAATGGGCGAGTGACAATTCCTCTCGCGATTAAAATCGCAAGTTTCCTTGCCACAATACTATGAATTTATATCAAATTTTGATATCCATCAATACAAAATCATGAGTGCGGATTACAGAACGCGAAGCTACAAGGCTGATACGGAAGCCGTGGATATGTGGGTTGGTCGTTTGGGCTTCCAAACCGCTTTGACCTGTCCGGAAAAGAAAGGCGGCGTGTACTTCCGCGCATCGGTGTTGCATGACTTTGACGGTGATGCCGAAACGAAGTTCACGGGCTTAAAGAGTGGCGAAATTGATACACCATGGCACTGGAACTTGGGCGTTCGCGTTAACTTCTAATCAAGAAAATGACAATTTAGTGTTGTCATAACAACTGACCTCCGATTAATTAATCGTAATCGGAGGTTTCTTTTATGTTTACGAATAACCCGTCATGCTCCGCTCTTACCGCATGTATTGCTAATGCTATAACAAAAACCGCCCCAAGCATATGACTTAGAGCGGTTTCTATCAAGACTTAGGATTACTTAACAATTTTCACTGTATCAAACGCAGCGACTGGTTCTCCATCAACCTTCGTAAAGAGGAACAATTCCGTATTCACGTCTTGGAATGTTGTGGCCACAGCGCCCTTCACAGGGAATGTGATCACAGCATCTTTTAAGCCGTCACCGTCAACATCTCTAAAGACAACCTTGACGGGTTTGGCACGATGACGATTAAGTTCGTCCTCACCGTCAGACCAAGCAGAGCCGAATTCCGTCACGGATTGATCAAGTTTTGTTGCGTCGAAATCTTTTTGAGACAACAAGACTACATCCACCGTTCCCTTTTCATCCGACAAGCTCAGCTTATCCTTCATGATCACGATGTCTTGCTTATTGGCCTTCATCAAGACCTTGGAAGCAGCGCCCAAGGCTTCGTTGTAATTGAGCACATTGAAGTTGTGCATAAATTCAACGGCGCGATCCTTATCAATCGCCGCAAGCGATTTGGCGCGGGCTTCAACTGCGCCCAATTCCTCGGCCTTGCGCTCTTCATACTCTTCAATGGCGTCAATAACATCTTCTCGCAGGCTCGGCATCCAATCCAAGAATTGTTCAGCCAAAACGAACGTAAAGACGTTCTTGTCCAAACTGAAGCTCATCTGCTCGGGCGTTGCGTGGAATTGAGCACGCGTACCGACTGCCGGACTCATGAAAGCTTGAGCTAAGGCCGGTTTAGCAAGCGGGAAAGCGGGCACAAAAGCTGTTTCGTACGGACGTGCGTTACTTCTCCATGTCACGGTTAAAAGCGGATCTTTGGTGAGCTTAAAGACAACGCTATCGTGCGTATCGATATTGCCAATGTCGCGCAAGTCATACAAATGCCAACCGGTCACTGAGCGATCCACTTGATCGGACTGAGCGCGCATAATCTTTTGCACATCCCACGGTGTCACCTTGTCCTTCGGAACAATGGATTGAGGAATGGCGTTGTGATCTTCGATCATTTCACCGGTCATGATCTTCATGAAGGTTTGAACACGCTGTTTATTCCAGTCAGCGGCGCGACGACGATCAGGCTGATAGGCTTCGCGGAAATTGAAGTCAGAATAATCCCCAGCCTTGGCCGGTTTATAGGTGCCGATCTTGATGGCATGTTCGACCAAATCGGGCGAGGCAATCACATTTTCCTTATCGTTTAAATCGACGTTTGTTAACGAATAAGAATTCGCTAAGAAGGCGACTTCGTTGTCCTTAACCTTACGGGCGAGATAGCGGTGTCCACGAAGGATAGCCATTTGCCAAGCTTCATTATGGTCGGCGAATGTATAGGTGCGGCCTTGATGTGTGTAACCATATTTTTCAACCAGCTCAATGGCAATCTGTACGGCTTCACGAGCAGTATGGGCACGTTCTGCGGTGATACGACGAATACCGTAGCCTATGCCACCATTTTTCACCTTTTCATCCTTTTCAACCGTGTCACCACAGTTATTGGATGTAATCAATACACCGGCTTCATTAAAGAAACCGTCGGAAAAACTATAGCCTTCAGGTGCAAGCGTCTGCGTCCACCAGTAACCCAATGTTTTCGCTACTTGGGGAATTTTGGCGGCTGTCGGTTCGTATTCAATCATTTCGCCTTTTTTGTGTGTCGCAGCCGGCACCCAATATTGGCTCATGAGAATACGACGGTCATTGTCCTCGTTGTGACCAACAATAATTTCGCCGGTGGATGAGGCATCCTTACCGACGATAACCGTAAAACAAGCTTGAGCTGACATTGCTGTTCCTAACATAAGGGCGGCAACCGAAGCCGCCATCAATGTTTTTCGAATTATCATATGAAAACTCCCTCCGATAGATTATTGATCAAACCACAAGGTTCAGTTTAGGCTACCTCTTTAAGGTTTGCTCAATCTACGAACAAGGAGTTTCCCTGATTGCTTTTTTAGTGGCGCAATAAAAAACAACTATTCAGAATCAGTAGGCTTTTGCTCTTGCTGAGCGTCTGTTTCTTCCAAAGGTTCATCCTCTTCGAGCGACTCTTCGTCGGTCTCATCGAGCACTTCTTTTAATTGTGCATCCAAAAGAACATCGACATAGTCAACACCCAAAATGTCCAAGAGGATCTTTTGACCGCGAGGTAATTCCGGAAGTCCCGGCATTCTTTGCATAAAAGGCAAACCCTCAATTCGGATTAATTCGCCTTTGACAACCACCGCTTCAATTGTCTTGAGCCCTTCTTGCTCAATCCAGCGCAAACTCCAATACCTTTCCATCTTGCGCTGAAATTCCGAGTAAGCCCCGTAGGTCAATGTGAAATTGGAGACGATGGCAAAAAGATCCGTATCACTCGGTCGATAACTCGGCGAACGGTCTAGTACCGCACTGATTAATTGTCGTTGGTTAACCAAATCGACATACCGACGCAACGGAGAAGTACACCACGCATACTGGGCAACACCCATTCCATCGTGCGGCCCCGGCGTGGTACTCATCTTCACCCTGCCCATACTTTGAGAACGGTAGATACCGGCTACATTCATCTCTTCAAGCCAACCACCCCAAACAGTATTGGCAAAAATCATCAATTCACCTACTGCCAAGTCCAAAGGCGAACCCCGTCTACGCGACTTCAGATGAATAACCGCATCTTCCCCGTCACCGTCTAAGTCGAAGCTCCACTCAATACGTCCTAACTGTTCCGGTTTCCCTCTTACAGCTTCCCGCTCCGATAAGCATTTTTTAGCAAATTTCCAAAGCCAGGTGATTTCATCAGCAAACGGATGATTGACAGTTCCTCCTAAAAGTTTTTCTTCGGTAAATTCATCTTCAATCAAGTCGTAGCGGATATTGGAACAAACTTTAATACGCTCCAGGTGAGTTTCTGTGGCGGAAACTTCAAGCGTTTCTTTATCAACCAGCGCATAAAGAGACAAGCAGGGAACGGCTCTACCCTCATCTAAAGAGAACTCTTTAATCCAGTCCTGCGGCAACATAGTGGTCTTAATGCCCGGTGCATAAACTGTAGATAGTCTTGAACGGGCTACGCGGTCAATGTCACTGTCTCGTTCGATCCCAAGTCCCGGAGCCGCAATGTGCACACCAATTCGAAGAAGTTTGTCATCAACATGCTCAACGCTTGTTGCATCGTCAATTTCTGTTGTTGATGAGTCATCAATGGAGAAAGCTTTCACGTTGGCAATGGGTAGATCATCCCAACCATTTCCAGACGGTTTCATCAGATCAGCAGCAAAACCCTTTCCTTTCGGAAAATACTGGGCATAAAAACTATCAACGTGCCAACGATAGGCAGACTGAATTGCCCCCAATGAGAGCAACAGACGAAGCGGAGTCATACGCGCTTCGCTTGCTGCATCAGAAAGAGCCTTCCACAGATTACTGTTTTTATCAGGCGAAACCAATAAATTGATAGCCTGGGAAACGATTTCTTTCGGAGCCCTTTGCTCATCAATCATCTGCCGCACCCAGGTCTTTTTCTGCTCTTCGGCTAAACGCTTCTTTTCCAAAGCTGCCAAAGCTGCCTTCAGTATCTCTTCTGGTGCTTTACGATAATTGCCGCGACCTTTTCTGTGGAAGTAGACGGGATGGCTATGAAGTGTCAACAGTGTAGCAATCTTCTCAATAACGGATGCTTGTTCTCCGAAATATTCGACAGCCAATGCTTCAAAGCGAAACTCTCCCTCGGGAGCGACTTCCCAAAGAAACTGTGGATCGATTTCAGCGGTCACGGCTTCCGCTTTAGTCATTACGTCTGATGCAGCAGGCGATTCGAATTCAAAAAAGACGTGCCCGCCTTTGACTTTTGTACGCCTACCGGTCAAAAGCTCCACTTGATAGGCACTACCGTTTTGCGACAAAATCGTGCCTACTTTAAAAGTACCGTCTTCTTCAAAAAAGAGATACATCAAATCGCCCCTTTCAGCGTTGTTTGAATAAATTGCGTAATCCCGGTTAAGAACATTTGAACGGCCATTGTAGCCAATATCAATCCCATCAGTCGCTCAAAAGCGGCTGTTGTTCTTTCTCCTACGATTTTCTGAACACGTTCGGCAAAAACCAAAATCGCAGCACTGATAGCGCAAGTGAGCACCACTACCAAAAGCCATTCTGGAATACGATCGGGGTCACTGCCGACTAAAAGTAAAATTGTTGCCAACGTTGAAGGACCGGCAATAGCGGGCACCGCCAAAGGCACGATAAAAGGCTCACCGCCCGGTGCTTCCCCGAAAACGCCTTCCTTGGATGGGAAAACCATTCGAATAGCCATCAACAACACAATCAGGCCGCCTCCCATTGACAAAGCCGCTTGGCTTAAGCCTAGAGCGTCTAAAAATGCTTTTCCGCCAAAGGCGAAAATACACAAAATTAAAGCCGCAATCACACACTCACGTATCACCACACGTGAACGTCTATGCTCCGGAACGGACTTCAATGAAGAAATAAAAATAGGAATATTTCCGAGAGGATCGGCCATTAAAAACATCAACAACAAAGCCGATACGAAAGAGTGCTCCATTCAGATGTTCCTTTCTTTTTTAATTGGCTGCCGCAAAATGTTCAATTTCCGACAGACATTGTTCAAAATCAGTAATTTCGTGCGTATTAGCAGGCAGAAGAATTTGCCTGCAGGCACAATATTTTTTCTGCGCCTTATGCCAATCCAACACTTCATCAGCCGTTGACAAAAAGACCAGATAACGCTCAGGGTGAATAGTCTCGCAATGCATGCTTTTTACTTGATCGGCAAACTCCGGTTTGACTTCAAAGGTACGGTCCGTGTTGGCAATGGGCTGCACACCCAAATAATCATTGATGACACACCAGGGCTCGGTCGCTGGATTAAAAAGAATGGCCCGACAGCCTATTTTTTCGGCAAGCCAAGTCGCGTAAAAGCCACCAAGGCTAGAGCCCGCCAAACATAATTGACTCGGTTCTATATCCTTAACCGTTTCAAGCAATATCTCCTGAACGGCAAGCGGTGAAACATTTAAGTCAGGCGCCATAAAGGTAAATTTTTTACCCAAAGCCTCACGCATGACCCGACCTTTATTGCTTTCGGGTGAAGAGCGAAATCCGTGCAGATACATTAAAACCATTTTCAGCCTTTGTTTTTCAGCAAGGAAAGAAGCTGATCGTGAATACCGCCAAACCCTCCGTTGCTCATCACCAAAATATCATCGCCCTTTTGAGCTAAGGAAGTAGCAACTGCAGCGGTTTCTTGCACCGTATGAAGCACATGAAGTTTTTCGCCTAAAGGAGCCAAAGCAACGCTAACGTCCCAACCTAATTTGGGATCGGCATAACAGACAACAAAATCAGCTTCTTGTAAACTGCCCGCCAATCTGTCTTTCATGGTACCCATTTTCATCGTGTTACTTCTGGGTTCTAAAACAGCAATCAAGCGCCCTTTTCCTTGCATTTTGCCGCGCAAGGCTCGAATAGTTTCATAAATGGCTGTCGGATGATGGGCAAAATCATCAATGACCGACACTCCATTTTCGATACCCTTTAATTCCAACCGGCGTTTTACGCCAGCGAATTCCTCCAAAGCCGCCAATGAGTCATTCGGTTGTATTCCGACATGAGCCGCCGCCGCTATCGCTGCCGTTGCATTCAGTAGATTGTGATACCCCGGCAAAGACAAACGCAACGCACCTATCAAACTATCTTTATAAAAGAGTTCATTGCCTTGTAGGTGCCAACCTCGTTCATCATTGAAATAAACGCAATCACTATACAGCCCCCGATCCAATACGCGCTTTAACGCTTCACTCTGACCGTTTACCACAATTCTGGCGTTTTGAGCCATCATTCTGACTAAATGATGAAATTGAGTTTCAATGGCACGCAAATCCGGGAAAATGTCTGCATGGTCATATTCGAGATTATTAAGAATGGCGGTTTTAGGCCGGTAGTGCACAAATTTTGAGCGTTTATCAAAAAAGCAAGTGTCATACTCATCGGCTTCAATCACAAAATAGCGAGAAGAAGTCAGTCTGGCCGAATGAGCAAAATTAGCCGGCACCCCTCCGATTAAAAAACTCGGATTTTTTCCACAGCGCTCCAAAATCCATGCCAAGAGCGAACTAGTTGTCGTTTTCCCATGCGTTCCAGCAACGGCTAAAACGTGGCGGGAACCCAGAATCGTCTCTCCTAGCCATTGAGGTCCCGAAGTGTAAGGCAATTGGTTATTTAAGATCTTTTCCAATAAGGGATTGCCTCGGGAGATTGCATTGCCAATCACATATAAATCCGGTCGCAAGGCAACCTGACTTTCATCAAAGCCTTCAATAAGTTCAATCCCGGCAGAAGCGAGCTGATCACTCATAGGGGGATAAACATTGGCATCACATCCAGTCACACGGTGCCCCGCCGCTCGAGCCAGTTGAGCTATACCTCCCATGAAGGTTCCACAAATACCTAATATATGAATGTGCATGACAAGCCTAACCTCATTGAAAAACCAGAGTATTTTAGCCAAATCACTGCCTATTCACCGAACCGATATTCATAATTTTGAGCATTTTGCCCAATTTAAGAGCATCGTCGACAAGTTATTCAGAAAACAGTTGCTAACTTCCTACAAAATTCAAGATTTTTCAAGATCGCGCCTTGCCGTCCAAATGGTCGAATACTTCAGGACTACCACATTCCCGCGATCATAAAATCAATGAAAATCGAAAAATTAAACGAAATTACTAGACATTTAGTGAAAAAAGCATGAAAATGCAGTTTAAATACTAATTTATCCGAAATGACATTCTTTAAAGATCCTTTCTTGGAAGATGAATGTTCGGATTTCGCATATTTTTAAGAGGTCTCTGAAATGGATTTACGCAAACTTAAAACGTTAATCGACTTGGTAGCCGAAAGCGGCATTTCCGAATTGGAAGTGACGGAAGAAAACGATAAAGTGCGTATTGTTAATAAGGTGCAAACCGTTGCTGTCGCTGCCGCCCCTGTGGCCGCTCCTGTTGTTGCCGCTCCGGCTCCCGCCGCAGCGCCTGCCGCTCAAGAACCGGCTCCGGCCCCTGAACCCACTGTTGCCGGCACGACCGTGACCTCTCCAATGGTGGGGACTTTCTACCGTGCTCCGAACCCCGGCGCCGAACCTTTCGTGAAGGTGGGAGATCATATTGAAGCCGGTCAAACGCTCGGTATCATTGAAGCCATGAAGCTTTTAAATGAAATCGAAGCCGAAACCTCCGGCACAATCAAAGAAATTTGTGTGGAAAACGCCCAACCGGTCGAATTCGGTCAACCCCTCTTTATCATCGGCTAAGCATTATGTTCGGAAAAATCTTGATCGCTAACCGTGGCGAGATCGCTCTGCGTATTCAGAGAGCTTGCCGTGAAATGAACATCAAGACGGTGGTGGTGCACTCAACGGCTGACGTTGATGCCAAATATGTCCGTTTGGCCGACGAGTCCGTTTGCATCGGCCCTGCCCCGTCTGTTGACAGTTATTTGAATATTCCCGCCATTATCAGCGCCGCCGAAGTGACTGACGCAGAAGCCATTCACCCCGGTTACGGCTTTTTATCTGAAAATGCCGACTTCGCTGAGCGCGTGGAACGTTCCGGCTTTGCTTTCATCGGTCCTCGTCCGGACTCCATCCGTATCATGGGTGACAAGGTCTCAGCAAAGAAAGCCATGATCGAAGCCGGTGTTCCGGTTGTCCCGGGCTCTGACGGCGCTTTGCCGGAAGATCCTGACGAGATCATTCAAATTGCCCGCAAGATCGGCTATCCCGTCATTATTAAAGCCAGTGGCGGTGGCGGCGGACGCGGTATGCGTGTGGTCCGCACTGAAGCGGCGCTGATTAACGCAGTTTCCATGACGCGTCAGGAAGCTCAAGCGGCTTTCGGCAATCCGACTGTGTACATGGAAAAATTCTTGGAAAATCCGCGCCACATTGAAATTCAGGTCTTGGCCGATAATTTCCACAACGCTATTTACTTGGGCGAACGCGATTGCTCTATGCAACGCCGCAACCAAAAAGTTTTGGAAGAAGCCCCTGCTCCCGGTGTACCCCGTAAATTGATTGAAAAAGTGGGCGAACGTTGCGTTGAAGCCTGTAAACGAATCGGTTATCGCGGTGCTGGTACGTTTGAATTCTTATACGAAAACGAGCAGTTCTACTTCATCGAAATGAATACCCGTATTCAGGTAGAGCATCCGGTGACAGAACTTATTACCGGTGTTGACCTTGTGCGTGAACAAATTCGAGTGGCTTACGGCGAACGCTTGAACTACAAACAACGCGACATCCAAATCCGTGGTCATGCTATTGAGTGTCGTATCAACGCCGAAGACCCCTTCACGTTTGTTCCTAGTCCGGGACGAGTGACGGCTTGGCATACACCCGGCGGCCCCGGCATCCGTTTCGATAGCCATGTTTATTCGGGCTATTACGTGCCGCCTTATTACGACTCGATGATCGGCAAATTGATTGCCTATGGTGACGACCGTGATACGGCTATCGCTCGCATGAAGATTGCTCTGTCTGAAATGGTTGTAACGGGTATTAAGACCAATCTGCCCTTGCACCGTGAACTGATGATGGACGAGAAATTCCGTCAAGGCGGCGCAACGATTCACTATCTTGAGGAACGTTTAAAGGATCTTCAAAAGCAACGCACGACCCACGAGGATAGTCTCTAATATGCGTGAGATAACTTTATTGGTTAACGACCGTGCGGCTGAGGTTTTAGGTGACGCTTTAATGGACGCGGGAGCTTTGTCCGTGTCCATTGAGGACGCCGATGCGGATACTCCTGATGAGCAACCGCTTTACGGTGAACCGGGACTTGAGCCAACTAAGCTTGGTTGGAAAAATTCCTACCTGAAAGTTCTCGTTAATGATGACTTTGATTTTGGGTTGGATATGGCCATCGCCGTTAAAGGTTTAGGTCTTGAAGAACCCAAAATCGTCAATGACAAAGTCGTTGAAGACGCCGATTGGGTTCGAATTACCCAAGCGCAATTCCAGCCGGTTCGCGTTTCCGATCGTCTCTGGATTGTGCCGACATGGCATGAACCGCCCGCCGGCGACACAGCCATCAATATTCGTTTGGATCCCGGTGTCGCTTTCGGTACTGGTAGCCATCCGACAACTCATCTTTGCTTACAGTGGCTTGACGCCAATGTTAAGTCCGGTGAAAGTGTTCTTGACTACGGATGTGGCACAGGCATTCTGGCAATCGCGGCTAAAAAACTCGGTGCTGGAGAGGTATTGGGTACCGATATTGATCCCCAGGCCGTAGAAGCTGCCATTGACAACGCAAAATCAAATGATGCCCCAGCTACCTTTGTTTTACCTAAGGATATGCCGGAGGGAACATTTGATATCGTTGTTGCCAATATTCTTTCCAACCCGTTAAAGTTATTGGCTCCTGCCCTTTTAGCAAGAGTTAGACCTAACGGACATTTGGTTTTGTCAGGTGTTTTAGCCCGCCAAGCCCAGGAAGTTATTGACGTTTATAAGGAAAATGATCCTTCCGTTGAGCTTTCTGTTTGGCAAGAAAGTGAAGGTTGGGTTTGCATTGCCGGTTCGAAGAACTGATTGTTCCTGCAACTAAACGTATTAGACGGTCATTTCCTTACGGAAATGGCCGTTTTCAATTTTCTTTTTAAGTAGACCATATCGCGCAACAAAAGACCTTCGTCAACAATAGGATGGTCATAATTGTCCAGGAAAAAGTTCTTTATTCTGTGTGAATAAATAAAACCATTTTTCTTGTAGAAATTCAGTGTCCTCTGAGTCTGCCCCGTCCCGACATAAATGGTATGACAACTCTTGCGATACTGATTAAACAAATACTGAAGCAAAAAGCTACCTATTCCGTGCTGCTGATAACTTGTATCTACCGCCAAATTTTTCAATTCACAGATTCCGTTTTGTTCTACTGTCACGACAGCAACTGCAATCGCCACATTCTCATCAGACAAGACCCACAAATCACCATGTTCTAAATAACGATCGATCATACTTTCTTGCTCATCACCGAGCAATAATAGATCAAGAAAGCGTTTTTTCTTCTCTGCTACCAAAGCTATCTTCAATCTTTTTCCTTCAATTAGGAGATCAATCGCTGACATTTGAGATTTTTCCTATCTAGAATTTCTTTTCGTATCGTTAACACATCCTACTCGATTTCAGTATGATGATCACTCATTGATTGAAGGCTGAATCGACTCGTTGACGTGTCTTCGAAGAGATATTTCTAATTTAATAAATTATGACGGTTTACATTACTCGCTGCCCTGCCTGTCAACAGGCTTTTAAAATCACTGAGAATATTCTGCAAGCCAAAAATGGTCAGGTTCGCTGTGGCTTTTGCCAAAACGTATTTAATGCTCGCGAACATCTCTATAAGTCCATTGATTTGGAAGGAAGTTTAAACCGTATTGAACGCGAAGCTGAAGTTGAGCGCCAAGGCATTGCCAACATGAAATCCTTGGCCGACCAACTCAAAGGCTTTGATTCGGTCGATGACAATCAGGGATTGGTCGGCGTGAGAACCGAACCCAGAAATGGCCCTGAAAGACTCGATATTATCAATGGCCCGAGCATTAAGGTAATATCGCATCCGGCTCCTAATCAAAACTTGAACGTCGACGAAAGTGATGAGGAAGATGACGACTTGGAAATCCAAGAAGAGTCGGTGAAGCCTCGTTCCTCGAAGACATGGCTTTGGACTGCCATCGCCTTGGTTGCCATTATTGCCATCGCTCTAAAGGTTCTAGCTTCAAATCAAAATGCTGTTTTGGAAAAAATTCCTCAGGCTCAACCGCTTTTCGGTCTGCTTTGCGATAAGATCGCCTGTGAACCTCGCCGAACGGTCACACCTTTAGATGCTCCGATTAAATCAGAGGCGACTGAAGCAACATCAACAAATTCTGCAGCTTCAACTGTTAAACAACCGGTAGCTGTTCTCTCACACAAATTGCAGCAAATTGAAGGGAACCGTTACGCAATTTCCGTTGAATTGAAAAACAATACCGACATCGCTCAAACCTATCCGATTCTCACTGTTGTTTTAAAAGGTGAAAAAGAAGACATCATTACCCGTCGTCGAATTGTTCCTCAGGAATATCTTAGCGATGTGAAGCAATCCATTGCGGCTCAAGCAACCGAAACGGTCACTGTTGCCTTTGATATGACCGATGGCGATCCGGCTACCCTTTCAGTTGAAATCGATTCAATTATTTAGTTTTCTGCTTCCCGCCTCAGGCGGGAAAATTTTTTATGAGCACTTTTATTTCCGGTTCCGTCGCTTACGATACGATTTTGAGGTTTGACGGTGTATTTGCCGATCATCTGCTTGCAGGTAGCCTCAATACAATTAATTTGACCTTTCAAACCCCCAATATGGATAAACACTTCGGGGGATGCGCGGCTAACATTGCCTACAGTCTCAAAATGACCGGTGGCGAGCCGCTCATCGTTACAACCGTTGGCAAAGATTCTCAGGATTACCTCAATCATCTGCAATCACTGGCAATCCGCACCGATGGTATCAAAGTTATAAAAAACGCCTTTACCCCGCAGGCTTTCATCACCACTGACCGATTAGGCAATCAGATGACGGCCTTTCACGAGGGCGCCATGGCCTGGGCAGATTTGGCATTACCAACGGAAAATGAAAAACTCGATTGGGCCATTGTCACACCTACTGCCACACGTGTTATGAAGACTCACGTCAACTATCTCAAAGAGCATCGCATTCCGGTTATTTGGGATATGGGGCAAGCCAGCGCCTATCTAAGCGGTGAAGATATTGAATGGTTTTTAAACCATGTCGACGTTCTGACACTTTCTTCTTACGAATGGGATGTGCTCAAACAAAAGACCGGTTTAGACATAAAATCAGTTGCGAAAAAACTTGCCGCCGTCATCATCACCCAAGGTGACAAAGGAGCTCAGTTATTCGCTAATGGAGACTCTGATTACTTCCCGGCTTTGACACTAACCGGTCCCACCTACCCAGTTGGCTGCGGAGATGCTTTTAGAGGCGGTCTTCTTAGGGGACTTTCACTGCAATGGGACTGGGCAGATGCCTTGCGCCTGGCAACGCTAATGGGGGCCATTAAGGCTCAATCACCCGAGGCTCAAGGCTACTCTATTACTACAGATGAAATTGCGCGCCGTTTCGAGCGCGCATTCGGTAAGACAGTTAATCTGCAAGACTAAAACCAAGCGCTTACGAAATAACCCTGTGAGAGTGGTGTTACCCAATAGAGCAAAGCGTTGATAATCAGGAAAACGATAAGGGGTGATAAGTCCAGCCCGGCAATGCGCGGCAAGCGCGAGGAAATCGGACCTAAGATCGGGTTCATTAGGCGCCAAACCATCCCATAAGCGGGCGAGGTCGGTTGAAGCCAGGACAGAATAACGAAAATAATGGTTCCCCAAAGCACAAGTTCCAACACCCAACGCAACAATAAAAACACCGCGCAGACGGGAACACCCAACCAACTAACCGGCAAACCGGTGACCTGACGAGTCACAATCGCAACTACTGCCGCCATAATGAAGGCTGACAAAACAGATGCCCATTCCCAACGCCTGCCCGGTTTCACCAAACGCGAAACAGGAACAACCAACCAATTGGTACCAAACCAGGCTAAACGGGCGATAGGATCAAAGATTGATAAGCGCTGATAAAAAATAAACGCACGAAGAATCAAAAGGCAACCAACAAAAGTGGTCACCATGTTGAAAAGAAATGCGATAAAACTAGCCATCATTAGTGTGATTTAATGGGTTGAACAGTCGAATATTTTAACTGTTTTGCGATTTCCGGTTCAGAAAAGACGCGCTTCCAGTCGAAATAGGGACCAGGGTCCGTTTTACGATCCGGTGCGATATCACTGTGTCCCGTAATGTACGCCAAATTGGGTTCCGTCTTAAACAAAGCTTTTAGTAGCTTCTGCAGGGCTTCATATTGAACAGATTCAAAAGGAACAAAGTCTGATCCTTCCATCTCAATTCCTATGGAAAAATCATTGCAACAGCTCTTTGCCTGAAAAGTAGACCGACCGGCATGCCATGCTCGTTTTTTGGTACTGACAAACTGGCTAATCAGTCCCCTTCTGTCAATAAAAAAATGGGAGGAAACTTTTAAGCCCCTGAGCGATTCGAATCCTTGGATTTCGGTTTGAAGCAAATGGCCTAAAAAAAGAGCTCTGACATAACCTAAACCGAAAACACCGGCTGGAAGGGAAATGTTATGCATGACAACCAGATTAACAGTGCAATCGGCCTGTCTATCATCAAAAAAGGGGCTTTGTTCACAAACCGTATCACTGCCCCTAATCCACCCTTCTGAATCAAAGCTGATCATTCTTTTGAACCCTTTGCTTTCTCTGCGCACTCGGGACTGCAGTACATTGTTCCATTTACCCACATACCGTCCACTTCAACAAAATGCACACCGCATACCGGACACTGAACCATCTTTTTTGATTCAGGCGCTTTTCTTTCTGATTCCTCACGTTTAACTCGAGCCACCCGTTTCTTTTGCCAAAAAATAAAAAGGAGTAACCCCAAAAGAACCCAAAAAAGAACTTTACCCAGCATGGTTTTATCCTACTTTAAGACATCCAATACGAAACGGTAGGCTAAAAAAGCGATGATCTGCAAGGCTACAGCTATCCAAAAAATAGTTAAAGCCTTACGGCTGCGCCAACCCAAAAGCTTTCGGCCCAGTAACAAAATACCGAAAACGAGCCAACTTAAAATCGTCAGCACAGTCTTGTGGTCAAACGCCAAAAGGGCGTCTAGATAGTGCACAGTAGAGATCATGCCCGTAATAATGGTTAATGTCAGAACGACAAAACAGGCAAAAATGACTCGAAAAAGAATTCGCTCCATTGTCATAAGATTGGGCATGGAAGCGACAATACCTTCCGGTTCCTCCAAGGCTTCATGATTTTTGAGTCTGGAATTCAAAATACTCATGAGGACGGCCTGCACAACACTCATCAGCATGAAACTATAAGCTAACAGACCGAAAGCTATATGAAGTTTAAAGCCCATGGTCGAGCCAACAATCGGCTGAGCATCCGAAGGAAATAACAACGGGCTCCAAATCCCCAAACCGGCGATCAAAAGGACAATCCCATAAAGGGCGTGTACACGCGAATAAAGCGCTCCGAAAAACAGTATCAGCGTGCTGAAAAAGCAAATAGCCGATATTGAATTACCGAAAGTAACCCAAACCGTCTGCGGTGCGCAGAAAATGGAAGATTGTAAAACCCAAAAATGGGCAACAATGGCCGCCGCAATGACCGGCAAAGACCAAGTTGGCGCCTGATCACCACGTTTTTTAAATGTGCTGACAATTTTTCCGCCCACAATCAGATAAAAAATTGACGCAACACCGTACAATATGAGGTTTAAATCCATTTGACGAGCTCACCTATCCGACACTGTCGCTAATATGTTTTTAACAGTGTCTCATTGTAAGGGATAGGGCTGTCAATGTTGTGGTTATCTTTCTAATTTTTTGAAACGAAATGCTCAATACATTAAGCCAACGCCTTTCGCGCGTCATTAAAACCATGCGCGGTCAGGCTCGTCTGACCGAAGAAAATACCCGCGATATGTTGCGTGAAGTTCGCATTGCACTGCTGGAAGCTGACGTTGCCTTGCCTGTAGTTCGCGAACTGATCGCGCGCATCAAAGCTAAAGCCATGAACGAGGAAGTCATTGGCAACCTCAACCCCGGACAGGCGCTCGTCGGTGTTGTGCAACGTGAACTGACCGATATCATCGGCGGCAGTCTCTCAGAAAAAGATAAAGAAATTAATCTAGCTACTCAACCGCCAGCGGTTATTCTTCTCGCCGGCCTTCAGGGGGCAGGTAAAACGACTTCTGCCGGTAAGCTTGCTCGTTTTTTAGTTAACGACAAAAAGAAAAAAGTCCTCACGGTTTCAACCGACGTGTATCGCCCCGCCGCTGCAGACCAATTAAAGGTGATTACAGAGCAAGCCGGCGCTGATAACTTTGCAATGGACGCAAAGCAAAAACCGCTGACCATTGCAAAAGATGCTTTGGCACATGCCAAACGCTACTTCTACGATGTTCTCATTGTGGATACGGCCGGGCGCTTATCCATCGATGAAGCAATGATGAATGAAGTGGCTGAGTTGCATGATGAACTCAAACCCTCCGAGACAATGTTCGTGGCTGATGCCATGTTGGGTCAAACAGCCGTTCAGGCCGCGCAGGCCTTTAACGAAAGATTGTCGCTGACAGGCGTTATTCTCACAAAGCTCGACGGTGACAGCCGAGGCGGTGCCGCTTTATCGGTGGCTTACACAACCGGTAAACCAATTAAATTCGTCGGTGTCTCTGAAAAAATTGATGGTCTGGAACCCTTTAACGCTGAAGGAATGGCAAGCCGCATCCTCGGCATGGGCGATATCGTTGCCTTGGTAAAAGACGTTCAAAAAGCTATTGACGTCGAACAAACTCAAAAGCTTGCCCAAAAGATGAAGGCGGGCAATAAGTTCGACCTCAATGACTTTAAGGCCCAATTAGCTCAAATGAAAAATATGGGAAGCTTTTCCGGTTTAATGGAAAAACTTCCTACACAATTTGCAGAAGCCGCTTCCAAAATTAACGATGATGATGCTCAGAAAGCCATTGCCAGAACCGAGGGCATTATCAACTCAATGACGCCTTTCGAACGCATGCACCCTGATATTATCAAGGCAAGCCGCAAACGCCGTATTGCTGCCGGCGCGGGTGTCCCTGTTCAGGAAGTCAACAAAATACTCAAGCAGTTTGAACAGACTCAGACTATGATGAAAACCATGCAAAAAGGTGGGCTGGCAAAGATGATGCGCGCCTTGGGTGGTTTAAATAAATTCGGTGGCGGCTTAGGCGGCCTGGGTGGTTTCGGCAACTTTGGCAGGCACTAAATAGTGAGCGATTTTGTTCGAATCATGGGCGTTGACCCGGGGCTTAACCACACGGGGTTCGGAGTTATTGACGTCTACGGCAACGAGTTGAAGTTCGTGACTGCCGGTGTTATTAATATCCCCAAAGGAGAATTAGCTGACCGACTCCGTTTTATTTTCACAGAAGTCGGCAAAATCGCCCGTGAAACAACTCCAAGTTTTGCGGCGTGTGAGAAAGTGTTCGTCAACATGAATCCTTACACAACGCTTCTTTTAGGCCAAGCCCGAGGCGCGGCGTTGACAGCACTGGCAAACGAAGACCTTTTGGTGAACGAATTCACGCCGACAGAAATCAAACAAGCAACTGTCGGCACTGGCCGAGCCAATAAAGCCCAAGTTCAAGCCATGATGTCCCGCATGCTGGGGCTACCGGAAAAAATTCAAGCCGATGCCGCCGATGCTTTAGCCTGCGCCGTTTGCGCCGCTCAGTCTTTTCGCATGATGGGAGCCATGCAGGCCCCGAAAACCAGTGCCGGCCACGCCAGACGCCATTCTGGAGCTAAAAATCGAGCCGCTTGGGAAGTTCATTTGGGCTTGGCGAGGAAACAATAAAGGAAACAATAAATGATCGGACGCATTAAAGGACAATTGGCAGAGAGCAATCCTCCACACATTCTTGTTGATGTGCACGGAGTAGGCTATGAGATTGATGTGCCGATGTCCACGTTTTATAACTTACCGTCTATCGGCTCAGAGGTGACGCTATTGACGCACATGGTTGTACGCGAAGATGCGCAGTTACTTTACGGGTTTCTCACCGCTGAGGAGCGAGAAACGTTTAGGCAATTGCTGAAAGTCTCGGGGATCGGCGCCAGAACCGCCTTGTCAATTCTCTCCGGGCTATCCGTGTCTGACTTGGTCAACGCCGTTGCCATGCAACAAGCCTCGCTTCTTACCCGCGTTCCAGGTATCGGCAAAAAAACGGCAGAGCGCTTGATTTTAGAACTTAAAGACAAGTTAACCGGTACTCTTTCAACGGTCTCTACTGTTGCCCAAAATTCTGCGACTGCCGATATCATCAACGCATTAATTGGATTGGGCTACAGTGAACGAGAAGCCACAATGGCTGTAAAGAAACTACCAGAAGATATTTCTGTTTCCGATGGTATCCGTATGGCTCTACAAAATATGTGAGTATGATCTGCCATGCAAACGATTGAACGAATTGTTGCCGGTGAAGTCGCTTCGCCGAATGAAGAAAGTGTAGACCGCGCTCTGCGGCCCACAAAGTTGAAAGACTACGTTGGTCAACCCAAAGCGTGCGAACAACTCTCCGTTTTTATTAAAGCGGCGAAGTCCAGACATGAAGCTTTAGACCATTTACTGGTTTTCGGACCTCCCGGTCTGGGCAAAACAACCCTGGCCCATATTGTGGCCAACGAAATGGGAGTAAATCTTCGCCAAACCTCTGGTCCTGTACTGGAACGCCCAGGCGATCTTGCTGCCATTTTGACTAATTTGCAGGAAAACGATGTACTCTTTATCGATGAAATTCATCGTCTCTCTCCTGTCGTTGAAGAAATCTTGTATCCAGCGCTTGAGGATTTCCAGATTGACATCATGATCGGTGAGGGGCCAGCAGCCCGCTCTATTAAATTAGATCTGAAACCATTTACGTTGATCGGCGCGACAACTCGCGCCGGCATGCTCACCAATCCGTTGAGAGCACGGTTTGGAATCGTTGCCCAACTGCAGTTTTACAGCAACGAAGATCTGGCAAAAATCGTTAAGCGCAGCGCCAAACTTTTAAACGTTCAGATCGATGAACAAGGCGCCTTTGAGGTTGCCCGAAGAAGTCGCGGAACGCCGCGTATCGCCAATCGTTTGCTACGACGGGTTCGCGACTATGCTCAGGTTAAATACGATGGTGTGGTGACTCGAGATGTGGCTGATAAAGCGCTGCAAATGCTTGATGTTGATCCCTTGGGATTTGATTTAATTGACCGTAAATTTCTCTTGGCCATCATTGAAAAATTTAACGGGGGTCCGGTTGGTATCGACAATTTGGCCGCCGCTGTAGGAGAAGATCGCGAAACCCTGGAAGATGTGGTTGAACCCTATCTCATCCAACAGGGACATCTGCAAAGAACACCAAGAGGACGCGTAGCGACTCTTCTGGCGTACCAGCATTTTGGGTATGAAGCGCCTGGCTTATCCGGACAAACTTCGTCACTTTTTTAACAAAAACAACGTGTTATAATGCAACCCCCTATTTCGCAAGAGTTTATTTGGAGTGCCCGCGTTTATTTTGAAGATACCGATGCGGGCGGTGTGGTCTACCACGCAAATTACCTCAAATTTTTTGAAAGAGCGCGCACCGAGTTTCTGCGCAGTTTGGGCTGGAACCAAAACGCTCTTTTAGAAATGAAAACCTGTGCCTTTGTTGTCTCGGATTTATCGATCCAATTCAAGCGGCCCGCTAAGCTTGACGATGAGTTACAAATCCGGACAACACTAAAGAGCTTGCGAAGGGCGAGTTTTGTTTTTGATCAGCGCGCATACAGAGGCGAGACTCTTATGGCTGCCGCTGAAGTTCGTGTTGTTTGTATTGATCCGGTTAAAGGCGTACCGACAGCAATCCCCTCGCCCATTTTTGAAACGATTGAAAAACTGTTGCTTGTTGACTCCAACGCAACCGAATAAAGGAAGTTTTATGAACGCTAGTGCCGACATGTCCATCTTGTCTTTGCTCACACACGCCAGTGTCGTGGTTCAGGCAGTCTTGGCCATTTTGATTATTTTGTCCTTAATCAGTTGGACTCGAATTTTTCAGAAATTCTTCCAACTTCGCCAGGCCAAACAACTCAGTGAAGATTTTGAAAGTCGCTTCTGGAGCGGTGCGGAACTCAACAAACTCTATGAACACGCACAAAATCACCGTGAACACTCCGGCACACAAGAACGAATCTTTGCTTCCGGGATGACCGAATTTCTCAAACTCTCAACCCGTGGTTCTGTTGAAGCTCTCGATGGTGTACGTCGCGCTATGCGCGCGACCTACCAACGTGAAATGGATAGCCTCGAAAACGGCTTACCCACTTTGGCTTCAATCGGTTCCGTCTCCCCCTACATCGGCTTATTCGGCACCGTTTGGGGCATTATGAATGCATTTACGGGCTTGTCTGCGCTCGATAACGCCTCTCTTGCAACAGTCGCCCCCGGCATTGCCGAGGCATTGGTTGCAACTGCAATTGGCCTTTTTGCCGCTATTCCTGCTGTGGCGGCTTATAACCGTTTTGCTAATGATGTAGAACGTTTATCCAATCGATACGAAAGTTTCGCTGAAGAATTCCAAAACATTCTCCAACGTCAAAGAGGCTGATTATGGAAGGTCTGCGTTCCTCCCGACGTTCCTCTCGTCGACTAATGGCGGAAATCAATGTTGTTCCATACATTGACGTCATGCTTGTGCTCGTGGTTATCTTGATGGTGGCCGCCCCATTTGTAAATCCGTCATTGGTCAACTTACCCAGTGTCAAAAAAGCTGAAAAGGCGCCTGAGGCAATTGTTGAAGTTATTGTGCATCCGACGGGTGCCATGTCTGTCAGAAAAGGCAAAGAGCTTTTGGCTGTCGATATGCCCGGTCTCATTGCAACCGTAAAAAAAGCACAAGAAGGACGTGCTGATATTCCGGTTGTCATTGCTGCTGACAAAGTCGTTCAATATGAACAAGTCGTCAATGTTATGAAACAACTTCAAGCGGCAGACATTGCCCGAGTCGGTCTTTCATTGAAAATTGAGAAATAAGCCGTGAATCCATTAAAGAAGAACAAACCGGCGGTTCATCAACAAAAAAATGATGTTCCCCGACAACAGTCACAACAGCCCAACCGTTGGGGGCTGCCATTTGTGCTGGCTTTGTTCATGCATGCGATTCTTTTTATCGGTCTGTTTTTTGTTTTCCAATGGAATACTGAAAGCACCGATGTGGTGTATGCGGAGCTTTGGTCTCCCTCGCAAATGGCCAACGTAACGTCTGTAACACCCCCCAAAGAAGTGCAAAAAGCAGAACCTCCCAAAGAAGAGCTCAAGGAAGAACCGGAACCAGAGCCAGAGCCAGAACCCGCTCCGCCTCCTGCAAAGGTTGAAAAGCCCGTCGAGCAAGCGCCTGATGAAAATGTGATTCGTCAGCAAGAGGAAGAGAAAAAGAAACTCGAAGAGCAGAAAAAATTAGAAGAACAACGCCAATTGGAAGAGCAAAAACGTCTCCAAGAAGAGCAACGTCGCCTGGAAGAACAGAAAAAGTTAGAAGAAGAAAAACGTTTGGCCGAAGAGAAAAAACGCCAAGAGGAAGCTCAACAGCGCAGACGAGAGCAAGCCAGACGCCTGGCTCAACAAATGCAACGCGAACAATTGAAAGAGCTTCAAGCCTCTTCTCAACAAAATGTTGCCGGAGTTACTGTTCAAGCAGGCGGAGCGCAATCGGCGCTCTATAGTTCACGAATCATTGCATGCATTCGTCCCAATATTGCTTTTGCAGTCACACCCAATATGAAGGCAGGACAATATAAAGCGGTCTACGAAGTGCACCTTTTGAACGACGGCCGTCAGGCCGGTGCTCCTCGCCTGCTCAAAGCAAGCGGTCTGCCGGCCTTTGACCAAGCCGTAGAACGCGCAATCCGCGCCTGTAACCCATTCCCGAATCATCCGACGGGCAATCCTCCCAGGACGATTCAGCTCACCTTTGACCCGGTGGACAGTAAACGTTAATTTTTTAGGTACCCAGAAATGAGCAAAATCATTACGAACCAATTTGCAGAAGATTTAGGTTACACCTATGGTGGTTGCATTCGCGACTTAGTACGCTTTACCGCTCGTGAAGCTGCTCGAGTCTCAAAGGCCAAATTGCCGCTATTTGATTTTTTAAATCCTGGTCCCTATGACCTGTTTAAGGCACTCTGGAGCGCACTTTTGCAAGCTACTGCTATTCGAACCACCTTGGATAACTGTCCTGAATATCGGGAAAACGAAAAACTCGTAAAAAAAACGCTTTTCCAAATGAATTATCACGGTGAAGAAGTAATGGCCGATAAAATCTTCAAACGATTGTCGGATGAGCAAATTAACCGTTACGAGGACGCTAAACAAAAATTGATCGCCAAAGCAATCAAGCCTGACACGGTTAAAAGTGAACTGGCAGATCTTTTCCTTGAGATTCTTCACGGCGCAGGTAGTGATCGAATCAACGAAAAAACACGAGCAGCGGTTCTTAAGCAAATTACATTGTCTTCTGAAACTTTCCGCCGTTTAATTGAGGTTTCAAAGAAAAATCCTTCTCAAACAAAAGCGGTCGCTCAATAGACAAACTGTGTTGGGGAAAAAGCGCTCTGAAATACCTTTTATTTCGGAGCGTTTTTTATTTCATTTTTGACTTTAAGGCCTGCTATTTGGGGCATTGAAAGCGACTACTGTCTCCTTTTTGCTACGTTTTTGTTATGTTTTTAATTCAAATCAATAAAAAATACCCTTTTTCTTTCATTTTTTAACGCAACCCTCTGGTTTTAAAGGGAATAGATGGAGTATATTAGAGACGTTCATCGTTCTGATGCTCATTTTTTTAGGAGAATTCCAATGAACAAGCAAGAACTCATCGCCATCGTTGCTGAAGAAAACGAACTTTCCAAAGCTCAAGCCGGTCGTATCGTTGACTCTGTGTTTGAAGCTATCGTTAAGGCTGTTGCCAAGGGTGACGGCTTCCAATTGATCGGTTTCGGTACGTTCAAAGCCACGAAGCGCGCTGCTCGCGAAGGTCGCAATCCTTCCACGGGCGAAACGATCAAGATCCCGGCCACCGTGTTGCCGAAGTTCACCGCTGGCGCCGCTTTCAAGGCCGCTGTTGCTTCTAAGAAGAAGTGCTGCAAGCGCTAATCAGCGACTCGCGACTCTAAAAAAACCGCTCTTTTTTCGAGCGGTTTTTCTTAAACTTCAAAAAACTCGGAAGACTTGTCAGTCCCCGAGTTTTTTTAAACAGAGAAAAGCGTTTATTGCTTTAAAAGGAAGCTGACAATTTCTTCAGTCTTGACCATCTGTTTTTCCTTAATGGTACGGCGATTGGCATACTCCACTTCGCCATTCTTGAGACCGCGTTCACCAACCACAATACGATGAGGAATACCGATCAATTCCCATTCTGCAAACATAACGCCTGGACGCATTTCCCGATCATCCAAAATCACATCTACTCCGGCTGCTTTCAAGTCCTCATAGAGTTTATCGGCCGCTTCCCGCACCATGGCACTCTTGGAATAATTCATCGGGCAAATCACAGTGGTAAACGGCGCGATGGATTCCGGCCAAATAATGCCTTGTTCATCGTGTCCTTGTTCAATAGCGGCGCCTAAAAGGCGTGATACACCGATACCATAGCAACCCATTTCCAAAACTTGAGGCTTACCGTTTTCATCCAAATAAGTGGCATTGAGCGCTTTAGAATACTTCGTTCCCAAGTAGAACACATGCCCCACTTCGATACCACGTTGAAGCTTCAGTACTCCCTTACCATCCGGAGAGGCATCTCCTTCAACTACATTGCGTAAATCGGCCACTTTAGGTTCCGGCAAATCCCTTGCCCAGTTCACACCCGTAATGTGGAAACCTTCTTCGTTAGCTCCGCAAATAAAATCACTCATATTGGCGGCCGTCAGATCTGCATACACAACGATATCATCCTTGATACCGACAGGTCCCAGGTAGCCCGGCTTACAACCAAACGCCTTAATGATTTCGGCATCCGTGGCAAAACGGAAACCGTCCTTTAATTCAGGAAGTTTCCCTGCCTTCACTTCATTTAAATCGTGATCAGCTCGAAGCAAAATCATCACAATTTGCGGCTCAATGGGCTCGCCCTTTTCATCAAAACGTTCGGCAGCCAAAACAACAGACTTCATCGAAGAAGTCAATTCGCGGCCTAAAAGTTCCACCACATCTTCACACTTTTCCTTACCGGGCGTCGGAACTTTTTGCATCGTTTCTTTAGCCGCTGCACGCTCAGCTATTAAACACGGTGCCGGAGCCAATTCAATGTTGGCTGCAAAATCACTATCAGGGCAGTAAGCAATTAAATCTTCACCGGTATCCGCAATAACTTGGAATTCGTGCGAGCGGTCACCGCCAATAGAACCGGTATCGGCTGCCACAGCACGGAAAGTCAGACCCAAACGGGTGAAAATACGTTGATAGGCCTCATACATCTTGTCATAGGACTTCAACGCACCTTCTTGGTCACGGTCAAACGAATAACCATCCTTCATCGTGAATTCACGACCACGCATTACACCAAAACGGGGACGACGTTCGTCTCGAAATTTTGTTTGGATTTGATAGAGGTTTACCGGAAGTTGACGCCAGGAGCGAATTTCCTGACGGGCAAAATCCGTAATCACTTCTTCAGAAGTGGGCTGAATCACAAAATCACGTTGATGACGATCTTTAAAACGTAAAAGTTCCGGGCCATACTTTTCCCAACGGCCAGACTCTTGCCAAAGTTCAGCGGGTTGCACCATCGGCAACAATAATTCAATCGCACCCGCGCGATTCATTTCTTCACGAATAATGTTCTCGATCTTACGAAGAGAACGCAAACCCATCGGCATATAGGTATAGACACCCGCGGCCAGCTTCTTGATCATGCCGGCGCGAATCATTAACTGTTGGCTCACTATGTCGGCATCCGACGGAGCTTCTTTTAATGTAGAAATAAAAAAGGTACGAGCGCGCATTGTTTTCTCGCTAATTAAGGTACAATTTTTCGATGTGCACTTTTTACCATGCACTTGGTAAAAGTAAAAGAGTAATTTTAGAGATTTTGAGGCCTTTCATGTTGGACAGTGACGGTTACCGTCCGAATGTCGGCATTATTTTAACCAATGACGACAAAAAGGTATTTTGGGCCAAACGACTGAAAAAACCGGCTTGGCAATTTCCCCAAGGAGGTATTGACGAAGGTGAGGATATTGAGACAGCGCTGATGCGTGAACTCAATGAGGAAATAGGTTTAACGCCCGATGATGTTAAAATCATCGCTCATACGAGTGAGTGGCTCTATTATGATGTTCCCGAACCTTTCAGACGTGCTGACCGTTCGATATACCGCGGACAAAAGCAAATTTGGTTTTTATTAAAACTCGTTGGACCGGAATCGAAGATCAATCTTTTCGCTTCTTCCCAACCGGAGTTTGACGCATGGCGCTGGAATGATTACTGGGTTCCATTGCGCGATGTCATCGATTTCAAACACGATGTCTACCGAAAAGCTTTAGCTGATCTAGCCCCTTATCTTTTCGGTGAGCATGACAAACGATCCAGACCTAGCCAAGATTGGTTACTATACGGATTCTGAGTTGTGGCCCACACTGTTCGTCAGATGTGGGCATTTTTATATCTATTTTCATGATCAAAAAAAATCAAAATCAACTTTAATAGCAAAATATATTTTTGCAAAATCATTATTTTTTGAAATTTTTTATTTTTTTTATTTATTGGATTTTTTATCAATACTCCCATACATTTGTGGCAGAAACCTGGGCCTTCGGTTTCTTGA
>CAJMEC010000024.1 GCA_905212345.1 uncultured Sutterella sp. | reverse complement strand
AGAAGGAGCGACCGTATCTGAAAGAGCTGTATGGCAAGCCGAAGGTATTCAAAGAGATACAAAGGATTGAATCGGACTTTATGATCGAGATCGGCAAGGAATTGTTGAAACGCAAGATCCCGTATCTACATCATTGCGATGCAATGTACGTCAGGAAATCTGACAGAGAAGCTACGATCAAGGTATTCGAAGAAGTGGCAACGAGAATGTTCGGAAGAAAGATTTACGTGGGATGGTCGGACAATACAGGGAAAGGAACAAACGAAGAATCTTTCAAGAGAAGTGTCTGTTGACGAGCGCTCGCTGACACTCGCACTCGACAACGTGATCGCTAGGGCTTCGCCCCAGCGTCACAATCTTGGATTGTGTGTGTAAAGAGGGTGAGTCACAATGATTGAACTTACAGTCTGACGACTGATAAGCAAGAACGTCTCACATAGTGAGAGTTCAATCTCCACTTATAGGAGATAATGAGATAGACGGCATCGATAACTGCCAATAATGTCAAGGGTTACAGACGAATCGGTATTGTTCGGAAACTCTCCAACGGGAAGTTTCCCCTTAAATCGGTAAATACTAATACGGTATATCAAGCAATCCATATCATGATGAACGACAATTTTTACCGATTCAGAGCCTCTAAGTCGTTAAACAGTCTTCGGCTGGTCAACATCCCTAAGCATCGACTTCAAGGGTTTCAAATCTTGATCAACGGGAAACCGACCGATCAGCTTCTTGATCGGGTTAGCTTCAAGGTAAACGACATCGTTGAAATTCGAAGGGTTGATGGCGTTCGAGACTATCCTCTCATCGATTTTAATAAGGACTTCGTAAAGGAGCTTCTGGCGCCGCTTCCGCACCTTGGAAATGTAAGATCATTAAGCGGTGCGTTCGAGGGTTGTAGGACCCTCCAACGTGTGCCTAGGGGGCTCTTCGTCCATAATCCACAGCTCACAGACTTCACCGACACATTCAAAGGATGCTCGGCGCTGACCATAGACGTGGATTTGAACCCTAACGGCTCGATTAAGCTGGACGGATTCGCAAGTGGTTGCAAGACTCAGGCGACACTTCACTCTCGCTCACCGTCTAGGGTGCAGGGTTACGTGGATCGTGCCAAGGATGTCAACGTCGCAATACGGTGAGCCGTAGGCACGATCTGTTGTATAAAAGCGGCACCGAAACAATCACACGCCGAATCACTCACGATTGTCAAAAATGAACGACTGACTCGCCACCAGAATTCAAGAAGCGGGAGGTCAAACGACCTCCCGTTTTGTTTTGCTAAACATCAACTGTCCGGGCCATCATTTGTTGCATTAAAAAGCCCCCAAGTTTTAAACCTTGGGGGTCTAAATCATGCCGTTGTGTTAAAACTTAGGCTTCACCGGGGACAATGAAAATTGGCATTCTGCAGGAAGCCACCATGGCGCGGGTGGAACTGCCAAAGACCAACGAGCTTATGCGGCCCTTGCCGTGCGAGCCCATTACAACCATGTCGAGATTTTCATCAGCGTAGTGGGTAAGTGTTGTCTGTAGTGAACCGCGCAACTCAACAGGCTCGGCTTTAAGGCCCGCCGCTTTCAGTTGAGACAGAGGCGACTCAACAGCGTTGACGTACTCTTCATGCTCGTACTTAGGTAAAGTTTTGTCGAGCTCAAGCACGCCCTTATCCAGAAGTTCTGTGGGAACCGTTTCCTCATCCGCGTGAACATAAATGACTTCAAAGGAAGCGTCGGTGCCGAACAAGTCTTTATTCTGAATCGCAAATTTTGTGCAAAGATCACCAAAACCGGAGCCGTCAACCGCAATACCGATCCTGAGATTTTCATCCTTGGGGGTGTAATGTTCACGGCAAACGAGAACAGGACAAGTGGCTTTGGCAATTGTGCCCAAAGAAACAGAACCTAAATAAAGATTCTTTAGAGCGCTTAAACCTCGAGCGCCCATCACAATAAGGTCCGCACCGATTTCACGAGCGTAGCTCGCGATAACCTTGGCCGGGTGACCGATCTTACTCGTCTTGATAACATTTTCAGGCAGCGTTGCGATATCTTCAGCCATGTCATCAAATACCGCCTTGATTTTGTCATCGTAGTACCAAGACTGAATATCAAAATCCCCTTCTTCCATCGGATGCTCAATATAAGGTTTTTGCACGTAGAGCAACTCAATCTGTGGTTTTTGATTGGTAAGCCAAGATTTTCTGCTGGTCACAAAACGAATCGCTTCTCGGCAGTCTGCGCCACCGTCAACAGGAATCAATACACGCATAAAACACTCCGTATATGAACAATAAACCGTTAAAACTCAATAAGTTACGTAAATATATTGAGTTATTTCTTTCTTAATTTCAGTGTACGCCGATTCCGTGTTTACGAGTAAGGGTAAACGCTAACTATTGATAAAAGGCAAAGAAAAGAAAGAGCCCCTCGCGACGAAATCGCTTGGGGCTCGCGAGATGGTTTCGTTAAATAACAAAACCACTATTGATTAGACATTGGGTACCACCAAAATCGGCAAATTTGTTGCAGCAATCATGGCGCGAGTGGAACTGCCGAACACGAGTGAGCGAAGCGCACCTTTGCCGTGCGTACCCATGACCATAACATCCAGATGCTCGTCCGCGTACTTCGGAAGGACGTCTTCGGGATTGCCGATAAGCTTAACAGCTCTAACCGGAACGCCGGCGATATCGAATTTTTCGACCGGTGATTTAACGGAGGCTTCAAATTCGAGCCCTTGTATTTCTTCCCAAGTCATTTGAGGTGGTATTGGTCCTTCGTTGACAAAGTCCGGCGCATAAAGCGGATCGTCCGGCACCACATTAATGATCTCAAATGTTGCGTCTTTGCCGAAGAAGTGACGGTGAGCGATCAAATAATCTGCGCATTTGGGTCCAAAGGGAGAGTCGTCAACGGACAGGCCAATGTGCAGACCGGAGGGTTTCACCTCAGTTGTTTGACGGAAAACAAGCACCGGGCACTTGGAAGAGGCAATTGTCGCCAGCGATACAGAACCCAAATAAAGGTTTTGCAGCGCACTCAAGCCTCGAGCACCCATGACGATCAGGTCGGCTTTTTTCTCATTAGCGTAGTCCGGAATAACTTGAGCAGGGTGCCCCACCAAAGCAGTCTTTTTCACTTCTCCTGGAATTGCGTCAATTTCTTCACGCATGCCGGACCAGACGGCCTTGGACTGCGCTTCGTAATACGCCCCCATGTTGAATTCGGCCTGTTCCGTAGCGCGTTCTACAATCGGTTTTTGAACATAAACAAGTTCAACCTCAGGTTTTTCTTGTTCAAACCATTCTTTTTTCGAGGCAATAAATCGAATCGCTTCACGGCAGTCTCTACCGCCATCAACAGGAACTATCACACGCATAAATCCATTCTCCATGTTATGTTTGTTTATTTCGGAGGGATTGCAAAAAATTCTTTAAATTCAACAAGTTGATTATTATGAATTTTTGCCTCTGTCCTTAATTCCAGTGTACTCCGATACGAGGCGTTCAGAACAATTTTTTTCATGAATAATGGCTCAGAGAAAAGGCGGTAAAAGTTAGGAAAAAGCCTTGAAAATCAGGGTGAAAAGCGATTTTGTTCGGACTATAATTAAAACTTTCTTTGACTTATAACAAGCGAATAATCATGCAAGATTTGTCCCAGATCATTGCCCAAGCGCAGAGTGCTTTTGCCGAGGCGACGACGCCCGCCGCTCTGGAAGACGCGAAGGCTAAATTTTTAGGGAAAACCGGCTCTATTACGGTTTTAATGAAAGGTCTCTCAAAACTCACGCACGAAGAAAAGCGTGAAATGGGACAAGCGTTGGGGGGCGCTAAGCGCGCCATCGAACAAGCGCTCGAAGCTCGTCGTGAAGAATTGGCCAATGAAAAGTTGGCGGCAAGGCTTGCTGCCGAAGCGTTGGATGTGACATTGCCCGGTCGTAAATATCCGCAAGGAGGCGTGCATCCGGTCATCATGACGCAGATGTGTATTGAGGAAATCTTCCGCTCGATTGGTTTTGATGTGGCTGATGGTCCTGAAATTGAAACGGACTGGTATTCGTTTACGGCTTTGAATAACCCGCCCAATCACCCGGCTCGCTCCATGCAGGATACATTTTATGTGGACATGAAGGATGAAACGGGTAAGCTTTTGCCCCTTCGTCCACACACTTCGCCCATGCAGGTGCGTTATGCCCGCACCCATACGCCTCCAATTAAAGTGTTGGCGCCTGGGCGCACCTACCGTGTTGACAGCGATGCCACCCACTCGCCGATGTTTCATCAGGTCGAAGGTCTTTGGATTGACACCGATGTCAGCTTCTCAGACTTAAAGGGCGTGTACACCGATTTCTTGCGTCAATTCTTTGAAACGGATGAATTGAAAGTTCGCTTCCGCCCAAGCTATTTCCCGTTTACGGAACCGTCCGTGGAAGTGGACATGATGTTTACAAGCGGACCGAAGAAGGGCCGTTGGTTGGAAATTTCAGGCGCAGGTGAAGTTCACCCGAATGTGGTCCGTAACTACGGTTTAGATCCCGAACGCTATATCGGTTTTGCGTTCGGTTCCGGTCTTGAACGCTTGACGATGTTGCGTTACGGAATTGACGATTTGCGTCTTTTCTTTGAAGGCGATTTACGCTTTTTGAAGCAATTTAATCGTTAATGGCTCAACAATTTAAAAAGAGAAAACAAGATGTTATTTTCTGAAAGCTGGTTACGTTCCTACATTAATCCGGATCTGACAACGGACGAATTGTGTGAAGCCATGACGATGGCGGGGCTTGAAGTCGAGGAGGTAAGTTCGGTTGCTCCGGCCTTCTCAGGCGTTGTGGTGGCCCGAGTGCTCTCCGTTAAAGATCATGAGAATTCTGATCACTTGCACATCTGCCAAGTCGACGTTGGCGATGGCGGTGAGCCCTTGCAGATTGTATGCGGCGCCCCCAATGTGCGCGAAGGCATTTTGGTGCCGTGCGCCAAGATCGGCGCAGTTTTGCCGGGCAACTTCACGATTAAAAAGGCCAAGATGCGCGGCGAAGTTTCCATGGGGATGCTTTGCTCTGCTCGTGAATTGGGCATTACGGAAGATCACACCGGTTTGTGGATTCTGCCCGATGATCTGACGATTGGTGAGGATATTCGCACGGCCTGTCATTTGGATGACAAAAAGATTGAAATCAAACTGACGCCGAATCGCGGTGACGCTCTTTCTTTAATCGGTGTGGCAAGGGACCTGCATGCCGTTACGGGCGCGCCTCTGACGTTGCCTGAAATGCCTGAAGTGCCGGCCAATTCCGACACCAAGATTGATATCAAGATTGAGGCGCCGGATTTGTGTGGCCGCTATACGACGCGTCGTATCGATAACCTCAATATCCATGCTCCAACTCCTCAATGGATGAAGGATCGTTTGGAAAGAAGCGGTCAGCGAAGCATCTCTGCTCTAGTGGATATTTCCAACTATGTGATGTTGGAAACTGGTATCCCGACACACTTTAGTGATGCTCAAAAGATCGTAGGTGGCGCTTATACGGTTCGTTGGGGTAAGTCCGGCGAAAAAATCGAGCTCTTAAACGGTCAGACGGTGGACGTTGATGCCGAACTGGGTGTTATTTGTGACGCCAATGGCCCGAAGGTGCTCGCCGGCATCATGGGTGGAGAAGACACCAAGGTGACCGATGAAACGACTTGCATTTCTATCGAATCGGCTTTCTGGCATCAAAAGGCTATCCAAGGCCGCTGCCGTCGCCTGAATTTCTCAACTGATGCGGCCTACCGTTATGAACGCGGTGTGGACTTCGGTCAGACAGAGAAGGTTTTAAATTACATCACCCGTTTGGTGACGGAAATTTGCGGAACAGAAACGACGGCCATTGGCCCTGTCATTGATGCCGTGACCGTTTTGCCTGAACGCCATGAGGTGAAGATGCGTGCCGATCGAGCCCGCAAGGTAATCGGCATGGACATCGATACGGCCACGATGGCTGAATGCTTTAAGCGCTTGGGTTTTGAATTTACGCTTGAAGATGAGGTCTTTAGCGTTAAGGCTCCGACCTATCGTTTCGATATTGAAATCGAAGAAGATTTGATTGAAGAAGTGGCTCGCTTGGTGGGGTACGAAAAGCTACCTGATCAGCCGCCGATGGCTCGCGCTTACATGCATACGCGTCCTGAAGGTATGCGAAGCGTGCACAGCCTTCGAATGAAGTTGGCTGACTTGGGTTATCAAGAACTCATCAATTTCAGCTTTGTGCCTCGTGAATGGGAAATAGATTTCGCCGGCAACGACCAGCCGATCGAACTCTTAAATCCGATCGCAAGCCAATTATCGGTTATGCGCACGCAGATGGTGGGCGGCTTGGTTGATATTTTGAAATACAACTTAAACCGTAAGGTAACGAGTGCCAAACTTTTTGAAGTCGGCCGTATTTTCCGCCGCGATGAATCGGTGGTGACAACAGAGCATTCTGTCAAGGGGGTTGATCAGCCGGTTCGTATTGCGGGTCTACTTTACGGTGATGCCATGGGTGAGCAGTGGGCGGTGCCAGCGCGATTGGCTGATTTCTTTGACGCCAAGGGTGATGTCGAACGCTTGATTGCCCCGCTTGAAGCTTCGTTTGTGGCCAAGAGCTTCCCGGCTTTGCATCCGGGGCGTAGCGCGGCGATTATGCTCGATGGTAAGGAAATCGGTTTTGTGGGTGAATTGCATCCGAAACTTCAGCAGACCTACGGTTTGCCGCATGCGCCGATTGTTTTTGAATTAGATGTAGCCTCCATTTTGCATAAGTCTGTGCCTTGGCATACGCCGGTGAGCAAGTTCCAACCCATTTCGCGTGACGTGAGTGTGGTGGTGCCGCATGGTGTGACCTTCATGGCGCTGCAAAAGGCGGTCGCTCAAGCGGCTCAAACGGATAAGCGTTTGGCAGGCTTTGTCTCGCTTGATCTCTTTGACCTTTACCACAAAGCTGCCGATGGCGATAAGCCGGCTGAAGTAAGCATGGCATTCCGCCTGACAATTCAGCCTGAAGATGAAAACTATTCGAGTGAAGACGCAGAGGCCGCGTTGGCTGCCGTGGTGCAAGCGCTCGCAACGCAAGGCGCGGTGTTGCGTCAATAAAGGCAGTTGCCAGAGACCGCCGCTAACTCCAAGGTCTTTCATTTTTGAGAGGCCTTGGTTAGTTTAAAACAGAAAAAGAGCTGAAAAATCAAAGGAAAATCATTTCTTTGCTACAATGCTCGCATTGCAAAAATCACGATTAAAGAGAGAGCAAGATGGAAACGAAAACCATGACGAAAGCCGACTTGGTGGAGATGCTTTTTAACCGCATGGGAATGAATAAACGCGACGCCAAGGATATGGTGGATGCGTTTTTTGATGAAATCCGCGCGGCGCTTGAAAGCGGTCGCACCGTGAAGCTTTCCGGATTCGGCAATTTCCAATTGCGCGATAAGGCCCAACGCCCCGGTCGAAATCCGAAGACAGGCGAAGAAATCGCGATTACGGCGCGCCGTGTGGTGACCTTTCATGCCAGTCAGAAATTGAAAGAAGCGGTCGCCAAGACCCACCCCTCTTTGCGCGAAACCACTAACCTTTAATGCTTCGGGAGGACCATTATGGCTTCTGAAGAACCGGTACGCATGCTCGAGGGCGATACGAAAGACTTCGAGCTCACCGAATTGGATGGCCCGGAAGAAGAACTTCTGGGTCGCTATCTGCCAATCGGTGATGTGGCCAAATCAATCGGCGTGAATCCGTCCGTGCTGCGTTTCTGGGAGCAAGAGTTCCCGCAGTTGCGCCCGACCAAAAGGGGCAACCGCCGTTACTATTGCTCGGAAGACGTGGCGCTGATTCGCACCATTCAGCATTTGCTCTATGAAGAGCACTACACGATCTTGGGCGCTCGCAATAAGATCCATGAGTTGCAGATTCAAAATAAGGTAAAAGGTATTTTGGATGACAAGGCCAGCGCTCCTTTGCAGACAAAACCTGAAAAACCTGCTTTGGATTTGGCAGCCGCGCTTGCGGAATTAAAAGCTATCCGTGCTATTTTGGACTCGCCCGCTCTGGAGGAGTCCCGTCGCCAGGAGCAACAGGCCAAGGAGAAAGCCGAACGTGACGCGGTGGAAAATTTTGCCTTGGTATCGGAAGATTTAAACGAGCTTCTGGCGAGAGAGGCAGAAGAAGAGGCTAGGAATGCTGAGGCCCAGGAAGAAGTCCAAGAGCAGCAAGAAGAAGTCACGGCGCCTCATTCGTACGACTTGGGAGCCATTGGTGTGGATAGCGAGGATTTCTTGCAGCCCAGTCCCAAGATTGGCGATATGAAGATTGCTTCAGAAGAAAAGTCTGAAGAAATTCAAAAAGAAGAAAAGCCCAAGGTAGATACGTCGCACTTGGTTGTGCCGCCTTTGCCCGGTGAGCGTCAGGGCTTTACGGTCGGCATGAAAGTGCCGAAGAATCATGACCAATCACTTATTTACACTTCTCCCATGATGTGGAAGAAGAAATAGCCGGGTGATTATGGGGAAGTTTGCCAAACAGGATAGGATTGTGTAATATTCCCATCCTTACGTCGGGGCGTAGCGCAGCCTGGTAGCGCACTTGCATGGGGTGCAAGGGGTCGCGAGTTCGAATCCCGCCGCCCCGACCATTAGATTCAAGAAGAGAGATTGATTCGTCAGTCTCTCTTTTTTCTTTGCCTTTTGTCACTGGCATGCCGACGCCAAGCCGCTACTGAGAGCTTTGCTTTTCAAGAATTGTTTAATGACGGATAAGGGCGTTACAGATTTTTTAGATCAGGATGGCTACTTGATACTCGCTCAACTCAATCATATGGTTGTATCCTTCGTTGTGGATTCTTTCCGGTTCAAGAGTTTTTTCAAACGCTTTAGTTCCAGGAACTGTTTTTAGGGACTCATTTGTAAACTCTTTCGTCTTACGCATGATTTTGGTTTCCTCATGTGAGAAATGAAGTGGGAAAATAACTCGGAAATTTCCCACTTCTTTCTCACTTGCCTAGAAAAATTTCCCAGTAAGTGTGGAAAAACTTAGAAATTGTGATCAGAGAAAAATTTCCTGTACATCAGATAAGAAGTCCCATCCTTTACCGGTGGTGACGAAGCGATTCAAAGGCTGCGGCATTAGGCCTAAGGATTGAGCCTTGACAATGCTAGGTTGAATATCATCTAGACTCAGGGTGGTTCGCTCAGTCAATAGGTCTAACGGAGCACCTTCACGAAGTCTCAGAACATTTAACATAAATTCAAAAGCTTGTTCTTCTTTGGCAACCACTCTTTCGTGTGCCACTGCGCTGTCTTTCTCGGCATGCTTTATGTAGCTTTCCGGCTGCATGAAACGAGCCTCGCGGATGATGGTGCCGTCTTGCAATGTGATTTTGCTGTGTGCGCCGGCGCCACACGCCAAGTAATCCCCATATTGCCAGTAATTGAGATTATGCCGGCAGCGTTTACCGGGTTTGGCGTAACCTGAGACTTCATAGTGTTCGAAACCGGCCCTCTCCAGAGTGGAGGCGACCAAATCTTGCATCTGATAAATCACATCAGGATCGGGAATGTTACCCGGAACATGTTTGGCGAAAACGGTGTTGGGTTCCAGTGTTAATTGGTAAAAGGATAAATGGGTGCTTTTGGCGGCAATGGCTTCGTTAAGCTCAAATTTAAGCTCCTCTAGCGTTTGACCAGGTAAGGCAAACATCACGTCCAAATTGAAGTTTTCAAACGTTTCCTGAGCGATTTTGATGGCTTTGCGGGCGTCTTTGCTATTGTGGATACGCTCTAACCGTTTTAAAAGTTCATCATTGAAGCTTTGAATCCCCATTGAGAGACGATTGATGCCGATTGATCGGTAGGCTTTAAAGTGGGCCGTATCGACTGTTCCGGGATTGGCTTCAAGGGTAATTTCAACGTTCGAAGCGATTTTGAAATGAGAAAAAACGGCCTCTAGGAAGCGCTCTAATTCCTGAGGAATAATGAGAGAGGGCGTTCCTCCGCCGATGAAAATACTGATGAGTTCACGATTTTGAGCATAAGCGATGGAACGCTTTAAATCGTGAATCAGGGCATCAATATATTGATGGGACGGATCGCATGAAGAAGCGAGGGCGTGAGAATTAAAGTCACAATAGGGACATTTTCTCACGCACCATGGCCAGTGCACATAAAGAGAGAGCGGAATATCGGCGCTTCTCATAAAGTCCAGCGTTTTTTCATTTCATCGATGAGTTTTACCATCGCAATGCCTCGATGGCTCACCGCGTTTTTTTCGTCCGCCGTTAATTCGGCGGCGGTTTTTCCCACTTGCGGCAAAAGGAAATAGGGATCATAGCCAAAGCCGCCATCTCCGCGAGGAGAATCGATAACTTCGCCGTACCAACGGCCCTCGGCAATGATGGGTTCCGGATCGTCCGCGCTACGCACAGCAACCAATACACAAGTGTAGTGAGCACCGCGATCGGCTACTCCTTTCAGTTTTTCAACGAGCAAAGCGTTGTTGCGCTGATCATTGCCCGGTTCTCCCGCGAAACGAGCAGAGTGAACGCCGGGGGCGCCGCCCAATGCGTTCACGCAAATGCCGGAATCGTCCGCGATCGCGGGAAGTCCCGTGAGCTTAGCGGCATGGCGCGCTTTGGCCAGACAGTTTTCAAGAAACGTTCCATAGGGTTCTTCTGCCGCCGGAATATTGAATTTGCCTTGAGGATGTACTTCAATATTCAATGGCGACAGTAGTCTGTTAAATTCACGAAGTTTTCCCTTATTGTTGCTGGCCAAAACGATTTTCATGGATTTGTCCTTTTTTAAGCAGTCAAAGCGGCTTTTTGCAGTTCAATAATTTGAGCGATCGCGGATTTAGCTAACGCGGTCATTTGAGCCATTTCATTTTCGGTGAAGGGTTCGCCTTCGGCCGTGCCTTGAATTTCAACGAAGCGCCCGTCACAAGTCATCACAAAATTCATGTCCGTTTCGCTGTTACTGTCTTCCGGGTAGTCAAGGTCGATAACCGGGACGCCTTCAAAAATACCGGCACTGATTGCAGCCACATGACCTTTGAGAGGATTTTCAGTAATCTGGCCTTTGGCAAGCATTGTTTGAACGGCTAAAGCGAGTGCAAGCCAAGCCCCTGAAATAGAGGCGCAGCGCGTGCCCCCATCGGCTTGAATCACGTCACAGTCTAATTGAATGGTAAAGCCTGCCATCTTTGTGCGGTCCACAACGGCTCGCAATGCGCGGCCAATGAGGCGCTGAATTTCTTGCGTTCTGCCTGATTGCTTTCCTTTGGCGGCTTCTCGGTCACAGCGCGTGTGCGTTGCGCGAGGTAAAAGACCGTATTCAGCTGTAACCCATCCTTCAGGCTTATCTTTTAAAAATTTCGGTGTGCCTTCAATAACGGAAGCCGTGCAGATTACTTTGGTATCCCCCACTTCCACTAAAACAGAACCTTCCGCGTGTTTGGTGTAGTGAGTGGTAAAGCGCACAGGGCGCATTTCATCAGGTTTACGATGAGAGGGACGTTCAAACATGGTTTAAATCCTCACAAAGAAAATTTAGGAATCTTTTTCTCGTCTTTTCAGTCTGGGCTCAAAAAGCATGGAGCCGCCCATGGCCTCAGTCCAGGGACCTTGAACATTGTTTTGAGGCTGCCAGTGCTGGGCGGCATCGTCGCTTACAAAAAAGCCTTTTTCCGTTTGGGCAAAAAGTTTATCGCCCCGACCGTCCAGTGCTACAAACATGCCGAGGTCTTTGCTGAGGTAGCGGGGATGCCAGAATTTCCCTTCTTGGCTAGCGACATAAATGCCTTTTTCACAGGCGGCAAAGAGTTTTCCTTGAAAATTAAGCAGTGAAAAGAAATGTCCGCAAGCGCTCCCGTCATACTTCAGACGCCAACGAACGCCGGACGCGGCTTGAAAGATCGCGTCGTTTGTGCAGGCGTAAAGCATGTTGTCAAAGCTTTCAATATCAACAAATTCCCCGCCTTTTCGTTGGGGACTGATTTGAACAAATTGGGGGGCATCGGGTTTTGTGCTGTAAATGCCCGTATCGGTGACTAGAAAGAGTTCTTCCCGGTGGAAGGTCAAGCCGCGAAAAGTTCCTAGAGGGTGCGTTTCATTTTCATAAAAGATAGACCACGTTTGTCTGAAGTCGTGGCTGATTTCGACACGGTTAAAAAGGTAGTTGAGTCGAAAAGAAGCTTCAGGGGCGTCAATTACTAAGGGCATTGTTCTTATTTCCAAATACGTATCGAGTGATTGTAAAGCAAAGGCAGAATACAGCAAAAACAACACGAACAGAACATGAATTAATGACCGAAAGGATGAAAGATCGCTTTGTTGATCAAAAAATAACTTGAGAAATTATTAAAAGGTTATAAGTCATAAAAATCAATGAATTAAAAAGATCTGTCAAATTTGTTTTGCTCATTCAGTCTAAATTTTGTTGTGAAAAAGATACACATGTTTAAAGTAATTGTTTGGCAAATTTGACAGATCGGGGGGGGGGAGGGTGGTAGGAAATTTTCAGACAGCAAAGCAAATGTCTTGTGAGATTTGCTTTCATTCTTATACAAGAAAGATGTCTTTTTAAGAGGAATATCTATCATGAAAAAGACTTTAGCTGCTATTGCTGTCTTGGGTGCTTTCGCTGGCACTGCTTTGGCTGCCGACGTAACTCTCTACGGTAAGATCGATGCTGGTTTGAACTATACGCACGTCTCTAAGGACGGTAGCGCCAGCACAGATGACTTTTCTATGAAGTCCGGTCAAAATTCTGGTTCCCGTTTTGGTTTGAAGGGTACGGAACAAATTGCTGACGGCTTAACGGTTGGCTTCCAATTGGAAAGTGGCTTTGAATCTGATGACGGTTCTTTGAAGTATGGCAAGGAAGATAACGATCGTATCTTCGGTCGTGAAGCTCGTTTGTACGTTCAAACCAATTTTGGTGAATTTGGTTTCGGCCGTATGGGCGGTCTTGATTCCGGCGTTGGTTCCTATGATTTGATCGCTGACTCCAATCCGTTTGGTACGGGTTGGGGTGGTGCTACCGCTCAAATGGGTAACTACTTCATGGGGTTGACCTCTCGTTATGACAACATGATCACCTATAAGTCTCCGGAGTTTGCCGGTTTGACTGTTGTTGCTCAGGCTTCCTTGAAGAGTAATGCTGATGCAGACGGGGATGAAGGTTTGCACTTAGCAGACCGTTACTATGCTATTGGTTTAGGCGCTGATTATGGTGCTCTAACAGGCGCTTTGACCTTCAGTATGCAGGATTACGGTGGTATGACTGCTGATCACAAGACTGGTTTTGGTAACGAAATTCACGACTATGACTGGAACGATAAGGACGGCTATGCTGTAACCGCCTTCGGTGCTTATGACTTTGGTGTTACAAAGGTCAGTTTGGGTGCTCAGTACTTTGATAACGTTGCTCAAAGTCGTGGTTCTACAACTTTTGAGTATGCTCTTAATGATAAAAATGAAACCTTTGGGGCTAAATATGGCGATACTAGCGTTGGTGTGACTGGTTATGGTGTTATTTTGGGCGCCATTACCCCGATCGCTGGCGGTAGCTTAACACGGCTATTGGCTATGCAGACTACGAAGCCTCTAAGTTAGATACAGACGATGAAGGTGCTAAGAAGTTTGATGGTCAAAACTATGGTATCGGTATTGGCTATCAATATCCATTGAGCAAGCGTACGTATGTGTACACGGCTGCTAGCTGGAATCGTGCTACAGAAAATGATGGTGGTGTAGACGACAAGGATGTTGACACCGATACGACTGAAGTTATGGCCGGTATCGTCCACAACTTCTAATCTGAGAAGTCTTCTAATCTAGGTTAGACAGTTTTCTACTACCTTCTGTCTGATTTGGAGTTAGTTGAGGAGCGGATTCATGAGCAGCAATGCATCTGGATCCGCTTTTTGTTGTAAAAAAACAACTATTTAATTTTGTATAGAGTTTTTTGAAATATTTAATAAATTCAATGAGATAAATGATTTGTCTAGTCCTGTATTCAAGAGCGGGCTTCAACGGTGAAGATCGGTAATTTTTGACTTAGTTCTTTAAAGCGAGCAAAAATGCAACTCAAGCAGAAGGAATTCTGCGTTTTCCTCTAGAGGAAAGACAATTCGTTTTTTCATATAAAAAGGTAGTAATTATGAAAAAGACTTTAGCTGCAGTCGCCGTGCTCGGCGCATTTGCCGGCACTGCTTTGGCTGCCGACGTTACCCTTTACGGTAAGATCGACGGTGGTTTGAACTACACGCACATGAGCAAAGAATCTCAAGAAGGCGCTCATGTCAGCTCTTCCAATTCTGATGATTTCACCTTTAAGTCAGGCCAAAACTCCGGCTCCCGTTTCGGTTTGAAGGGAACGGAACAAATCGCTGACGGTTTGACGGTTGGCTTCCAATTAGAAAACGGTTTCTCTGTTGACGATGGTAAGATGGGTCAAGGTGATCGTCTCTTCGGTCGTGAAGCTCGTGTCTATGTCCAAACGGAATTCGGTGAAGTCGGTTTCGGCCGTATGGGCGGTTTGGATTCCGGTTTGGGTTCTTATGACTTGATCGCTGGTAGCTCTGTGTTCGGTACGGGCTGGGGCGAATACACCGGTTCGATGACTCCCTTCTTCAAGGGTAAGAGCGACCGTTATGACAACATGATCACCTATAAGTCCCCGAAGTTTGCCGGTTTGACTTTGGTCGCTCAAGCTTCTTTGAAGAAGGATTCTGGTGCTGACGGTGATGAAGGCACTCACTTGGCTGACCGCTACTACGCTGTTGGTTTGGGTGCTGACTACGGTGCCTTGAAGGGTGCTTTGACTTTCAGCATGCAAGACTACGCTGGCTTTGCTGATCGTTTCTACGGTGAAGATGGGGATCCTGTTAACAAGGATGTCGCGAATGACTCCGATGGTTATACTGTAACAGCTTTTGGTGCCTATGACTTTGGTGTGACCAAGGTTAGCTTGGGCGCTCAATACTTCGACAATGTTGCACAAGCTCGTGGCTCACTCGCCACATCGTTAACCTATGATGATGATAAACAGCTTGTTGAAAAGTATGGTGATGTCAGCTACGGCATGACCGGCTATGGTGTGATCTTGGGTGCCATTACTCCGATTGCTGGTGGTAATTTGTACACGTCCTTGGGCTATGCTGACTATGAAGCATCTGATTACACGGAAGGGGAAACCACTGCAAAGGGTGTCGCATACGACAAGGCCGACTATAAGGTCTATGGCGTTGGCATTGGCTATCAATATCCGTTGAGTAAGCGTACGTACGTCTACACAGCAGCTAGCTACACGCATCAAACTTCCAATGCTGGCAAGTATGTTGCAACAAACGTGAAGGCTAAGGATCTCGACACCGATGTGACGGAAGTCATGATGGGCTTGGTCCACAACTTCTAATCTGATTGCGTAAGTCTTAACTTACTTAATTAGTTAAAAGTTTGGCCCTGATGGTTTATTCCATCGGGGCCTTTTAGTGTCTACTGGGCGGATGAAACCGAAACGATAGCAAATTGCTATACTTAACCTCCATTTTTTATCAACAACAATTTGTTTTAAAAGAACAAATTACCTTTTGTGCAACGGATGTAAACCGTGACCGCGAAAAAAATTTATCTTCGCAGCTTTGGCTGCCAAATGAACGAGTACGACTCTGAAAAGATTGTTGACCTAATGGTTGCCAATGGTTATGAGCGTACAGAAAAAGTTGACGAGGCTGACCTCGTTGTTTTAAATACCTGCTCTATTCGTGAAAAGTCTCAGGAGAAAGTATTCTCTGAATTGGGGCGTATTCGCGACGCTAAAAAAGAAGCCCACAAAGACGACATGCTGATCGCGGTGGGCGGCTGCGTGGCAAGCCAAGAAGGCAAAAAGATATTGTCTCGCGCGCCCTACGTGGATATTGTCTTTGGACCGCAGACTTTGCATCGATTGCCCGCGATGGTTCAAAAGGTTGAAGAAACGCATCGCCCGCAGGTGGATATTCGATTCCCTGAAATTGAAAAGTTTGACCACCTGGCTGAACCTCAAGCCCGAGGCGCAACAGCATTTGTCTCCATCATGGAAGGCTGTAGCAAGTATTGTTCTTACTGCGTGGTGCCTTATACGCGGGGTGAGGAAATTTCCCGCCCCATGGCAGACGTTTTAATTGAAGTGGCTAAACTTGCCGCGCAAGGCGTCAAAGAAGTGACGCTTTTGGGACAAAACGTTAATGCCTATCGGGGGTTAACACCTGATGGAGATATCGCGGACTTTGCGATGCTTTTGGAATACGTGGCTGAAATTGATGGCATTGAGCGCATTCGCTATACCACGTCTCACCCCAAAGAATTTACGCAGCGCTTGATTGATGCCTACGGCAAAATTGATAAACTGGTCAATCACGTGCACTTGCCCGTGCAGTCGGGCTCTGACAAGATTCTTGCCGCTATGAAGCGCGGCTACACAGTCTTGGAATACAAGTCCATCATTAAACGTTTGAAAGCTGTGCGTCCTGATATCTCAATCGCGACGGATATTATTGTTGGCTTCCCCGGAGAGACGGAAGAAGATTTCCAAGCGACCTTAAAACTCATGGACGATGTGGGTTTTGATGCGAGTTTTTCTTTTGTTTATAGCCGTCGTCCCGGTACCCCTGCAGCTTATCTTAAGGACGACACCCCGCAGGAGGTTAAACTCAAGCGCCTTCAGATTTTGCAGGCTAAAAATGATGCCAAGGCAACTGAAATTGCCCAAGCCATGTTGGGAACCGTGCAGCGTGTTTTAGTGATCGGCCCGTCTCGGCGTGGTCGCGGCATGATGGCCGCCCGCACGGACAATAACCGTATTGTGAATTTTGTGGGCGATGAGTCATTAACCGATACAATGGTCAATGTCAGGATTACGGAAGTCAATCCCCACACACTTTTGGGTGAAAAGGTATAAGAAATCAAGATGGCTCTTGAAGAAAAAGTATTGTCGCTGAATTTGGATTTGAGCAATACGGCGTTGGCAAGTCTTGTCGGACCGATGGACGCCAATCTTCGCCAAATTGAGATGATTTTGGATGTCTCCATTTCACGCCGCAATAATCAGTTCCGAATTGCCGGTGAGCAGGAAAAGGCTCGAGAAGCACTAAATGCTTTAGAGACGCTGGCGCATCGAGCGGAAAATTCATCCGAAGAACTCACAACCGATGATGTGCAGCTCTTTTTTGTCGGAGAAAACGCCAAAAAAGTAGACGGTGACTCGCCCACGTCTCCCGTGTTGCACACCAAGCGCCGCGAGCTTCAAGGCAGAACGCCTCGCCAAAATGACTACATCCAAGCCATTTTGGACAATGACATTGCTTTTGGGATTGGCCCTGCCGGTACCGGTAAAACGTACTTAGCCGTGGCGGCAGCGGTGGACGCTTATGAACGAGACCGTGTGGAGCGCATCATCTTGACGCGCCCCGCGGTGGAGGCCGGTGAACGCTTGGGCTTTTTGCCGGGCGATCTTTCTCAAAAAGTCGATCCTTATCTGCGGCCGCTTTACGATGCGCTTTTTGACTTATTAGGTTTTGATAAAACTCAGCGTCTGCTTGAAAGACAAACCATTGAAATCGCGCCTTTGGCCTACATGAGAGGTCGCACGCTCAATAACGCTTTTGTTATTTTGGATGAAGCGCAAAATACGACGCCAGAGCAAATGAAGATGTTCTTAACGCGTATTGGATTTGGCTCTAAAGCGGTGATTACGGGTGACGTCACGCAGATTGATCTTCCGAGAGGAACGCGCTCAGGTCTTGTCGAAGCTCAAAATGTATTAAGTGGCGTCAGAGGGATTGCAATGACCTACTTTACGGCCTCTGACGTTGTGCGTCATCCCCTTGTCGCGCGCATTGTAGAGGCGTACGCTAAGGCTGATGAGCGAAGACACCTGGCAAAACTTGCCAAAGAGGAAAACGAATAACATGTCCAAATCGAAACTTAAGCTCAATATTTTTGAACACGGCGAATTCAAGCTTCCTTCCAAAAAGAAGATGAAAAAATGGGTGAAGGCAGCGATTGAGCGGGATACGGAATTAAACGTCATGTTTGTGGGCGAGGAAGAGGGGCGTGAGATGAACGCTCAATATCGCCACAAGGATTACGCAACGAATGTCCTGACCTTTGACTATCAGCATGAGCCGGTTGCCATTGCTGATCTCGTCATTTGTGTGCCAGTTCTTATTAATGAAGCTAAAAGCCAGAATAAGTCCTTTGATGAGCATTTGGCTCACTTACTTATTCACGGTGCATTGCACGCGCACGGTTACGATCACATGGAATATAACGAAGCCAATGCGATGGAAGATAAAGAAATCGGAGCGCTTTTAGAACTTGGTTTTGATAACCCGTATGAAGATCGAATTTTGCTGACAGGAAAGAAGAAAAAATTTCACTTCAAAAAATAAATGGGATTTATCTTAGGTGAGTTAACGGTTTAGTTTTGCAGGTCACTTTCTGAGTGGCCTGTTTTCTTTTGGGTCAAGTAGAGGTTAGGCAATACGATCGCTTCAGTCTCGCCTGTTTCTTTGTTGTTCCATGCGACAATAAAATTGATTACAGCGCGAATGGGGGAATAACCCATTTGACGATATTTCAGGAGTTTCTCTTGGAATGCCTTTGATAGATAGGCGCAGGCACAAATTTGGCCATTGAGTTTAGTCGTAAATAGTTTATTCCTAAAAGATAAAATTTGACCGCTACGAAGTTGACAGAGTTCTTCTTTTTTCCCGGTAACAAATCCTAAGTTAACGTCAGAAAGTGTGAGGTTCAAAACAATTTCAGAAGGTTTGTCGTAATGCTTTCTGTCCTCAATTCGGTTAAGACTTTCCGTTTTGATGGAACTAAAAAGAGTGCCGCTGTGGTGGATGTAGAGTGAATTTTTAGCGCGAGTCATGCCGACGTATAACTTGCGTCGTTCTTCATCAGTGTCGTCCGTCACGTTGTCAAGAAATATATGTACAGTGCTGAATTCGTGCCCTTTGGCTTTGTGAATGGTTGAGACAAAAATTTTCCCCTGATCATCATCAAACGTATCTTCCAGTTGAGACTCGCGAACAAACTCTTCAAAATCGGAAAAATAAATTTCTCGTGGTGTAACGCTTTCGAAAAGTTGGATTAAGCGTAGGCAATTGGGTAAAAGCCGGCTTTGATAGAATCGGGACTGCAGAGCGACCTTGGCAAAATTCCATAATCGACGACTAACAATAGGATCTCCTTGAAGGCGTTTTTGAAGGTAGACCAAGAATGAGCGAATCTCCAGAAGATTGTATAAATGAATGTCTCCCCTGCTTTGAATAAGTTTGGCATTAAGTCCTGCTTTTTGCAGAGCATTAAAAATCAAAGCCGCCTCTTCATTGGTGGAAGTCAAAACGGCACAGTCTTTAGTTTCTTTGCTCTCTGAGAGTTCGTCGATAATCGCTTTTTCAAAGTGGTGCCCATGATGGTGAATCAATGTCACTTGTCCGGAAACGTCACGGTGAGCAACAGCTGGTTTCGTTTTCATTCGTGTGGTGATGCTAGAAGCATAGGCATTGGAAAAGTCCACAATATGACGAGCGCTTCTAAAATTTTCCGTAAGCTCGTATTGCATTGCGTCATATTTGGAGAGGAGTTCTCTCATAAACTTGGAATCTGATCCCCTGAAAGCATAAATATTCTGATCATCATCGCCAACGGCAATCACTCTCATGGTTTCATTTCTTTGCATGAGGGCTTCAACCAGGGCAAAGTCGTCTTCACTCATATCCTGGGCTTCATCGATAACCAGAACACTTTTTGTGATTTTGTCTTGTTCTACATCCCCTTGCCGAATCATTTCTGCCGCTTTTTTAACGACATTGTCAGCTTCATTCAGTGTGCCGGGTCGTCCCAAAAGATCGAAGCAGTATGAATGAAAAGTCTTTACTTCGACATAGAAAGCTGCAGAGTGAGTCAAATCAATCAGACGCTGTTTAAATTCCGTGGCAGCCGCCCGAGAAAAGGTCAACATAAGGAGTTGATCCCGTTTGACATCTTCCATGAGCAATAATGCGGCCAATTTATGAACCAGTACCCGAGTCTTGCCGCTTCCGGGGCCTGCCGCAACCACAATGTGCTGAGATGTGTGATCGTTAATAATTGCAAGTTGCTTTTCCGATAAAGAACCGAAAAGTTTTTGATAAAGCTTTTTCGTAATGGTGCGTGACAGATCCGCTTTATTGTCTTTGAAATATTTATTGATGAAATCTCGGTAGTCCACGTAAAAGTAATCGTGTACGTACTGCAAGGCGGCGTCGTAGTTTTTCAACATCAAGTTGGCAAATTGCCCGACAATATGAATTTGTTGAATTTTCTGTTCATAGTAATCGTCAAGTTGTTGATAGTCTGATCGCTTATATTTTCTGAGGTTACTCAATTCAAGACGGGTAATGGAGAGGCCGTTATAAAGGACTAAAAATCCGCCTTCAATTCGAAGCGCATCAATTTTGGATAGATAGAGCAGCGCATCTTCGACGGCTTTTTGCGTAGCTTTATTTTCAAAAAGGCCGCTTGTTTGACAATACTTTTTTTGAAGTGAAATGACAGAGAAATTAACGGCCAGTCGATCCTGCTGATCTTTTTCAGACTTTTGTTCAGAGGCACGCTCAAAAAGCTCTTTCAAAATGAAGTCGCAAAGCATTGCACGAGCCAAGCATGCGTCGGCTAATTGTTTTGTTTTCTCATTGGTGGTGAACTTGATGTGGTTATTGCCGCAATTGGTAATCTTTTCAAAAAAGCTTTTGATCTTCCAGTAATAAAAGATTGTTCGAATTTTCTTAATACTGGACGATAAGCCCGCTTCCTGCGCTTTGGCATTTAACTCTTTGAGATTGTGGATACGCTCATCAGTAAAGGGAGAAAGTTCGGTGATGAGGAATTGTTCCAGAGCCGTGAAATTCCTAAGGACATTAAATGATTTCTTTTCGGTGTCAGACTTAAAGATATAAGCCGACATATCCATATCATCACGCAGTAAGTCACCTTCTTTCAAGAGACTGATGATGCGAATGATTTCGCCTTTTTCAATTCCCAAACGGTCTGCCAGATAATCTACTCGGGATTCTGCTTCATCGTTACCAGCCTGAGCGATTGAGTGACTTGAGATAAGAGAGCCAATAATACGTTTAGCGACTTGTCGGTCTGTGTCATTTGTAAAAAGTGGGCAGGTATCAATTTTGGAGTTGGCTTCTATCACGCTTGCGACTTTTAAGCTTGTCGCGTAAATATGAGGAACATTTTGTCCACGCTTGATGTAGCCCGCAAGCTCCAATGTGGCCAAGGCTGTTTTAATGCCGGTTTCCAACTCATGAGACTCTCGATCCCATCCTGCCCAACGGGCTAATTCCAATGCAGAGCATGTCAGCCTGGGGCCTCGTTTGGTGTGATCTTTGATGGCCTTCCAAACTTGCTGAATTTCACTCATGCTCAGTTTCGTTTGATTCAGAAGAAGGAAGTGTTTATTGAGATCATTTTCATTAAAGAGAATGTGACATTCAGCCGAGAGCGCAGGATCACGTCCAGCTCGTCCCGCTTCTTGTACATAGTTTTCAAGAGACGAGGAGATGTCATAGTGGATGACAAGGCCGACATCTTTTTTATCCACCCCCATGCCGAAGGCATTGGTGGCCACCATAATTCTGACTTGATCGCTTAAAAAAGCCTCTTGGTTCTTTGTTTTGTCTTCAGATGCCATTTTGCCGTTATAAGGCAAAGCACTAAATCCATCTTTATTGAGACGTTGGGCTAAATTTTCAGTTGCATCCACCCTTGAGACGTAAACAATCGTCGGACAGCTTTTCTGTTCGATCAACTCCCTTAGCTTGGCATACTTTTTATCATCATCTTCCACATGCCAGACAGAATAGTGCAGATTTTCTCGAGCGGCCTGTGAAACGTAGAGTTTTAAATCAAGGTCAAGCTTCTCTTTGAAGTAGTCTCGGATATCTTGTACGACCTTTTGTTTGGCCGTTGCGGTAAAACATGACACCGGAATACGTATGCCACCTTTTTTCTCCTGTAATTCTCGAATGAAGTCTCCGATATAGAGATAATCCACACGGAAATCGTGTCCCCAGGCAGAAAAACAGTGCGCTTCATCAATGACAAAGCGCTCGATATGGCGGGAAAGAAGTGCTTTTTCCAGTGTACGCGAACGTAATTGCTCGGGCGATACATACAAAAGGCTGGCGTTGCCGTTATAAATTTGGTCAAAGTTTTGCGCTCGTTCAATCGGATCCAATAGACCGTTGATGGTGACTGCATCAGAAATCCCCGCGGCCACTAAATGGTCTACTTGGTCTTTCATGAGAGATTGAAGAGGGCTTAATACGACGGTTAATCCGTGGCAGGCGTCTCCTGCCATTAAGGCGGGCAATTGAAAGGTCAGTGATTTTCCGCCTCCGGTGGGGAAAATAGCGAGCAATGACTCTGCGTGCACGGCAGCATCGGCGGCTTTTTCTTGTAGCGGTTCGCCGTTATAGGTCCTAAACTCATCAAAGCCAAAAAAGCGTTTCAGAGCCTGACGAACGTTAAGGTGCGTGTGGCAATAGGAGCACCCTTGCGCGCATGGTGTGAAACGCAGTTGTTTAAAGATTGCCTCAACAGAGGGGAAGTTTTTTAAGACCCAAGCCGGAAATATTGATGTTTTATCATCGGTATTAATGAGTGACAGACAGAAGGCTAACTCTAAAGGCCTTTCTTTAACCAGAGTTTCAATGTCTGCATGAGAGCAAATTTTTCCTTCAAAGTGGTCCTTAATGAAGGGTGCTAAATTTTGAAAATCCGTGTGATAACCGAGATAGTCAAAAAATCCCTCAAAAGCTTCCTGTTTGTTTAATAGCCCATAGAAAATAACCTGCATAAAAGCGGGGAGTGCACGGAATGTTTCAACACTTTCGAGAAAAAGTGTTTGACATTTCCGAGCGTCGTTGACGGGATTACAAAGCTCCTCTGTAATGAGCTTTTCATCTTTAACCAAACGGTGATATGGCTTTTTAGGAAAAAGCAGTGCAGAAAGGTAAAGAGTGTCAATTTTTAGCGGAGTCTTTTTGTGGCCAAAAGGCTTGGCCAGTATTTTCTGAAAAAGACCGCCAAGGGAGGAACTAAAAAGGGGTTTAAGGAGTTTTAAGTCATGGGCAAGAATATTATGACCGCACAGTATATCGGCCCGCTCAAGAAAGTCCCGAAATTTAGAAACTTCCGCGCCGTGAAAGACTGCCCCATCAGTTGAGATGGCTCCTGCATCGTAGAGTCGCTGGTCAGCCTTGGCAAACTCGCAATCAAAAAATACAACACACTTGTCCATGGTTTGCAAAAAATAGCGAACCGATAATGTTTTATTGTAGAGGATTAGCTGATTGACAGTTGATAGAAAGGAAGAACTCATCTTGAATTCTAAATTTCTACAAAATTTGTAGCTACAAAGTTTTTAGCTACAAATTTTGTATAATTTATGAAAAAGAGTTTAAGAGAGCAGAAAATGAAGTTCTACGGCCGTCAAGAAGAAATGGATTCCTTGCGTTGGCAATTTCAGACCACTCAAGCAACGAAAGTCGCTCGTATGGCAGTGGTGACAGGGCGACGGCGCATTGGCAAAACCACTCTTATTCAAAAAGCATTTCAAGGTATTTCCGCCCCCTTTTTATATTATTTTGTGACGGGGATGAGTAGTGAAGAGGCAATGACTCGATCATTAGTGGCAATGGCTTCTGAACATTTATCGATTCGGTTTCCGCCTGCGTTATCCAAATTAGCTGATGCTATTGGCTGGTTGTTGGAGTGTTCCAAAACTCAACCCTTGGTTTTGGTTTTAGATGAATGCCAGGCGCTTGAGAAACAGGCGGAGAATTTTTGGTCTGAATTACAGCGTGTGTGGGATTTAGGAAAGTCAGGCGCTCAACTTCTTCTTATTATGAGCGGATCCATTCAATCGGCCATGGAAAGAATCTTTGGTAGCCATAGTGAGCCTCTTTTTGGTCGTGCAGACCAGTTGATGACGATCCGTCCGTTTAATACGTCTCTGATGGGGCAAATTTTTGAGGATTATCGTCCACAAGGTATGAAAAAAGATTTATTGCTCTTTTATGCGCTCACAGGAGGCGTGGCTCGTTATGTGGAGCTTTTGGTGGACGCCGGGGCATTGACAGAAAAAGAAATGCTTCAATTTCTTTATTCGGAAAGAGGATCGTGGCTGCGTGCTGAAGGCCAAACAATGTTGGCAAATGAATTCCGCTTTTCGGCCTCCGTTTATCACGAAATTTTAAAAGAGCTTATTTCAGGCCGAAGCAAGCGAACAGAACTTCAAAATGGGATTGACACAGATATTTCTCCGTATCTCAACCGTTTGGAAACTCTTTTTGGTTTGGTTTCCCGAGTCAATCCCTTTCTTGAAGAGAAGAATTCAAGGTTAACCCGCTATCGAATAAAGGATCCTTATATTCGTTTCTGGTTAACTTTTTTGTGCGATGAAGAAAGCCAGGCTCGAATGGAATTACAACAGTGGTCAGCTTTGATCGAATCGACACAAAAGGCGCTGCCAACTTATTTAGGTCGAACACTTGAAGATTGGTTTCGGCAGAGACTGTTGGAAAGCGGAGATTGGAACCCAGTAGGTGGCTGGTGGGATCGTCGTGGCGAAAACGAAATTGATCTGGTAGCGCTGGATCGCTTAAAAAAGCGTGTCTTGTTTGCAGAAGTTAAAACCAACGCAAAAAAATACGATGAACTTCGCCTACGCATGAAATCGGAGACTTTTTTAAACGCACATAATGAGTTTAAAAACTGGGAAAAAGTGTTTTTAGGTTTATCTCCAAAGGATATGCTTGGTAGCTTTTAGTCATCAGAATGTCAAAAATCCTCAGTCAACTGAGGATTTTTAGCACAATAATCCTCAGTGGAATGAGGATTTTTGTATGGGTATTAAATTCAAATTGTCACGCCAAAGGATTGTTTTCTAAAGCTCAATAAGAAAAAGGCTTGTAAGTTTGTGTATTTGTTGCTGACGGGCAATAGCGTTGGCAGTGCTGTGCAAGAAGGCGAAATCCCTGATAACATTAAATTTCTTGTTGTTTAATTCACTAAAAATACATGAGTACAGAACCACCGCTTAAGGCGGGAGCTTCCAAACACCGCACATTCTTTGAGCGCCTCTCGGGCGTTTTTCATACTCCCACGCGTGAAGACTTTATCGATACGCTTCACGAAGCCAACGAACAAAAGCTCATTGACGATTCCGCTCTGAAGATGATGGAAGGCGTCATGCAGTTTTCCAACCTGAGAGCGTGTGACCTAATGGTGCCCCGCTCTCAGATGCAGATTGTGGATTTAAGTGAAAGTAAAGATGTTTGGCTGCCTCGGATGATCGAGGCTGGTCACTCGCGTTTCCCAGTCATTTTGGATGATGACCGTGACAACGTGATCGGCATTTTGCACGCTAAGACCATTTTGCGCGTCTTGATTGATCCGACCTTTAAAGCTCGTGAGCATTTGCGTCCGGCCAAATTTATTCCTGAGAGCATGCCGTTGAATGATCTTTTGCGCGACTTCAAACTCGAGCGCAATCACATGGCCATTGTGGTCGATGAGTTTGGCAGCGTCTCCGGGTTGATTACGATTGAAGATGTGCTCGAGCAAATCGTGGGCGAAATCGATGATGAATTCGACGAAGTCGATGAGGATGCCGACAATATCTTGGAAGATACCAAGCACGGATGTTGGCGTGTGAAGGCGCTCACGGAAATTGAACAATTCAACGAATTCTTCTCCACTGAAATCAATACGGATGAAGATTGTCACTGCGAAACGATTGGCGGATTGATTGCTGACCGCTTGGAACATATGCCCAAGGTTG
>CAJMEC010000023.1 GCA_905212345.1 uncultured Sutterella sp. | reverse complement strand
TTTTTTATTGTTTACGCATTTATCACTTGACAACGGGGGCTATATGTGCCCCCCCAGGGGTAAACTCGTTAAAGATCCTGACATCGCAATCAGTGATGTCTATTTAACTAGGTGGTCTTTTATTCGTTACTGACGTTATCGGTATTTTTAAAGGAACCATAATGCGAGCTCTAATTTGCTTGTTATTAGTGCTTTTTGAAATTGTTTGGAACCTAGCTTGGGTCGTGATATTAATTTGCTTGCCTTTCGTCATTTTGTTTTGGATCTTCGATTAACTTTCTAGGTTTTATTTCACGAGAAAAATAAATTTTTATTTTTCAACTTTTTCAACATACCACTTCATTGAGTTGAACCAAGTTGAAAAATATTAACTTCAAAGGTTTAAAAATGAAGAAACTATTACTCCTCTCTCTAATTTCGTTACTGACTGGTTGTGCTCATTACGCAACACCTCAATATGTCAACGGTAACTACTATTTGATGGGTGACGATAACTGCAGACGTTACCGAATGGCTGGGGATAATTCGATTGAATGCTACACATCCGATGATGATTACACCGGAACCAGAACTGCAATGACTGAAGATGAGATCAGACGTTGGCAATATCAGCAACAAGTTCAAATGGCTCAAATCAATGCTTTATCAAGGCAACTTAATGATTCCGCTAACCAACTAAATTATCAAACACAACAAATGTACCAAAGTATGCAAGGAGGAATGCCAAGTGTTGATTCCGTAACACCACAAGGTGGAACGGAATGGTGGTATTGCCGTGACGTTACTGGAAATATGACCCGTTGCTGGAGGTAATTAACAAATCTTCCTACTACTTGTTTTAATTCGGGAGGTAATCTTTTTATGTCAATTTTTGATTTTTTCAAACCGAAGTCTGAAAAATCCGATGTCGAAGAAATTATTGACACATACGGATATAGCATGTCAATTGCATTCTTTGCAGATCTTGCACGAAGTAGCTTTGAAGAGAGCCAAATAGAGACACAACTTGCTCGCTTTATCGCAAATGAAATGAGTTGTGCTCAAGATGGAGACGAATATGCGATATCTTTTGCAAAAAAGATTTTAGCTTCAGAAGAATACCGCTATATATTGGAATATATGGATAAAGACCAACTTACGCCAACTTATGACGCAGAAGATGTTTTAAATGAAATGTTTACCTTAAGGAGTGTATTGGTTAAGTATGGTTCAAAATTAAGATGCGATATTGTTGATCGACTCTTAAAGTTGGAATATCAGATATCTCAGACAAAAAATTCAGATGGACGAATTTCAATGGACTTTACCTTACTTATGCAATACAAAAACGAAGGTCTATATCAGGTAAGTCAGATGACTCAAGAAATTTTAGCCAAATATCCTCGTATAAAAGACATTGCAATCAAAGCTCTTATCGCTGGAAAAAGAATTTAACCATAATGGATTGGAACCATAAATAAAGGAATTCAAGATGTTTTTTGGTTTATTTGGTCGAAAAAAAGACGATCACTTTGAATTAGCTATCAAAGAATTTAAGTTACAACATTATGTTCGTGCTGACGAGTTATTCCGAATTTCAGCCAGCAAAGGCAATCCCGAAGCTATGAATAATTTAGCTATGCTTCACGCAAGTGGATTATTGCCTTACTGTGATATTGATTTTGCAGTGGATAATGTTTTATCAGCAGCGAAATTGGGACACACAAACTGCAATAAAATGAAATTGTTTATTGCAAAAGCAGATGATTGCTCTTTTGGTGCAATCGCGGTCAATATGCTGGCAACCCAACCCTATCGTGGCATGCCATCACCATTATTGATGATGGTGTCTTGTCGATATTACAAAGCGATTCTCGAACAATATCACGTAGTCAATGAGTTTCTCTCTGAAGAAATTACCCATATGGAGCGTGCAAATTTAGATCTCTGCAAATCCTTTATCCAAGAGGCAAAATCAAAACTCCGAAACGATAAAACAATAGAAATTTCAGAACACTGTGAAGAGATACAGCAGTATTTCGATCAAATCATGCCCTCCCTGGTACAGGGAGGATGCCCACTTAATGTAGCTCTTTTCGTTAAATGTACGCTCATTGGCTATATCATCGATAAATTAATTGCCCCTTTTCCTCTACTGGGAATGAGCGCATTTTTCAATCAGGAACACTAAATTAAAATCGTGGTTTACTATGAGTTCATCAAAAGTGTTTTTAATCAATGCGGATCAAGCGGTGAGATGATCTCTCGTTATTTCAGTCAAAGCTTGAACATAATATAAAGGTCCAACTTACTTGAATTCCGTCTTGGATCGACTGACGCAATGCTCATTGAATTGAAATAACCTGTGTTTTGATGCGATCCATGGAAAAATGGGAAGCTATTATGAAGAAAAATAGAGCCCGTTAAACGAGTTACCCACATTTCCCCTTGCTACAGCCCATTATTGAGGATGAGCGCTTCGGGCAAATGTGGATAACTCTTTAAAGTAGCTCGCTAAACGCTCGGATTTGAGACTCCTTGCTTAACTATACAAACTTATTTGTAGTCTCCCTCGCAAAGTAACACCGATAAATCCGAAATACACCTCCAATCAACTAACGCGGGCTTGTATTCAAGCGCAAACCGTTATCTAAAAACCAAATTTCATTGATCTGAAAAAACTTTGTATTAACTTAAATCAGTATAGAGTCTGCATCCTAAGTCTTCACTATTATCAAAATTTTTCCTGCCCATTCTTTATGAACAATTATTGTCGAAAATTCAAGAATTGGAAGTTCTTAGCATAATTGTTCTTTCAATTAGGAGAGGTGGCGCCAGTTCTCGTTGTTCGTATCATTCTGAAATTTTTAGTTTAATTTCAGTTGTAGAAATGGTGGGAACTTTATTTTCAAGGTTATCAGAGTAGCATATTAAGTGAAACAAGCCGGGTCAGAGAATCTGACCCAGCTGAACCAAGGATCATATGATCTTGGGTACGTAGATTTCAGGAGCTTTAGCCCCTTGCAGTGTCACCACCAGTAATACGTAAATTAATTAATGTGGACTTGTGGGTTTGTGGACTCGTGGATCATATCCACACATTCCACATTTCCACATTCCACATTTTGACTTGTCGTGTTTGGAATTATCAATTTCTTAACACGTGTTGTTTTACCGGCCCTAGACATTGGGTTACAGGTGACATTGACATTTACCAAAACTCCCGCTTTTCTTAGCACGTCATCAACGTATGCAACATCATGCTCATTGCAAAAGAATTTTTTGTAAGCGCTCGTTGGAACTAAAAATACTTTTTGACTATTCTCATTTTTGAACCAACCAAAGAAGTCACTTTCTGGCTCATTCATTTCCTTGTAATTAATAAAGTGCCCTGTATCAGTGCTTAAGTTATTCACTGCACATTCAATGATTTCATTTGAATCATCAGAAGTGTTGAATTCACTCAGCCACGCTTCAAAACAAATCTGTATCGCTTGCTCTGCCTCCCCTTCCATCCTGTTATACCTGCTAATGTTGCGTATTCTCCGGTAAAAGCTAATAGAGCAAAAGATTCTGCAACTCTTTTGACTTGAGCTGGAACGTCAGCAGGACAAATTTTTGTTAAAAAGTTTTCTTTATACAAATTAAACTCATTAACAATATCTTTCGTATTATGCTGAACTAAAGTTTCAATCCAACTCTTTAATGGTGTCCCAAAAAATAACTGCGTGGCTCTATAGATGTGGTTTGCAAAACTTTCCATGTCTTTAAAGCCCGTTGGAACACATTCAAAAGTGCCAAAACCAGAATCAGTATCAGCTGGAATATCTATTAACCGAACATTTTCACCAGATAATGATCTTTTACCGCAGTTTTTAGCAATTTCATAGAGCCTTTGTTCACCACTAGAGAGAACCAAAAATCGCCAACCATTGATAATCTGATTAATGTCATGAACTTTTGCTAGCCACTTCTGTTTTCCATTCATTAAGTGGTAAATAATGCGTGATACCTCATTTTCAGGCGACTGATTGATATCATCCAAGACAAGCATTAAGTCATTATGGCTTAAAGTTAAACTTTCTAGCTGTTGAGAAGCATCTAACCAAGTTTTTTTGAACGTAGGAGCCCCTTGTACACTCGTAGCAATGGACAATACAAGACTTTTCCATAGTGAAGAGCTCCCTCTGATGTGGAAACCAACATTAGGACTATTTACTAAATGAAGTAAGGGAGTTGCCAATGCAACACAAACAGCTAAAACACAGCGACTGGAATGCACACAATGTTTGCCAATGTTGTTAATCCAACTTTGTAGCATTTCTCTACTGTAAACATCCCTATGAGTCGGTGTTATAGGCACATAAATAATGTCAGAAGCATTTAAGCCAATAACACTTTTAGACAATACGAAATGTTTAGTGTTGTTGTAGTCAAACCAACCTAGTCGATTAGTGCTAATTAACCGCCTTGTGACCTTGAATCCCAGCAAATAATCAATAAGATCAACCTTATTATCGATTCTTAAACCTCCAGAGGCTAAGAGTTCAATAATCTTATTGCTACGAATTCGTAAATCGGCATCTAATACCTCTAAATGATGTTGATTATTATCAACGTCAAGCCAATATAAGCAACGTCCCCAGTTTTTATTAGAAGTATCCTTAAAAAGAGCCACAACTTCCAAATAACCACAAACAGGAGTTTTAGAACCATCCTCTAGCTTAACTACTCCGTCAGATAAAAGATGGAATCTTTTTCCACTCATTGAAGATTGAGCTATAGGGCGGTTTGTAGTATTATTCACCGTGCTCAGTTGTTTAGATTGAGTGTTAGCTTGCTTTCCCTGGTTCAATGAACCAGGGATATTTTTATTGCTTCCAAGGACATTCATATTATTTGTCATAATTTCACCTCTATTCAGAAATAGATTGACGTTCATTAACCAAACATTGAACCAAGACCTTAATTTCGTCATCCGACCTATTTTGAATACGAGCTCGAATAACAGCATTAATCTCCGATTCAAGCCAGCCAACAGATCGTTTGCCAAGACGGATTGGTGGAGGCAACAAGCCCTCTGAAATTTGAGAATAGAACGTGGACTTTGGCAGACTTAAAACTGATTGAGCCTTATTGGCTCTGATAAATGAGTGCATTTTTTACCTCGTCTAAAAAAAATTCTCCAAACGACTTGGATTAACGCCAATGGTAAAGAACGAGAGAAAAATGCTCAGGTGAAAAATATCTGTTTTAAGGGTGAAAAATACTATTTTTTGCGGTGAAAATTTAATTTCCCCTGTAAGGAATATCTTTTTACTATTTCATCCATTTTTTCAACCAACCTTTCTCCTAAATCTTCGATAGAAGTCCCCTCTTTTGAAATATTTTTATTGGGATAACGATCCTGAACCATTTTGCCAATTTTTGCGTGCAACTCACTTTTAGTAAGTACATCCTTATTCCTGATCCAAAGAGCATAAACAAACGAAAATTTCTCTATTCCATCTTCGTTACCGAAAGCATCTGGCCTTCCTCTTTTTTTGGGAGGATTTTGTTCTTCTTGGATGTTTTGTCCCTTTGGTTCAATATTTCCACATATCATCCAATCGGATAATGAAGTATCACAATCCAAAATGTCTTGGGGGTGTTCTAATACTGGTTCTCTGGGGTTATATTGGGTGAATACTTCGTGAAGTGGAAGAGTTAAATATTTAATGCCAACTCGTTTGGCAATGTCTTTTTCTAGCTGAATAAAAGCTGCAGTACTGAAGGGTTGTTGTAGCGCCGAATACTCAGAAAAAGGATTGAGTCCCACACAATTGTTTAAACACCAAAATGTTTGTTGAGCTGAGTTGAACTGAATTCCACGTTTTTTACAAATCGCTCTCGTGTCTTTATAAATTTTTTCTTCGATTATTCTCGCCAAAAATCGGGTTTTTCTTTCTAAAGGTTTTGTTGAATCGAAATCATTGGACTTGTAATAAACCACAGAATCCAATATGAATTGCCCATCCTTTGTTTTGGGATCAATTCCTAACAGAATACAAACAAACTCGGTAGGTGTAAGTGTGTCTTTAATAACTAGCGGAATGAGCCAGTCATCCCATTCTCTGCTTATTTTATCTGGTTCAAAAGTCGGTTCGGGGAATATCTCGTCCCCCTCTTGATTTACCAGTTCTTGGTACAGCCTTCGGTTTCGCTTGTTTTTAACAAGGTGTTTAAATGTTGTCATTTTTAACCTTGCTTCCACTATATGAATAACAATAATCAGCCCAAGCTTGCATCATTTCCTGTCTACTTTTCATTGCGTCGTTGCGTTCATAAGCCCCATTGTATCCGTCATCAATTTTGTGATGCAGACAAAGTTCAGCTACTTTTGCTGAGAACCTTGTATCATTCCCCAGCTCATCATCTTGTGCCCAGGTTCTAAACGTGGCTCTTGCTGTCCCATGTGGAGTCGCAATGCGAGGCACTCCTTTGTTTGTTTTTTCGTTTGGATCCACATAACCATTTAATCCTTGAGCCAAACGCTCATTGTGCATTCGAACAATCACTGTTTTTAAGGAAGCGTCTGAAAGAATGGAGTGACCAACAGGCGAAGCAAAAACATAGCGTGATAATTGTTCAGTTTCGTCTTTAATCGCCATTAGAAGCTCTCTAGCTTGCTTAGAAAGGGGAACAGTATGTTTACCGTTTAAATCACCTTTCTTCATCTTCTGAGCAGGGATTATCCAAAGATTCTTCTCAAAGTCGAATTCTGTCCATTCTGCACTACGAGCGTTATATGATCGAACAGCCGTTAGGATGGCAAATTCTAAACAGCGAGCAGAAGTGCTTGGACGAGAATGCAGATCAGCCATAAACTCGGGAATTTGCTTCACCGGGAGCATTGGATGGTTATGTTTGACACTAATTGTGGCTCTGGGCAATAGGTGCTTTAAAACTTTGTAATCTGTGGGAGCTTCGTGCTTGGTGAGCCCCAATGCTATAGCCCACTTATAAATCTGCCCAATAATTTGTCGAACTTTTTTGCATAAAGCCGGTTGTGTATTCGTTAATGGAAGCAATACTTCTCCAACTTGTTGGTGACTAATTTCTTCAAATAGCTGGTTCCCAATAACTGGATAAATATGCTTTTTTAACCGACCTTTAAGCAACTTAAGCTCACGGGAATTTTCTTCGTATTGACCGATGTCAACCAGATGTTGAACATATTCCTCCGCTACCACTCTAAAGGTCTTCGTGGCAATTTTCGCAGTTCTTTCTTCCAAGCAAATTTCTTGAACTTTGTTGTGCTGCCAGTCAAGAGGATCGATATTTTGATTAACTAAATTCCTGTACGATTGAGCTTTGCTTCGAGCGTCTTTTAAGGACAGATCTGAATATTTAGCGAATTGAAAATCCCGGCGTTTACTTTCAGGTAACTTATACCGCAAAACCCAATATTTATTGGGTTGAACGATACGAAGATACAACCCCACTACACCGCCAACATTGTAAAAACCGTCTTTTTTTAGGTTTCTAACTTCTCGATCTGTTAGAGTTTTTGCGATAACAGGCATGTCAACTGTCCATCATAAAATCAACAGAGATGAACGAAAAATATTTTGTCCATCATTATGTCTATCATAGGCTATTGGATTTTATAAGACAAGTTAAGAATTCTTTGGACTCGAATCTTTAAGCAAATGCCTTGAAAATAAAGAAATCCCAGACATCTTCAGACTATCTGGGATTAGAATCTTGGCGGAAGGGGAGGGATTCGAACCCTCGGTACGGATAACCGTACGCCGCCTTTCCAGGGCGGTACATTCAACCACTCTGCCACCCTTCCGTGGTGATGTGTCGTAAGCCCGAGATTATACTGTGACTTCTGTAAATTTCAAGCCCCGACACTAAAAAATTTTTAAGCTTTGCAACGTTCAATAAATTTCTTCAATTCACTCGGCGTCTGAACTTCTACAATACGGTCCACTTCTGTTCCGTTTTTGTAGAAGATCATTGTCGGAATATGACCGACACCGTATTGGCCGCGTAGCTGTTCTCGCAGTTCTCCATCACGATCACCGACATCAACATGAGTGAAATAGACATCAGTGAATTCCTCAGAGAATTTTTTATAAAAAGGTGCTGCACGTCGGCAATCAATGCACCAGGGAGCTCCGAAATTCACAATACACAAATCGTGAGATTGGATGATTTCTTGAACTTGATCATGAGTGATTTCGTTGACCATTTTTCTCTCCATTTAAATAACAGGACAATATTAATGATTTTCACAGAATAATCACGAAGGAAGCCCCTTGTTTTAACAAGGGGAGGAATTCGTGCAACGACCTAGGTCGTTGAAGTAAAATTCAGTCCCATGCCTAGCCCAACCTTTATCATTGAGCTTCCCATTCGTGTAAGTGATTCTGAGTCTCGAACGATTCTCAGAAAGCTTGAATTCGCTCGCCAACTTCATAATGCTACCCTGGGCACTGCCTTGGGCAAGTTGCAACAACTTCGTCAAGATAGCGAATGGAAAAGAGCTTGCCTAATGCCTAAAGGTAAAGAAAGGTCTGAACTATTCAGAAAACTGGACAGGAAATACCAACTGAGCGAATATGATTTGCATGCTGTGATTGCCAATCATCGCCAGTCAAGCGGACGCAAAGCAGAGCTGGGGATCAACGAAACACAGAAAATCGCCACGCGAGTTTTTCAGGCAGTTAACCGTTATAAGTTAGGTCTAGGAGGCCGTCCGCGTTTCAAATCTCTCAGTCGCGGATTAAGAAGCATTGAAGGCAAGAGTAATAAAACAGGTTTGAAATTTAATATTGAAAAATCTGTTTTAAGTTGGTGCAAACATGACTATCGTGTCTTTATTGATCCTCAGGATGACTATCTTCAAAGAGCGTTGCGTAGTGAAGGTCGCAGCGGATTCAAAAAGGTTAAATATTGCCGTTTAGTTCGCAAAACAATCAAAGGTAAGAATCGCTTTTATTTGCAGGTTGTTTTAGAGGGGCAGGCGCCAATTAAGCATATCTATGCGTCAACTAATGAACGCCTATCAATTGATCCCGGACCCCAAACAATTGCAGTTTTTAGCAATGTTTGGGCCGGGAAAATCAAAGTGTCCCCGAACGCACAAATAGATGAAAAAAAAATACGTCGCATACAGCGTTCAATGGACAGGAGTCTGAGAAAGAGTAATCCGGACTGTTATGAAAGCGACGGAACATTAAAAAAAGACTGCGTACTAAAGAAAACGAAAGGTTGTGAAAAACGCATCCAACGTTTACAAGAATGCCATCGAAAAGTGGCGGCGACTCGTCAATGTGAACATGGAGAGCTCATCAATTTATTGTTGTCCGTGGCCGGAGACATTCGTGTTGAAAAGAACCAATGGAAAGCATTTCAGAGAGGTCATTTTGGGAAAAGTTTAGGTAAAAGCGGCATCTCGGGTTTTATTGAAAGACTGAAGAGCAAGGCTGAAAGCGCCGGTTTAAAGGTAACTGAAGTAAAACCCTATAAATTAAAACTCAGCCAATATGATCCGTATACGGATCAATATCGGAAGAAGTCGCTCAATGAACGTTGGCACAGTTTGGGTGAGAGCTCGGAGTGGATACAACGTGATGTGATGAGCGCATTGCTGCTGCAATGCGCAGACCTGGAAGAAGAAAAACATATTCCGACAGAGGTGATTAAAACTCTGGAAGGTGCGAAACAGCTCCTGAGAGACGCGGGATATGTGATATTGAAACCATCGAGTAATGGGGAGAGTAATCCTACATTTGCGTCAGAGCCAAAAGCTGTGACGCCGGAGAAGGTTCGTCTCGAAATCTTTTGTGGTACAAGTGATAGTTATCTGTAGCCCCATCGAGAAGAGACTCTCAATGGGAGCGGGTAAAAGAGCTTGCACTTGGTCAAAAGAAACCTTCCCTCTTCAGAGGGGAGTTGTTTAGATCTAAGGGTGCATCTGAAAGGGGATTTCTCTTGTTTCAAAACGCAATTTTCTATACAATAGCGCTCTCACCTCTTGGAAGGGTGGCAGAGTGGTTGAATGCAGCAGTCTTGAAAACTGCCGACGCGCAAGCGTTCGTGGGTTCGAATCCCACCCCTTCCGCCAGTTGTACTGATCCCAGACTTTGGTAGTTTGGGATTTTTGCTATCTACTGCTTCCTTCTCTTCTTTTTTCGCTTGAATCCCTTCTTAGCAAAGTATAAGATGCCCTCACTTTAGCATTTGCACAAAAGAGCTGAATGTAAAACTGAGGTTAAAATGATCAGCCCTAAATCCGTTACCGGCGCGACCCTCATCGGCCTTATTGCCCCATTCATGTGGGGAGCAAGCGTATCACTTGTAAGAACCATCGCAGAAAATTTCGGCATTGCTCAAGGTCAGTGCCTGTTATATATTGTGGCCGCCACGGCCCTATTCTTTCTCATCGGTTTCCCAAAATTTGACCGTATTCCTTGGCAATACAAAACAATTGGCTTAGCAACTGCCAACCTCTCAAGCATCACTTTTTGCTTATCGCTTTATTTTTCCAACGGCGGCACCCAAACGATGGAAGTTGGCATGGTCAATTACCTTTGGCCAACGCTCACCATCGTGTTTGCCATCCTTTTTAACGGGCAAAAAGCCCGTTGGTGGATTGCACCGGGGACACTTTTGAGCTTTTGCGGCATTTACTGGATTTTGGGCAACGGTCATATCGCCGTTGACGCCTTCATTGAACACATCAAAATCAACCCTATCAGCTATTTTCTCGCCCTAATGGCTGCCGTAACATGGGCCGGCTTTTCTTCCATGACTCGCGCCTGGTCAAAGGGAGAAAACATGAGTACCGTGATTTTTATTTTTGACATTATTATCTTCGGTGCATTCTGGGCGATGGGCGTTGGCGGCAGTCCGGTCATCACCGGGTTCGGTGTCTTAAGCGTCATTTTGGGAGGATTAGCGATGGGAGTTGCCTATGCCTCTTGGACTCATGGGATGAGTTACGGCAACATCACTGTTTTAGCCATCGCATCGTATTTCACGCCGGTTTTATCTTGTCTTTTCGCTTCCGTTTGGATTGGTGCCGAATTGACATCAGCTTTCTGGCAAGGTGTAGCATTGGTCGTGACAGGTTCACTTATTTGTTGGCACGCTACCCGCAGTCCTTCAATTAAACACTCATGACCGAAAAGAACGATAAAAAAGAACCCGAAACAAAAGAGCCGATGTCTTTTGCAGAAGGCATCGGCCGAATGCTGGCCATGATGATGCTTTTGCTCAGGGCCTTAGCTATCGGTGTTATTTGTTATTTTATCTACCGATTCATTGAGCCTTTGCTGCACTGACTAGCGGAAAAAACGCAACCTCAGGGCATTTAAAACGACTGAAGTTGAAGAAAGTGCCATTGCTGTACCGCCAATCATCGGCGAGAGCATCGGGCCACCCCACAATGCGTGAAGTACCCCCATCGCCACCGGGATTCCAAGGATGTTGTACCCAAAGGCCCAGCCTAAATTCTGATAAATATTTCTCAAAGCCGCCTTTGATAGGCGCAAAGCTGTCAGCACCGATTGCAATCCATGGCGCATCAAAATGACATCACCCGCCTGAGCACTTACATCGACTCCATCGGCTACAGCAAAACCGACATCAGCTTGAGCCAATGCAGGGGCATCATTTAAACCGTCTCCGACCATCGCCACTTTAAGCCCCTTATCCTGTAATTCACGGATAATCCTCGCTTTATCCTGAGGAAGAGCCTCACCATAGACCTCATCAATTCCCAATTCATCGGCGATTTTGCGAGCAGTCCTTTTATTGTCGCCGCTTATCATCAATGTCCGAACACCTAACTGTCTCAAAGCCTTAAGAACTTTGTTTGATTCTGGTCTCACGGTGTCAGCCACACCGATTACAGCAGCAAGTTTTCCATCAACGGACAAAAGCAGCGGTGTTCTCGCAAGCGAGCTCATGCGTGCCAACGCCTCTTTTGCCACCGTGATATCAACGGATAGCTGAAGCATCAAACTAGCATTACCCAACGCAACGTTTTTCCCATTAATATTTCCTGTCAAGCCTAAACCCGGCAGGACCACAGGCTGAATCGCCGTGATGTCCGAATGATTGGCAGCCATGATGGCCTTGGCAATAGGATGTTCAGATCTGGCTTCTAAATTGGCTGCCAACGCTAAAACCTGTTCTTTCTCGTACCCATCAAACGTAATCGTATCCACGACCTTCGGTTGCCCTAAGGTGAGTGTTCCCGTTTTATCGAAAGCAATGACGTCGACTTTTCCGGCCAACTCTAATGCGACAGCATTTTTAATTAGCACACCTAATTGAGCGCCTCTGGCTGTGGCAACCATAATGGATGTCGGAGTTGCCAGACCCATGGCACACGGACAGGCAATCACCAATACCGATATCATGGCTTTGACCGCAAGCGAGATCGGTTCATCAGAAAAAATTGCCCAAGCGCAAAAAGTCAACACAGATAAAACCATAACTGTGGGGACAAAATAAAAACTGACCCGATCGGCCAAAGCAGCAACAGGCGCTTTTGAACTTTGCGCGCTTTTAACTAATCGAATAATTTGGGCCAACGTCGTATCGTTACCCAAATGGGTGATTTCGATTACAAGTGGATGCGTTCCATTAAGACTGCCCGCAATGACTTCAGACTTCTCTTTCACCGCTACAGGGATAGATTCTCCTGTGAGGAGTGATTGATCAACCTCACTTGTGCCTTCAATGACAACGCCATCAACCGGAATTCTTTCTCCGGGCTGAACCAATACTTTGTCACCAATTTCAAGTTCAGAGAGTTTGATGACTGTTGAACCACCGTTTTCGTACTTTCTTGCTGTCTGAGGAACAAGCTTCATCAAAGAACCGATCGCGTCACCCGCTTTGCGCTTTGACTTGGCCTCCATGTATTGACCGATTGAAATCATGGCAATGAGCACACCGCACGATTCAAAATAAAGGTTCATCGCATAGCTTGAGTCTCCGACCAAAATCATGACGAAAGAAAACAATGAGTAAGCAAAAGCGGCACCGGTGCCCACCGCGACTAAGCTATCCATATTGGGGGCACCTTGGATGAGATTACTGAAACCATCCTTATAGAAATGCTTGCCCAAATACATAATGGGCATAACCAATAGGAGCTGAATAAGGGCAAGTGCAATGGGAGAAACTTCAGGGGTCAAAAAAGTCGGCAAAGGTAAACCGATCATATGGCCCATCGAGACATACAAGAGCAAAAGTGCCAAGATAATCATCGGGGGAAGCGATTTGAACTGATTACGCAGACTCTGAGCAGATAGCTCATTTTCTTTTTGCCATTCTTGAACCAAGTCCTCCCCTTCAGTGAGCTTGGCCCCAAAATTAATTTTTTCAATTCTGGCAATAACGGCCTTTACCCCTTCAGTTTTACCGATACCATCCTTTAAAACGACTTGCGCGCGATTAGTCGGCAAACTGACACTCACCGAGTCCACTTCTGCCATTTTTGAGACCACCCGTTCGATTCTTGACGAGCAGGCAGCACAGTGCATACCCGTTATCGCCAATTCAAATTTGATCTTAGACATAATTTCTCCAAATCAGATGGTCACACTCTATACCCTATAGCTACTATAGGGTGCAAGATATTAATAGACCCTATAATGAGAACATCTCTCATTATGGTAACACTTCTTAAGGAGTCAAATAATGAACAAGTTAAAGGTTGATGGGATGCATTGCCAAAACTGTGTAAAAGCCGTCACAGAAGCGGTCAGTGCCCTGCCCGGCGCCAAAGGCGTTCAAGTGAGTCTTGAAAAAGGAGAAGTCACTTGGGAAGAAATGGGTGTGGAGATTGAAAAGGTTAAGGAAGCCATTGAAGACATCGGCTTTGATGCGTCAGTGCCGACATGCTGCTGCGCTCAAAAGTAATAGAACTTTATCCTTTTAAAGATAAACCCGCTGTTGGCACAAAACCATAAACAGCGGGTTTTCTCATTGGGCTAAAAGCCAGAGATTAATAGTTTTCAGCCTTACGTTGGAAGTAAGCTTTAGCGTGAGCGCAGACCGGGCAAACTTCAGGTGCTTGCTTGCCGATCACAATGTGACCGCAGTTAGAGCATTGCCACATCGTATCGCCCTCAGACGAGAAGACCATACCACCCTTCACACGTTCAAGAAGCTTCAAATAGCGAGCTTCATGTTCTTTTTCGATGGCACCGACCCCTTCAAACAAGAAGGCGATTTCTTCGAAACCTTCTTCACGAGCTTCGCGGGCCATACGGTCATACATATCGGTCCATTCGAAATTTTCACCGTTAGCGGCATCTTGAAGGTTTACTTCAGTTGTGGGGACTGCACCACCGTGCAAGAGCTTGAACCAAAGCTTGGCGTGTTCTTGTTCGTTCTTAGCGGTTTCTTCAAAAATCTGAGCGATTTGAACATAGCCGTCTTTCTTGGCTTGGCTTGCGTAGTACGTGTACTTATTGCGGGCTTGAGATTCACCGGCAAAAGCTTCCATCAAATTCTTTTCGGTCTTGGTGCCTTTTAAATCCATTTCTTTCTCCTTAATGTAAAGAGGACTTTTTGTTCCTGAAACAATAGTAAAGGGTTTAGATATTTTTTTCTTGACAATAAATCAACATTCTATGAATGCCATAGAAAATAGACTAGGAGGAAGGAAAAAAAGGCAACAAAAAAGGAACCCGAAGGTTCCCTGCAGAAAACTTGGTGCGCCGGGTAGGATTCGAACCCGCGACCCCCTGGTTCGTAGCCAGGTACTCTATCCAACTGAGCTACCGGCGCGTAGGGTGAAATTATGCACGGTTTCCCATAAAGTTGCAAGGGCTATGGTGATTATTTTTTCACAGCCAATCTCAGCACTTCTTTTGCGATCAACCGCGTAAGACCTTTGGGGGCGAGCTGCGCCGAAACCGTCAGGACTTTATTTAATATTCCGTAAGTGGCTAGAGCTTTATTTTTGAAAAGAGCGCTCAATCCGCGCTCTGCCACAGAACGAGCATCGGTGATAGCAAATTCGAAACGATCACACTCGCTGACACCGGCCCGGTTCCAAAAATTAGTTTTAACCGGGCCCGGGCAAAGCGCCGTAACGTGTACGCCTTCGGTTTTGAGCTCTTCATGCAAGGCTTCAGAAAAACTCAATACATAGGCTTTGCTGGCTCCGTACACCGACAAATAAGGGCAGGGCATGAAAGCCGCAATTGACGCGACGTTGAGGATATAGCCTTTGCGCTTTGCCCTCATGCTTGGCGCCAATGCCAACGTCAGAGTGGTGAGAGCTCGAACGTTTAAGTCAACCAGATTGATGTTTTCAGCGCTATTTTGCTCAAGCGTTTCACCATACAGACCGAATCCTGCGTTATTGATCAGGACTTCAGGTTCAATATTTTCTCGTTTGAGATGATTGAGTAAGTTTTTCAGACACACGGGATCGGTCAGATCGCCGGCCAGGGCAAGTTGGGCCTGTGGAATCAGTTCGCGCATTTCCGCCAGTCGGGCAGTATCGCGGGCTGTGATGACAAGACGATAACCCCGGGCGGCAAGCAACTCACAAAACTGCAATCCCAAGCCGCCCGTTGCCCCGGTAACGAGCGCCCAAGGGGCGTCCTTTTCAATAACTAACGACATACTTCAGAGACTTCAGGCAACTCAACCACTTTAACAGTGCCGTCTTGCGCATAAAGGTTATCAATGGCCGATTTCACCATGTAGGGCAAAATGTCGTCAATGCGGTTGCAGGTAGCCTCGTTTTTAACGATCGCCGTAAAGACAGTCGTCGCTCGCGAGCCCTTCATTTCAAGCAGTTTGACATCCAATTCACGCATATAAAGCTGTTGGTTGTAGACCCTGGTTGCAAAAGCCACTTGCGGGCCAAATCCTGCGTAGGGGCCATGCCAGTGTCTATGGTGTCCCCAGCCCCAACCAAAGCCACCGCCCAAGTAGGTGACAGGAACGCTTTCGGAGCGTTGGATAATACGGGAAGGTTTGACCGACCAGTCAATGCTCATGCGGTACTTTTCGCCGCTTCCGGCCTTAACCGTTTCAAGATGAGCTGCTGCCAAAACATTCTGCATGCTCGAGGCGATAGACCGGTAGGTGGCGTCATTTTGCTTTGATTTTGAAGCCGGAACAATGGCAATCTTGTCACCCCAATCAGGCATGGCATGGAGCCCAGGATTGAGATCGGGCGTCATGGACAGTTTCGACGAAATCGCTACATTGGTTTTCACTGTGGGTGAAGCGCAACCGGTAACAGCGACAAACGCAGCGGTAATGAGCGCTAATTTCAGAACTTTTTTGATCACTTTGCACCCCGGTTCAATATCTGTCTCACTATCCATTTTAGAGAAAGCTCGCACGGTCGGGAGCCTTTCTTGTAACTTACTGAAAGGTTTGTAAAACAGGCGTTGCGTTTATAAAGGTCAAGTAACCGCCTTTAAAACAGTTGGCTGCGCAAAATCGCCAGTCCGGCAGCACAAAACGTTTCAGCTCTTCGCTAAGCGCATATTCTCCGGGTTGATGAGTATGACCGTGGATGACAAACGAGCATTGCTTTTGTAGTGCAGCGGCGGCGACGGTTGGTGCGTCAACGTCCATCAACAAAGCTTCCTTCTTTACTTTGCTCTCCTTAGAACGCGTCCGGGCATCGTGGGCGATCTTGAGCCGTTTTGACAATGGCAGTCTTAAAACAAGCCATTGCCACCAAAAGCTTCTGACTTTTTGACGCACTTTTTGATAATCGTGATCATTAATGCACCAAAGGTCGCCATGAGAGAGTAAAACATTTTGGGTGTTAATCCGCGCAACGCACGGATCGCGCAAAAGAGTAGCTCCCAACCGGCTCGCAAGTTTTTTCCCCATCATGAAGTCACGGTTGCCGTGCATGATAAAGAGCTTGTGACGCTGTCCCCACTTTTGCAGCGGCTCAAGAATGCGCGAAGCGCTTTCCCAGGCATCGTCACCCACCCAATAGTCGAAAAAGTCCCCTAGTATTATTAATTCGCTGTGCTTTTCTCCCACTTCGTGTAAAAAGCGGATAAAAAATTCAGCTTGAGCTTGAGATTCAGCGTTCAGATGTAAATCCGAAATAAAACAAGGATCGGACAATTCAATCCGATCAGTTTGAGTCTCGATGGTAGGGCAGGAAAAAAGTGACATAGCGTAAAAGTACAAACGGATGTCGACATTTTAACCAGAAAAAAGAGACGAAAAAGCCGTCTGAAAAGTATGACTTCAGACGGCTGGCAGTCAAGTTTAACTAAAGCTAGTCAAGCGTTTTGACTTCTGCGGACATCTTGCCGAGCATGATGCCGAGGTCCAAGGCTCTTTGAATGCCCGTTACGGAGAGACATTCATAGACACCGTGATAGTTCATGCCGCCGGTAAAGAGGTTCGGCGTGGGCAAGCCCTTGGCAGAAAGACGGGCGCCGTCAGTGCCGCCGCGCACAGGTTTTTCGTGGATTTCAACGCCAATGCGACGATAGGCTTCACGGGCAAGATTGCATACTGCCGGGTGTTTATCAAGATAGTTTTTCAAGTTATGGTATTGAACCTTGATATCGGCGCTAACACGATCTCCCCAGACCCTATTCATTTCTTCAACCATCTTGCGGACGTAGTTCATACGGTCTTCAAAACGGCAGTTGCTGTGATCGCGAATGAGCATCTTGAGATCCACGCCGCGAACAGCGCCGGAAATGCCCATCGGATGGAAAAAGCCTTCATGACCTTCGGTTTTTTCAGGAGCAGACTCAGCCGGCAAACGAGCGATGAAATCCATGGCCATGCGAATGGCATTGACCATCTTGTTTTTGGCCGAACCCGGATGCACATTCAAGCCCTCAAAGTGAACCTTCACCATAGCGGCGTTAAATGTTTCGGTTTCAAAACCGCCCAATTCATCACCGTCAAAGGTGTAGGCATATTGAGCGCCGAATTCTTCAATGTCAAAATTTTCTGTGCCGCGACCGACTTCTTCATCAGGGGTGACGGCAAAACAGAGTTTGGCATGGGGGATTTCGGGGTGTTCAACAAAATAGCGGGCCGTTTCAACGATAATGGCAATGCCGGCTTTGTCATCGGCTCCCAAAAGCGTGGTGCCGTCAGTGACAACAAGCTGTTCTCCGGCATATTTGGCCACACCGGGGAAGCGCTCAAGGCTCAAAACGATGTTTTTGTCCTTATTTAAAACGATGTCGCCGCCTTGATAGTCAAGCACTTGCCATTGGGCGGGCTCGCCCGAGGCTTCAGGTGAAGTGTCCATGTGGGCAATGAGACCCATGGCGGGCAGCGTTTCAAGGCCTTCAGTTGCAGGCAGATAAGCCATCACAATACCCTTATCGGTGATTTTCACATCTTTAACACCGACGCTTTCAAACTCGGCCTTCAGAAGTTGGGCGTAAGCCATCTGAGCTTGGGTCGAAGGGGCTGTCGTGCTGTTAGGGTCAGATGTGGTGTTGTATTGCGTATAGGACAAAAAGCGTTGCAAAACCAAGGGCAGTTGGGCAAAACTTTCAGCCGTGTAGTTGCCGTAATAGTTATGTTTCAACATGGGATGTTCACCTCAAAAAATAGAGCGTCACCAATAAACCGCGCTCAAAATCGTCGATGATTTTATCGGGATAATGTTTTTGCCTTAAATTAAAAACTAAGGCATTTTGCCTAATCTCAAGTTGGATTGAAATTTAGTGCAATCTAGGGGTTTTAACCTATTTTTCAGACTAGATAGTTTTACCTATAATCGCCCAATATTTTTGTCACCAAAGGCTATTTAAGCTCATTGGTGACAATCAAACTCTTTTTCCCCTTATTCTGGAGAACAACATGACTTGGACTATGTGGGCGGCCTTGATCGTGGTAGTAGGCACGGTCTGGGCGCTGATCAAGCGTTATGAAACACGCTTGGTGCTTTTGACATCAGGCTTGATCATGACCATCCTTTCTTTGGATCCGATGGCCGCGTTTGAGCAATTTGACAAATCGATGACCAACAACTCGCTGATCATCGTGATCTGCTCGTCGATGGGTTTTGCCGCGACGATGAACTTGACCAAATGTGACTTGCATTTGGTCTCTCTTTTAACGAAGCCCTTAAATAAATTGGGCATTTTGCTTTTGCCCTGCTGCATGATCGTTACGGGTATTACTTCTCTTGCGATCTCCTCTCTTTCCGGTATGTGCGCCGCCATCGGCCCGACCATCGTGGCGTTGATGATTCGCGCCGGTTTCCGTCCTGCAATGGCTGCCGCCACCGTGATTGCCTCAACCCTGCCGTCCTTCTGGTCTCCGGGTTCTTCCCATAACGGTTTCGTGGCCAAGCTCGCTGAATGGCCTGTGATGGATTTCATTACCTATACGGGTTTCCGTACGCTTTTGATTTCCATCGTTTGTATTGTTTTCCTGACGGTTGCCTGTTTCATTTTTGGTGACTTCAAGAAGGGTGGTTTTGAAAACGAAGGCGTGCACAAGAGCAATGTTGAATTGCCCGAGCATCCTAATGTTCTTTGGGCCTTTGCTCCGCTTCTTCCGGTCGTTCTCTTGTTCGTTATCGCTTTCTGGTTCCCGAATGTGAAGATGAGCGTTGCAACCGCCATGCTCTTCGGTTTCATTTACACCATGATCGTGACGCGCTCCAATCCCACGGAATTGATTAAGAAGTTCTTCGACGGTATGGGACATGGCTACGGCAGCATCATCGGTTTGATTATTGCGGCCGGTGTATTTGCCGCCGGTTTGCGTAGCTGTGGTGTGATTGATGTGTTTGTGGAATACCTGAAGAATTCTTCCGAAGTGGCCAAACTCGGTGCCGCTATCGGTCCGATGGCTTTGGGTATTATGACGGGTTCCGGTGACGCCGCCGGCTTCGCTTTCAATGAAGCCGTAACGCCTCACGCTCCGGAATTCGGCATGACAATTCCTGACTTGGGTTACTTGGCAATCGTTTCGGCAACTTTAGGCCGTGTGTCTTCGCCGATCGCCGCCGGTGTCATCATTATTGCCGGTATCGCCAATGTTTCGCCCTTGGAAGTGATTAAACGCTCGCTTCCTGTGAATGCGGCTGTCTTGGTGTTCCTGTACTTTATCAGTTAAAACATCAAGCCGCGCAAGATTAATGTCTTGCGCTTCAATACATCCGCCCGCTGACTTTTTCAACAAAAGAGCGGGCGGTTCTTTTTTTCAGGAAGGGCCTCTAAGCGTATTTGTTTGGCTTTATCCACGCCTAAAAAAATCGGGCCGCGTGCGGCCCGAAAAAGTAAAGTGAACGTTTAAGTTTTAGTCGACAAACTTGACCGTATCCATTGCCACAAAGCGGATGCAGTTACAAAGACCACGGAGGTACGTATCGGTTACTGTGCCGGCGATGGCAAACTGTGCGACCTCATGGGCGTTAAAAGTCAGAACGCAATCGGTAAAGCCATCACCGTCAACATCTTCGAAGCGGTGTTTGATCGGACGCGCCGGCGCATTGACAGATTCTTTCTTTCCTGTAAAGCCCAGACTCCAATAGACCGTTTCCATATCCAGACCCGTCACGTCGAAATCGGCGCTACCATAAAGGACAACTTCCACTTCATGCTCTTGGCTGATGCTTACCGCTTCAGCTTCAACACTGATTGTGTGAAGGCTTATTTGCTTGAGCATGGTTTCCCATTTTTCATCAGCTTGAGCGCATTCTTTGGCTGTAAATTCCCCAAGATATTGTTTGGCTTGTTCACGGGAAAGCGTTTTTGCATGAGCCACTGCGGCTTCATAATCACTTTGAAGTTTTTCTGTGAACTGCTTCTTAGCACGTACGATGCCGGGCAAAAGACCACGGTTAAAGTTCGTCAATTCACCGACCGTGGCGTAGATAAAGAAACTCTTATCCAGATCGTAGTCCAAATAATGGGGTTCAAGATGGAAGTGATTCTTTCTCGCCTGTTCAATGCTCATCCACTGATAGCCTTCAGGGATAATGCCCGACATTGGGAACCAGGGAATATAAACGCCGGTATCCTGATAGCTCGAGCAGCGCCACATTGTGTTGTAAAGCGGATCTTCGGCTAAATCCATAACCCATGATTCACGTGTTTGAGAACGGGAAATGTCACGGGCGGAAACGTGGAACGCGTCTTCTTTGCCGTCTCCTCGCATCGCGTAGGATTCATAGCAGGTGAGCCCCAGGACATCGCGAACATCTTCGACACCCATGGCGTGAGCCGGAGAAAGCAATTCCGGGTAATGCAATTCATCACCGTAGTAATTTCCGGTAATAGCCCACCAGCCCAGGCGCATGCGGACGGATTTTGTCGGCGCGTGGCGGTTTTCATCGCTTTGATAAGCCATGGCGAAGTCAAAGTCACTGTAGTCACCAGGCACCTTCGGGGTATAGCGGCCTTTTTTAATGGCATATTCAATCAAGTCGGCCGGAGCGATGACGTTTTCATGGTCATTGATGTCAACGTGGCGGATGGCAAGCATATTGGAAATCAACATAACCTTGTCATCGGGAATGCGCTTGGCAACGTAATGGTGGCCCTTGACAACGTTTAAGCACCAGGCTTCATTTTTATCGGCAACGGTATAGTTTCGGGCAGAGCCGAAATAGCCGTATTCATCCAGAAGTTTGGCGGCAATTTCCATGGCTTCACGGGCAGTTTTGGCGCGTTCTGCCATAATGCGGCGAAGCAGGAAACCGACGCCACCGTCTTTCAAACCGAGGGCGGCTTCATCGGGATCATCGCCATCAAAGGAAGAACCACCGCCGTTGGAGCAGATAACTAAACCGGCTTCGTTCGCATACCCTTGGTCAAAGGAAGAACCGTCAATTTGCAACATATTGGACCAATAGGTGGCAAGCGTTTCTGCTGCTTGGGGAACTTTGGCACGGCCAGGTTCTGCGACGAGCAAATCACTATCGGCGTGCTTGCCGCCTGGCACATAGAACTGCTGATGGAAAACGCGGCCGCCCGCATCCTCGTTGTGACCGACAATAACTCGGCCGGTTTTTGAAACGGCTTTACCGACAATAACGGTGGTACACATGAATGGTTCTCCTTTCGGGTGTACGTCTAGAGGGTTGAAAAAGCCCGTTGGGCGGGCTCTGAAAAATATCTAAGCAATATTACCAAGGGCAAGTAAAAAAGAAACGGCCGTTAGTGTTTTTGCTAATGGCCGTTTGGATGAAATTTAAAAAAATCTGCTACCACTCATGGAATATGATGAACGCCGCCGCGACGATCAGGGCAAAGCCCAGTATGTAGTTCCACTTGAGCGGTTCACCCAAATAGAGAACAGAAAAGCCCATGAAAATCGTCAGCGAAATGATCTCCTGGATGGTTTTAAGCTCCGCGGCACTGAAGTAGCCGTAGCCTATGCGATTGGCCGGCACTTGAAAACAGTATTCAAAAAAAGCAATGAGCCAGCTGATAATGACAATGTGCCAGAGAGTGACTTTGGGGAAACGAAGATGTCCGTACCAAGCAAAAGTCATAAATAGGTTGGAGCACAGCAAAAGTCCGATAGTCACAACCGGAACAGGCAAATGCGACAACATGGCAAAAATCCTTAAGATCAGTAGGTTAAATCGTGGAGGCGATTATAGGATCGCGATCCGTTTGTATGCAAAAAATAAGGGGGAGTTATTGAACTCCCCCTTACGAAATTTGGTGCGCCGGGTAGGATTCGAACCCGCGACCCCCTGGTTCGTAGCCAGGTACTCTATCCAACTGAGCTACCGGCGCGTGAGGACGTAATATTACGCAGCTATTCCCTTTTTGTCAAATTACATGATCAAAAATGGAAGCCGGATGTTCTCCGACCGAGCAAATTGCCATTATTTTTTCGTCCGGAGCTAATTTCATCAGTTCCCTTGCTTTTTGATCATCCACTAATAATCGGCAGGTACAACCCAGCCCCATGGCCACCGCGGCTAAATAAACCGCCTGTACCTTAACACCGACATTGATCGCGCGCGCTCTTTCATTGAGCTCGCCTTGAGAAAAATCGACTTTAAATGTTTTATCAAGGAGTTTTGTTGTAAAGGTCTCCGTTTTTCTCGCATCTGAAACAAAAACCAAATGTTGGCTGGCCAACTTCATCCAAGTTTTTATTTCACCGAAGTGTTCCCGTTGGTCTTTGCCTTCAATAAAAAGCAGGGCATGACGCTTGGGAAGGTATTTCCATATGCCGTTTGCCTGCACAACGTAGACACTGACATCTTGCCAATTCAAAGCTGACGGAGTTGTCCGTTTGAAATTTTTTCGATTAATACCGTTTGCAGCCCACAACAGTGCCGCGACCATTTCTTCGGCGATGGGTTCGCCGGAAAAATCTCTGCTCGAACGGCGTTTTTCTAATGCCTCCTGAAGGGTCATTTCTAATTTTCGAGGCGAGGGCAGTTGCCTTAAAACATCATTTTCACCGATCGTTTCCAATGGCTCATTTTCTTCTTTGTAGCGATCGAGCATTGCCTGCAGTTCGTCAATCTCAAAGCGATCAAGCCACTGATCCAGTTTTTCCCTTGAGCGTTCCTGCACATCGTCCCACTCCAGAAAAAATTCATCCTGCTTCGTTTTGATTTCCCGAGTGAAGAGTTTTTGTCTGGCCTTTAAATCACGTTTGGCACTTTCCCAGTCTTTAATAAGTCGTTCTTGTCGTTCTTTTAATTCGGACTTCAGATTTTCAATTGAGTTTTTAAATTTCGCTTTAACAGGCATTTTGACCTTCCTTCTTAGTCGGCTTTTACTCGAACGCGCCGAGCTTTGGGATTGCGGGGCTTGTCAGGGGCATTTTTCATATTTTTAATGAGGTGTTCGGCAGTGAGAATCGGATGACGCCATAGCATCCTCGGTCCTTCTTCTCGCATAATGACCCGAGCTCTGTCTTTTTGTTCGGCTCGATAGCAGTGGATTGTGCATTTAAAGCAAGTTGGTTTTTTCTGACCAAAGGGACAGCAAGCCAGACGCGTTAATGCATACACGAGAAATTGTTTGCAGTCGTCACATAACACTTCGCTTCCGTGGTGACGTTGGCAATAGTCCTTAACCATTGCCGTGAGTAATTTCGCTTCTCGCTTTAAAGCGCCGGCTTCAAGCCTTTCGGCATGAACAGTTGGTTTAAGCTCATCCATAGGAAAACTAAAGGTTTTTCACCGCATCGGTGATGAGATTCCAGAAGCGAGTTTGATCAAGCTTGACGGCTACCGACGTATGGCAATCCTCGGGAGCGGGTCTTCTGAGATCAGTAACGGTCATTCCGTTTGAATACCGGCCCCAGCATTCCACGTGCACGACGGCTTTTCGTGTTTGCATAACCATCGGATCAATAACGTAGGCAACGGCACAGGGATCGTGAACCGGCGGTTCGTCAAAACCTTTGGAGCGTTTGTAATTTTCGGAAAAGCGAGTCAACACTTGAGTAAGAAAACGAGCCGCTTGCGAATCAGTGCCGGCAATTTCTTTTTTCACAGCTGCCGTCGCCAAGGCTTGATACGTCAGATCCAAACCGACCATGACAATCGGCCATTTTTCCTCGAAAACAATATGGGCCGCTTCCGGATCATTTTCAATGTTAAATTCCGCCATGGGTTTAACGTTGCCGATATGAAAGCCTCCGCCCATCAAAACGACTTCTTTGACACGGTCAACGATTTTCGGTTCAAGTCGAGCGGCCAATGCAATGTTGGTAAGCGGTCCGATCGGCACCAAAGTAACGCTTTTTTCCGGTTCGGCCATGATGGTCTCGACAATGAGCTCGGCCGCGTGACGGCAATCCACTCGATAGTCCGCTTCGGGCAAAGTCGTTCCATCTAAGCCTGATTCACCATGGATGTTGGCGGCAACGACAATTTGGTCACGTAAAAGGGGGCGAGCCGCGCCCGCAGCTATCGGGACGTGATCCAAATGAGCTAACTTGGCGATGCGAAGAGCATTGCGGGTGACTTTTTCAAGAGTTTGATTGCCGGCCACTGTGGTAATGGCTAGAACGTCGATTAAAGGGTTGCCTGCAGCAAGCAAAATGGCTACGGCGTCATCGTAACCCGGGTCACAGTCAATGATAATTTTCTTTTTCTGCATGGTTAGACCTTCATTTCTTTAAATTGAATGACTTCTTCAAAATGCGGAATAGACGGTACGGCTCCACATCTCGTCACGCTAATGGCTGCGGCAAGCATAGCTTCTTCAATAAGAGCTTTAAATTTTTCGATATCCTGTTGCGTCAAATACGCCATGATGGCTTTCATCGCGTAACCGACAAAAGTATCACCCGCACCGGTTGTGTCAACAGCGTTTACGCGGAAAGCATTAAAAGATAGTCGAAGGCCGCCCTCAACAGGCAAATCACAAATCATTCCCTTGGGTCCCAGGGTTAAAAATAAGAGCGCCTGAGGGAAATGCTTTCTTAATTCATTCAGTAAAAACGCTTCATTGTCGCTATTTGTTCCCAGGATTCCTTGAGCTTCGGTTTCATTGACAATAAGCGCGTCAACTAAATGAAGCGGGTAGTTAAGTACCTCGGGGGAATAGGGGGCGGGATTAAAGATTGTATGAAGATTTTGCTTTTTGGCATTTTCTAGAGCAAAACCGACGTTGTTGACTTCATTTTGCAATAAGACAAAATCTCCTTCGTCTAAGCTCGTAAAGGCCTTTAGTATGACCTCTTTATCAATGGCGTGATTGGTGCCCGCAAAATATAAGATGGCGTTTTCGCCGTCCGGGGTGACCTGAATGACTGTATGGCCGCTCGGGCTCGTTTCATCAATCGTGAGAAAATGGGTGTCTATTCCCGACTCTTTCATGAAGTCGGATAAAAATTGCCCGTCACGGCCTATCACACCGAGGTGCGTAACCGCTAGGCCGCTTCTGGCTGCCGCTATGCTTTGATTAAGACCTTTTCCTCCCATGAAAATGTCTCGGTGAGCGGCCTCAAGTGTTTCGCCTGCCCGCAAAAAATGAGGAACACGATAAACGTAGTCGATATTGATGGATCCGATATTTAAAAGCCGCTTCATAATGACAAACAAAAAAGTTCGCTAACGGGCTTATTTTAACGGAAGGATTGGAGGACAAATATTTTCAAAGGAGAGAATTTTGTTAAGATGAACTGGTACGGAAATTTTGGACAGTAAATTACGAGTAAAAATTATAAGTTACC
>CAJMEC010000022.1 GCA_905212345.1 uncultured Sutterella sp. | reverse complement strand
AAAAGGCTCGCGAAGCCGGCAAACCCGAAGCCATGCTCGAACGCATCGCCGAAGGCACGGTTCAGAAGTATTTGAAGGAAGTCACGCTCTTGTCTCAACCGTTCGTTAAGAACGACAAGATGAGCGTTGCCGAATTGCTCAAGCAAAATGGCGCTTCCATTGCCTCCTTCGTGCTCTTCGTTGTCGGCGAAGGCATTGAAAAGAAGCAAACCGACTTTGCTGCTGAAGTGGCTGAACAAATGGCCGCTGCTCAAAAGGCCTAATGATTTAGGGCACTTTTGATCAAAAAGAAAAGACTCCCGCTTCCCTTAATTGGGGTAAATTGGTCGGGAGTCTTTTTTTGTTACTATTTTTTTTATGAGTGCCTTTTTCTTGCGTTTATTCATGCCAAGCGTAAGGCTTTTCATTAAAATGGCACTAACGCGTAGGTAACGATGCGCCTGCGGCCATAAAGTCGCAAGCGCACTTTGTTGTGCGCTTATGACTGAGCAACCATTTTCAGGAGTTCTATAAATGACGGAACAAACGCCTGTAAAGTACAAGCGAGTGCTTTTGAAGCTCTCCGGTGAATCTTTAATGGGACCGGATGCCTTCGGTATCAATCGTGAGACAATTCAATCAACGGTTGAAGATATTAAAGAAGCTTATGACATGGGGGTGCAGATCGGCATCGTCGTGGGCGGCGGTAACATTTTCCGCGGCGTGGCTTTAGGTTCAACCGGGATGGAACGTACGCAAGGCGACCACATGGGGATGCTTGCCACGTTGATGAACGCGTTGGCTCTTCAAGACGCATTGCGTAAAAATGGTGTTGAAGCTCGAGTACAAAGTGCTTTGAATATTGAGCGCATTGCTGAATCCTACATTCGTGGCAAAGCGTTGCGTCACCTTGAAAAAGGCCGCATCGTGATTTTTGCCGCCGGTACCGGCAATCCTTACTTCACCACCGATACAACCGCCGCTTTGCGTGGTGCTGAAATCGGTGCTGACATTGTGCTTAAGGCAACGATGGTGGACGGTATTTATTCGGCTGATCCGAAGAAGGTGCCCGATGCAACGTTCTATAAAACAATTACGTTCGATGAAGTCATCAAGCGTGATCTTAAAGTGATGGACGCCACCGCCTTTGCTTTGTGCCGCGAACAGAATTTGCCGATCAAGGTCTTCAATATCCGCAAGAAGGGCTCTATTGCCCGAGTTTGCCGCGGTGAAGATGAAGGCACCTTGGTCTACAACCCTTAACCAGAGACGCTAATCGTCAACGGAGTGATTTTTATGTCAATCAGTGAAATTCAAAAACAAACCGAATATAAGATGAATCGTACGGTGGAAACCTTGCGTGAAGATTTCATCAAGATCCGTACAGGCCGTGCATCTACCGGTTTGCTCGATCACGTGATGGTCGACTATTACGGTACGATGACCCCGATTAATCAAGTTGCTCAAGTGGGCGTTGCCGATGCGCGCACGCTGACGGTTCAGCCTTGGGAAAAGACGATGGTGGCTCCGATTGAAAAGGCTATCCGTTCGTCTGATTTGGGTTTGAACCCGGCAACGTCCGGCATGCTCATCCGCGTGCCGCTTCCTCCGCTGACCGAAGAACGTCGTCGCGAATTGACGAAGGTTGTTCGTCATCTGGGCGAAGAAGCCAAGGTGGCAGTGCGTAACTTGCGCCGTGACGCAAACGAACAAATCAAGAAGTTGACGAAGGCTAAGGAAATTTCTGAGGATGATGAATCCCGCGCCGAAAAAGAAATCCAAAAGTTAACGGATAACTTTGTGGTTGCTATCGATAAGTGCGTGGCCGAAAAAGAAAAAGAAGTGATGACGGTTTAATCAGCAACCGCCGCGATGAGTCAAACTAATCATATAGGCGGTAGCGCGCCTTGCCATGTCGCCATTATCATGGATGGAAACGGCCGCTGGGCACAGCGCCGTTTCCTGCCCCGCGCAGAAGGTCACCGGCGAGGCGTTCGAAGTGTGCGCCGTGTCATTGAAGCTGCCGCCCAAAGCGGCGTGCGCTATTTGTCCCTTTTTGCTTTCAGTAGCGAAAATTGGAAACGTCCTGCCGACGAAGTTAATGCTTTGATGGGGCTATTTGCCACTGCCCTTAAAAAAGAAGCGCAGGCGATGCGGGACAACGGCGTTAAGCTTCGTGTCGCAGGGGATCTTTCTGCTTTTTCCAAAGATATTCAAGAAAGCATTAAAGAAAGCGAAGCCATGACTGCACATGGCGAGACCATGACACTGACCGTTTGTGCCAACTACGGTGGTCGATGGGATATCGTGCAAGCTTTCAGAAATATTTTGCGCAACGATCCTTCCATTGCCCTAGAGCCTGAGCGGGTGACCGAGGCATTGGTGGATGCCAATTTAGCTTTCGATTGGGCCCCTCCCGTGGATTTGATGATCCGCACAGGTGGCGAGCAGCGCATCAGTAATTTTATTTTGTGGCAGGCGGCTTATGCCGAGCTCTACGCCTCGCCGCGTTTGTGGCCTGACTTTGATGAACATGATTTCAAAGAGGCCCTTGATTGGTATGCCGGCCGCGAACGCCGGTTTGGCATGACCGGAGAACAAATTAAAGCCCTCGGCCGCGGAGAGTGACGATGCTGAAGCAACGTGTGATTACGGCTATTGTTTTACTGTTGATTTTGATCGGCTCATATTGGTTGGGACCTGTTGAGTTTGCCGGGGTGATGGCCGTCGCGTTTATTCTCGCCCAGTGGGAGTGGCTCAAACTAGCAGGTTTAAGTTCAGCTGTTTCAGCCTTAGTGGCGATTGTTGTTGGCGGATCTATTTCCGGGATCACTTATTTGGCCTATCTCGATTTGCAGATGATTGACCAGGCAGCCCGTGAGTACCAAATGCTTTACGCCAACCTCTCGGGCATTTTTGTGATGTACCTCGCTGTCATCACATTGCTTTGGGTTGGTATCTCTATCCGTGTTTTCTTTGCCCGTAATACCGGTTTGCCCGTCAATAAAGTAGTAGTCGGTGTGACCGCTGTCTTTTTTCCGCCTGCGGCGTGGTTGGCTTTTGTCGCTATGTACGCCTCTTTTGGCATCACCATGGTGATTTCACTTTTAGCCATTGTCTGGGTCGCTGACATCATGGCGTACTTTACCGGTATGGCTTTCGGTAAACACCGCATGTCTCCGGCTATCAGTCCCAAAAAGAGTTGGGAAGGTGTTGCGGGCGGCATGTTGAGCGTGATGATTTTAGGGCTTATCTTTGCCTGGTTCTTCTCTTGGATGAATACCATCCCCGGCGTAATCGTTGAGTCCATGGGAGTTGTGGCTTGGATCGTAGCGGCTTTCATTTTGGTCTCCCTTTCTATTGTGGGGGATTTGTTTGAAAGCGCGCTTAAGCGTCAAGCAGGTATCAAGGATTCCAGTAATTTATTGCCGGGTCACGGCGGCTTTTATGACCGTCTTGATGCCATGATGCCGACGCTTCCGGCCGGTTTTCTTTTGACCGTATTGATCCTCTCGGGAACAATCGGCTAATTGAGTAGATTGAATTAAATAACTGTTATGCAGAATATTGCCATTTTTGGTGCAACAGGGTCGATCGGGGGATCGACCCTTGATGTCTTGTCGCACTATAAAGATCGCTATCAAGTTTTCGCTTTGACGGCCAATAGCCGAGTAGAGGAATTGGTCCGCCTTTGCGTGTCTCATCATCCCCGAATTGCTCTTGTGGCCGATGAGTCTAAAAAAGATGAATTAGCGCTCGCACTGAAAAGCCGAGGACTTTCCGACATTGAAGTATGGGCGGGGGAGTCGGATTTGGTGAGATTGGCCGCTTTGCCTGAAGTCGATGTTGCGGTTTTAGCCATTGTCGGCGCGGCGGGCTTGGCGCCGACTTTTTCAGCTGCTCGAGCCGGAAAGCGTTTACTTTTAGCCAATAAAGAAAGCGTTGTGTGCGGTGGAGCGCTTTTGATGACTAGCATCAAAGAGCACGGCGCAGAACTTTTACCTGTTGACAGTGAACACAATGCGATCTTTCAGTGCTTGGCCTCAGCCAGTGAGCGAGACAGAGAAAACGCTCGACTTATTTTGACGGCTTCCTTTTAGAAAGCGCATGGATTTAACCGGGGTGACCCCCGAAGATGCTGTTGCCCACCCGACTTGGAACATGGGACGCAAGATCAGTGTTGACAGTGCCACGTTGATGAATAAGGGATTGGAAGTGATTGAAGCGTCTTGGCTCTTTGGTTTTCCACCCGATCGCATTGATGTGGTGATTCATCCGCAAAGTTTGATTCATTCAATGGTTCAATATGCTGACGGCTGTATCCTTGCTCAAATGGGAGCACCCGATATGCGTACCCCCATCGCTTACTCGTTAGGGTGGCCGGAGCGTCTCGATGGCTTTGCCAAACGCGTGGATTTTGCCACTTTGGGCACTGTGACTTTTGAAGCACCCGATATCCAACGTTTTCCGCAACTGGGATACGCGTATGAAGCTTTGCGCATGGGTGGAGCGGCCAGCATTGTTTTAAATGCAGCCAATGAAATTGCCGTTGAGGCATTCTTAGATCGCAGAATTCGTTTCCTTGATATCGCCCGGGCCTGCCGTCATATGATGGATACGATGGTTCTTGCGGCTCCGAAATCTTTGCCGGAAGTTTTGGCGGCAGACCGTGAAGCCAGAATCAAAACCCGTGAGGTGATCGCTCAATGGTAACGGCCCTTTTAGCCTTTGCCGTTGCGCTCGGCATTTTGATTACATTCCACGAGCTCGGTCACTATCTTGTCGCGAGACTCTGCGGTGTAAAAGTTTTAACTTTCAGTTTTGGTTTCGGTCCTAAACTTTTCAGCAAACGTTTGGGCCGAGATAGGACCGAGTGGTGCATTTCTGCATTGCCCTTGGGCGGCTATGTTTCGATGTTGGATGAGCGCCAAGAAGGGATGGTGGTTGATCCTGCCGAAGCGCACCGGGCTTTTAATCGCCAATCTGTCTATAAGCGTTTTGCCATTGTTGCGGCCGGTCCCATTGCCAATATTCTTTTGGCCATTATTTTTTATGCCATTATGGCTTGGAGCGGTCAGCCCGAAATTCGCCCTGTTATGGATACGCCGGTGGCACAATCACAAGCTGCGCAACTTCAAATTCAGCGTCTTGACCAAGTGGTCAGTTTCGGCGACAAGAAAATTGAAGGTTTGGAGGATTTTAACTGGGCGATTTTGGAGCATATCGGTGAATCCAATGTCCCATTGGTTCTGGATCGGGGAGGCACTCGCTTTAGTGTTGATTTTGATTTAAGAAACATCAAAATCGATGAAGACAGCACCAGTCCCTTCACTCAGTTAGGTATTAATCTTTGGTACGGCTATCCGGTCCTTTTTAATATTCAGAAGGATTCTCCTGCGGCTCTGGCCGGAATTAAAGATGGTGACGTTGTTTTGAGCGCGGACGACCGTTACGGCTTGTCTGTGCAGGAGCTTGTCAATTACATCAAAGATAAAGGTGAAACGCCCATTCGTTTAGTGCTTCAAAATGAAGAGGGTCAAGCTCGTGAAGTGATTGTCCGTCCACAGGTTCGCGCCGTTGACGATGGCAAGGGGAATCAAGTCGAGCGTCCGGTTATCGGTGTGAACGTTGGGATTAAGCCCAATTTGATTTGGCTCTCCAAAGGACCCGTTGATGGTTTAATGGCGGGCGTTGACCGCACCATTTCGATTACAAAGACAACTTACAAGGCTGTGGTTCAGATGATCACGGGTGAGGCCAGCACGAAAAACCTCACCGGCCCGGTGACTATTGCCGATTATGCGGGTAAAACCGCCCAGATGGGTTGGCGTGTTTATTTATCCTTTTTGGCTATGATTTCGGTCAGTTTGGGTCTTTTGAATTTACTGCCGATACCGTTGTTAGACGGGGGGCACCTCCTGTATTATTTGGTAGAAATTCTGAGAGGCCGGCCTTTGCCCGAGTGGGTGATGCAGGCTGGCCAGAAAGTGGGACTTTTAATTGTTTTGGCATTGGGGGCTTTAGCCCTTTCCAATGACTTTATAAGGCTGATACAATAGGCCATCCGAGCAAATCGTTATAAAAAATGCATTTGAAATCTTCCCTATTGCGCGCCTCGGTGGCGACGGCGCTCATGTCGATTGCAGGTGTCGCTTTTGGGGCAGCCTCTGATTTTGTTATTAAAGATATCCGCATTGAAGGTATCGCCCGTACGGAGCCCGGCACGGTGCTGTCGCACTTGCCGTTCCAAGTGGGCGATGAATTCACTGACGCTAAGGGCAATACGGCCATTCATGCGTTGTATGGATCAGGTCTGTTCCGCGATGTGCGCCTAGAGCGCGATGGCGATGTGCTGGTTGTGCAGGTGCAGGAACGCCCGGCTGTGGCATCGATCAGCACGCAGGGTATCCGCGCTTTTGACAATTCCGCTATTGAACAGAGCTTGCGGGATGTGGGCTTAGCCGAAGGTCGAATTTTTGACCATGCGACTTTGGATCGCGCGGACCAGGAAATGCGACGTCAATATTTGGCCCGCGGTTACTATGGGGTGGACGTTAAGACAACGGTGACGCCTCTTGATCGCAACCGCGTGAGACTGTCCATTGTGGTTGATGAAGGTGAGGCGGCCAGCATTGAATCTATCCGCTTTGTCGGCAACCGAGTGATGGATGACGAAGAGTTGCAGGAACAGATGCAGCTCACGCCCTCGGGTTGGATGAGCTGGTACACCAAGAGCAACCTCTATTCGCGCGAAAAGCTTGCCGCCGATATTGAATCGATTCGCTCGCACTACCTCAATAACGGCTATCTCGACTTTAAAGTCGACAGCGTTCAGGTTTCCATCGCTCCGAATAAGCAAGATATCTTTATCACGATCAACGTCACCGAAGGTGAGCAGTATCACGTCTCGGGTGTTGAGTTGACCGGTGATATGTTGGGGCTGCAAGATGAACTTCAACAATTAATTGAAGTTGAAACGGGCTCCATTTATAACGCTGAAGTCATCAATCGTACTTCTACGGCCATTACCGATAAGCTCTCGAGCATCGGTTATGCGTTTGCTTCGGCTCGCCCCAATCCGGTCGTAACCGGCGACAATGAAGCCAAGATTGTCTACACGGTTGACCCGGGTCGTCGTGCTTATGTCCGCCACGTCAATATTTCCGGCAACAGTAAGACGCAAGACGAAGTGATCCGTCGTGAAGTGCGTCAGTATGAAGCGGCTTGGTTTGATAGCGACAAGGTGAAGCTTTCCCGTGACCGTATTGACCGTTTAGGTTTCTTCGATTCTGTAACGGTTGATCCGAAACCGGTTCCGGGTACACGCGACCAGGTTGATTTGGAAGTGGTCGTGAAAGAACGTCCGACAGGTTCCATCAGTTTGGGTGCCGGTTTCTCCACCAGTGACGGCGTGATTTTGTCGGCCGGTTTTGCTCAAAACAACATTTTCGGTACCGGTAAGGCGTTAAGCGCAGAAGTCAATACATCTGACAGCTCCCGTACGTATGCTGTTTCTTTGACTGAGCCGTACGTGACACCGGAAGGCATCTCGCGCTCGATTGACTTGTACGATCGTCGAGTCGATATGGACGAGCTCGATTTGGCCGATGACCTTGAATACGAAACCCGTGGTGCGGCTGTGAGCTGGGGTATTCCGTTTACCGAATACGACCGCGTGTTCTTGGGCGCCAAGTGGGAAAATACTATTGTTGATGCTGGGGATGGAGCACCGGAAAGGTACAGAAACTATACAAGAGAATTTGGGAAATCTCCCCATGCTGTTGCCGCTACAGTTGGTTGGTCACGTGATAGCCGCGATAACGCTTTGGCACCAACTCGTGGTACGTATCAAAGAATTTCCGGTGAAGTTACGCTTCCTGTGATGGATCTTCGTTACTACCGTGCCAGCTACCAGTTGCAACATTACTGGCCGGTAACCCGTGATTTGACCTTGGCGTTTAACGGCGAAATTGGTTACGGTGATAGCTGGGGCGGTAAAGAATATCCGTTCTTTAAGAACTTCTACGCAGGCGGTATCGGTAGTGTCCGCGGTTACGAAAACTCTAGCTTAGGTCCAAAAGATAATTCCAGCGGTGGCGAGGGAGATAGTGCCGGTGGTAATGCATCACTTAATTTCTCTTTTGAAATGTTGATGCCTTTGCCGGGTGCCGACCGCACGCTTCGCTGGTTTACCTTCCTTGATGGAGGTTGGGTTTGGGGCGACTCGTATCGACAAGGCGGTGTCGTAGATGAAAAGATGAAGATTTCCTTGTCTGATCTGCGTTACTCTGTCGGTGTCGGTGTAGCCTGGATTTCGCCGTTAGGCCCGTTGAAGTTCAGTATCGCGGCGCCGCTCAACGACAAGGAAGGCGATGAAATCGAACGCTTCCAATTCCAAATCGGTACTGGCTTCTAACTTAGCCTGCTGACCGTTACGGAAGGGTTCGCAAAATTCTGGGGAAAGGGGTTCAACAACCGCCTTTCCCTTGAGCGTACATGGAGTACATGAAAATATGCTGAAAAAATTGGCTCTTGCCTCGGTTCTTTCATTGGCGATGATGGCCCAATCAGCAGTGGCTGATACGAAAATCGGAGTAGTGAATCCGGATCGTATTCTTCGTGAGAGTGCCGCGGCGCACTCAGCTCAAGTAAAACTTGAAAAGGAATTTGCTTCACGGGAAAAGTCGTTATCTGTGTCGGCCAAAGCACTTAAAGCTGACGTTGAAAAATACCAAAAGCGCGCCTCTAAAATGAGTAATACCGAACGGATGGCCGAGGAGCGTAAGTTGGCGGATCGTGAACGGTCGTTACAGCGTCGTGAACGCGAATTGCGTGAAGATTTAAACCGTCGCAGAAATGAGGAATTGCAGTCAATTTTGATGCGAAGCAACGAAATTATCCGCGACATCGCCCGCAAGGGAAAATATGACTTGATTGTCCAAGAGGCCGTTTATGTTGGTCCGAATGTGGATATCACAGATCAGGTCATTAAAGCTTTGGGGAAATAAGTTATGACACAAAGAACTGCTTATCCGATTGCTGTCCTCGTGGAAGCGGTGCGCCAGCAATGCGCAGGGCGCCTGTCACAAGAATTGGTCGGTCCTTATGAAGGGGTGGCTGTCAGAAGTATCGGCGCATTAAGCCATGCCAAGCCGGACGAAGTGGCATTTTTGGCCAATCCGAAATTTATTCATGAAGTCAAAGACTGCCAGGCCGGCGTCATTGTGCTTCGTCAGGAAGATAAAGAAGCTATTTACGGCGAAGAAACACCGCGAGCGATGGTTATCACGCCCAATCCTTATGCCTGGTTTGCTTTTGCTCTGCAAGTTGTCGAAAAGCTTCAAAATCAATTTGCAAGCGGCATTCACCCTCACGCCTCTGTTGCCGTGACTGCGAAGGTTGATCCGACGGCTCGAGTGGACGCCGGCGCTGTTATTGAAGATCATGCTGTGATTGGAGCGCGCGCTTGGATTGGCGCCAACAGTGTGGTGGGAGTTGGCTCTGTCATTGGTGACGATACGCGCCTGCATCCTAATGTCACCGTTGATCATCACTGCACGATTGGAGCCCGTTGTGTACTGCAATCGGGTTGCGTGATCGGAGGTGACGGCTTTGGTTTCGCACCCTTTGAAGGCGAGTGGGTGAAGATTCCGCAAATCGGTAGCGTTCGAATTGAAGATGATGTGGAAATCGGGGCTAATACCGCAGTGGACCGCGGCGCGCTTGATGACACTGTGATCGGAAAGGGCAGTAAAGTTGACAATCTGATTCAGATCGCGCACAACTGCCGCTTGGGTGAACATTGTGTGATGGCGGGCGCTGCCAGCATGGCCGGATCCACCACGTTGGGAGACCATGTAACTGTCGGAGGCGCAGCCAATATCAACGGCCATATCAAGATTCCGAGTGGTGCCACCATTGGACCCGCCACGACAGTGATTTCTTATCCGGATGACACGAAACTTATGATGGGCTTTTTCCCCGCAATGCCTAATCGTGAGTTTGAACGTTCTGCTGTAATGATTAAACATTTGCCGGAGATGCGTAAGCGCTTGAGAGCGCTTAAAGCCGCTTTGGCAAAATTGGAAGACAACCAAAAGGAAAAAATAAGAAAATGAAATACAACATTCAAGATATTATGAAATATCTTCCGCACCGTTATCCGTTTTTGTTGATTGACCGTGTGGAAAGTGTCTCGGACGACTTGACGACGGCTGTTGTCATCAAAAACATCACGGCCAATGAACCGCAATTCCAAGGCCATTTCCCGGAATGCCCGGTCATGCCCGGTGTTTTGATTATTGAATCCATGGCTCAAGCCTGCGCCGTGTTGGCCCTGGCCCGTTTGACCGAAGAGCAACGCAATGACGGTTCGCTTTACTTCTTTGCCGGCATTGATAACGCCCGCTTCAAGAAGGTGGTTCAGCCTGGCGATCAATTAAAGATTCATTGCCATTTCTTGAAGGACCGCGCCGGTATCGGTAAGTTTGAAGCGACGGCCATGGTTGATGACCAAGTTGCCTGTGTGGCCACGATGATGTGCGCCCGCCGCAAGATGGATTAAAGTTTATTTGACGCGCGACGTCTAACGCCGGTCTCAAAAACACGCTGACCGGTAACGATTAACTCAACAGAGGCTAGCCATCATGGCAAAAATTCATCATTTCTCTTTAGTCGATCCTGCCGCCCAATTGGCCGATGACGTTGTTGTCGGACCGTTTTGTGTTGTCGGACCGAAGGTGAAGATCGGTGCGGGCACGGTACTGATTTCCCATGTCAATGTCACGGGAAACACAGAAATCGGGGAACGCAACCGCATTTTCCCCAATGCCAGTATCGGCTGCGAGCCCCAGGACAAAAAGTACAAAGGCGAAGATACGCGTTTGGTGATCGGCGATGACAACGTGATTCGTGAACACGTCACGATCGCCACAGGGACGGTTCAGGATCACGGCATTACCGTGGTCGGCAACCGCAACCTCTTTATGGCTAATGTGCACATTGCCCATGACTGTATCATTGGCGATGACACGATTTTGGCCAACAATGTTGGTCTGGCCGGTCACTCCACAGTGGCAAGCCGCGCCATTATCGGCCGGTGTGCACCAATTCTGCCGTATTGGCGAAGGAGCCATGGTGGGCGGCGGTTCCATTTTGGTGATGGATGTTCCGCCTTTTGTGATCTGTAACGGCAATCCCGCTGAACCCCATGGTCTTAACGTGGTGGGGCTGCGCCGCGCAGGCTACGACTTGAAGGCGCTTAATGCGTTTAAGGCTGCCTATAAGACCATTTACCGTGACGGTCTTCGCATTCCTGAAGCCATTCAAGTGCTCGACGTGCTAATTAGCAATAATCCGCAAGTCGCACGAGAGCTTCAGCTCATGCGTGACTTCATCGCCACGAGCGAACGTGGCATTATTCGCCCAAAGGCTTAATGCGCTAATGGCTAAGGACATTGTTTGGCTCGCCGGAGAAACCTCCGGCGACTTCATTGCCTCATTGGTGCTGCCTCAGGTGGCATCTCTTTACCCGGGTGAACACATGCTGGGAATCGGGGGTGATCGTATGATTGCCGCCGGTCTTGAGCCATGGCATCACAGTAGCGTCCTTTCGGTCAGAGGCTACGTTGAGGTTCTAAAAAAGCTTCCCTCCCTTTTAAAGCTCAGACGTGAGATGAAGCGCCGCGTCGCTCAACTCGCTCCCCGCGCCTTTATCGGGGTGGATGCGCCTGACTTTAACTTGTCTATTGAAGAGTATTTAAGGGCTGAAGGACTAAAAACCATTCATTTTGTTTGCCCTTCTATTTGGGCTTGGCGGCCCGAAAGAATCCATCAGATTAAGCGCGCGGTTGATCACATGTTGCTGATCTTTCCGTTTGAGAAAAAGTTGATGGATGAGGCGGGGATTGAATCGACCTATATCGGTCACCCCTTAGCTCGGGAAATACCGATGCAACCGGACAAGGATGCTGCCAGAGAAAAACTGGGTGTGGACACCTCGGGTCCGGTATTTGCCGTTTTGCCCGGCTCTCGTCAGGCGGAAGTGGCCTGGTGCGGTCCTCACTTTTTTGGCGCCTGCGAAAAAGTGCTTCAATTTGATAACCGGTCCATTTTCTTGGTGCCGGCCGCTGACGCGGCTCGTGAAGAGCAGATCAAAGCTCTTCTGAATAATTTTCCGAAAGCCAAAGCCGCCACTCGGATTATTCGTTCTGATAGCCATACGGTGATGCAGGCAAGCGATGCTATTTTGGTTGCTTCCGGCACCGCTACTTTGGAAGCGGCGCTCTTTAAACGACCTATGGTGGTGGGGTATGCGATGCCCGGTCTCACCGGTATTTTGATGCAAAAGAAAGGCATCATTGATTTTGTGAGTCTGCCCAATATTTTGGCCGGAGAACGATTGGTTCCCGAAATTCTTCAATACTACTGTCGCGCTGAGACTCTAGCTTATGCACTGTGGCATGAGTATGAAAGACGCAATGACAGTGAGCTGATGGATCGCTTTACGGCCATGCATGAGTCATTGTTGCGAGATACGCCGAAATTAGCCTGTGATGCCATTGCATCAGTTTGCGGTTCTTAAACCATGTCTGAATCCGATCTTGATTTATTTGCCCCGGAGCAATTCTCAAGGATTGCAGGAGTCGATGAAGTGGGCCGCGGCTGTTTGGCCGGACCCGTTGTCGCGGCAGCCGTGATTTTAGATCCCAATCGTCCGATAAAGGGATTGCGAGACAGCAAAAAGCTTTCTGCAAAAAAACGTGATGAGCTCGCCGAAGAAATCAAAGAAAAGGCTCTGGCTTGGTCCGTTGCGGCGATGGGACCTGAGGTGATTGATAAAATCAACATTTTGCAGGCTACCCTGGAAGCGATGAAGGCAGCAGTGGAAAAGCTTCCTGTTGAACCGGATTTTGTTCAGGTTGATGGAAATAAGTTGCCTAAATGGAAGTGGCTGTCTGAAGCGGTTGTCAAGGGTGATGATAAAGTAGAGTGGATTTCGGCGGCTTCCATCATTGCCAAGACAACCCGTGATGCTTACATGGACAAGATTGCCGAACTTTATCCGCAATACGGGTTCGAACATCATGTGGGCTACGGTACGGCCGAACACCTTAAAGCGTTAAAGGCTTATGGGCCCACGCCTATTCACCGAAAAACTTTTGCTCCTGTCAGAGAGGTCATTAATGGACTATCGACTGATACAAAGTGACTCCAATCCGAAATTTAAACGTTGGCGAAAGTTAGTTGAAAACGCCCGTTTCATAAAAAAGGAAAAGGCGACGCTCGCTGAAGGCGCGCACCTTCTTTTGACGATGGCCGAAAGAGGGATAACCCCAGTGGCTCTCTTATTAAGAAACAGCGGCATCAGTGACGAAGTAGGTGACGTTGTAGAGAATTACGCCCGAAAAGGTGTTGCCTGCTATGTGCTCGATAACCGTCTCTATGACATGATTTCGCCCGTGGAGCATGGAGCCGGAATCATGGCTGAAGTGGCTATCGTTGAACGTGAACTTCCGGTTGCTCAAAAAACGGATGTGCTCTATTTGGACGGTGTGCAGGATCCGGGCAATGTGGGCACGCTTATTCGGAGCGCTGTCGCTGCCGGAATTAAAACCATTGCCGCCAATCGTGAAACCGCCGCTTTGTGGTCACCGAAGGCGCTTCGCGCAGGCATGGGGGCTCATTTTGCCGCGACCATTTACGAAAATGTTGAGCCCCGGGAGCTTGCTGGTGCATTTGAAGCCAAGTGTTTGGCAGCTGATGCTCGGGGCGGCTCAGACCTCTTTGCGACAGCCGATTGGGAAAAGGAAAATGTTGTCTGGATGATGGGTGCCGAAGGGCCGGGTTTAAGTGAAAAAGCCCTAGCCTGTGCCGATCAGCGCCTTTATATCCCGATTGAAAAGGATTGCGAGTCGCTTAATGTGGGAGCGGCAGCCGCTGTGTGTCTCTTTGAATTAAGACGGCGCCGACTTTCTTTGAAATCGTTAAAATAGTGCGGTTTAAAACCGTGCGCTCAATAGCTGTGAAAGTTTTTAATTGCGTTTGTGAATTCGGTCATCAATTTGAGGGTTGGTTTGATTCGGTCGAGAGTTTGGACGAACAAATCAAGGCTCATCTTGTGGCTTGCCCTTATTGTGACACGACAAACGTTAAGCGCATTCCGAACGCTTCCTATGTGCTGGCTTCAAGAGATAAAGCGAAGAATCAAATTTCCGAAAAAGAGCTTGAGGCTGAAATTCGAAGCAAGGTGTACAGCGCTGCCCGTCAGCTTTTAAAGGGTAGCGAAAATGTGGGTGAGCGCTTTGCGCAGGAAGCTCGGGCAGTTCATCAGGGCAAGGCCCCTATGCGTACGATTCACGGTCGTTGCACGCTTGAAGATGCAGAGGAACTTTTGGATGAAGGCATTAATGTTTTGCCTTTGCCCGAAGGTGTCGTGCACGAAAACAATTAATTGAGGACGTCTTAAAAATGGCTTTATTCGGTCAGCTGACAAAACCGGCAAAAGAGTTGCCGCTCATTGATGTTAGTAATCCTGATATTGTGATGGAACTTCTCGAAGAGCTAGCCATTACGGTATCGACAAGCGAATGGATTAAAGCCAATGAACCTTACCACCCCGAAGCGGCGGATATTCATGATCAAGCCCAAGATGTTTATTCTGACCTCTTGGGTATTTTCCAAGGCAAGGTGCGTGATAAACGCGTTAACCGCAAAGTACATTGGGCTGGAGACCCTCTACGTGAACACTTGTTGCGCCATGAAACAAAGGTAGAAGGGGATGTGATTGAATTTGCCCTTCAGCGTTTTTTACATGCTTTCTTGGAACACGCGCGCGCGCCACAGGAAGGCCGTGAAAGCATTTCACGTAAAGAATACTATGCATTTATGAGCGGTTGGGCGCATTATTTCGCAGGACTGGCTCCCGATGAAACCCCTCCCGTTGACAATGTAGAGGATGAGGAATAGACCATGGCTGATATGACCAAAGTAAAAAAGGGTATCCGTTTATTCTTAAACATTCTTTTTGTCATTGTGGTGGTAGCCGCTATTATTGTGGGCTGGGGCAAAGAAGTGGATGATCCGGACGCTTGGTTTCCGGAATGGGTCGAAGAAAAAGAAGAACCGGCTCAAGCGCCTGCCCAGGCAGAGCCTGACGTTAAAACAGAGACCTCTAAACAATAAGAGAAAACAGCTTAAAGCGGAAAGCGGGGACTTGTCCCCGCTTTCGGTTATTTAATGATGGGCAATAGAGGTTTTTGACCTTCTGCGCCAACTAATGCGCAAGCGGCCAATAAAACTAACTGAGGGCCCTGATGGATGTCTTGAGCCACAAAGTATTCATCCAATGAGTGGAATTTTTCGGATAACCCGCCCGAACCCAAACAGGCAGAAGGAATATTCCTGCTGATCGGAGCGTTGGCGTCGGTTGCGGACGGACAAAATTGTGTCAATTCGATCCCTAAAAGTTTTTGGGCGCAAAGAGCGCTTTGGATGACGGGGCAATCATCGGGACGAGCTCCGGCCGGCCGATCACCGATTTGTGTTTTAGTAAGCTTGAGCATTTTTTCGGGATCAGTAATGCCCCAGCGTTTATTTTCTTCGGCTACACCATCTTCAAAAGCTTGAAAGATTTGAGCTTCAAGTTTTAAGAGCTCTTCGTTGGAAATGCTTCTGATATCAACATCGACTTCACAGCTCGGAGCGATGGTATTAACCGATGTGCCACCCTTAATTGTTCCGATATTGAAGGTCGTGTAAGGTTCGCTCGGAGGCGTTAACTGATCAATCAGATGGCCGGCATGGCACATCGCATGGATGGCGCTCGGGATTTTTCCAAAGTTCATGAAGCTGTGACCGCCGGGACCACTGATGCCGACGCGCCAACGATGACAGCCCACGCCGCCCATCACGACGACACCGGCCGTAAAAGAATCGATGGCAATATAACCGTCAATGTGTCGGTCACCATTGCAAATAAACTTAGCCCCGCGAATGTCGCCATTGCCTTCTTCACCCACGGTGCCTACAAAAATGATGTCGCCTTCTGTTTGAATATCGGCTTCGTTAAAGCAGCGGATCAACTGCAGCAAGGCGCGAACACCGCTTGTGTTGTCTCCGATCCCCGGAGCGTAGTATGTGTCGCCTTCGCGGCGAACGGTTACATCAGTGCCTTCCGGAAAGACCGTATCCATATGGGCATCGATCACTAACACCGGGCCGTGGCCGTTGCCTTTGCGTACACCGACCACGTTGCCGATGGCGTCAATGGTGACATCCGTCAAACCGTAAGCTTTCATGCGGCGCGCGATTTCCTCGGCTCTCTTTTCTTCGTGGAAAGTTGGTGAGGGGATTTCACAAATTTCTACTTGTTCGGTCATTGCCTGATCTGTTTGCTTTAGAGCAATATTCAAAGCTTTTTGAATCTTTGGAAGTTCCTTTAAGCTTTGCAGGGCAGAGAAAACGTTTTGGTCAATGCCAGGAATGTCAGGATGAAGACTGTCAGACATGATAATTCCTTGGAAGAATGGTTGATGTTACTAATTTAGCACCGTCGCTAAAAAAGAAACAGGTTGATGCATTGTTTAGGCATCAACCTGTGTTTTGCTTTTATTTTGTTCCGCAGGCTCGCTCATTGAGCTGCCACATATCGAGTTGGCGGTAGGCTTCGATCCGCTTTTTCTCCGCCTCAGTGGCTTGACGCATCTGTGTGTAGTCGGTTAAAAAGTCAGTTTTGTCATCAGCCCATGGGTAAAACAGGATGGGTCCTTTCAGGCTGTAGACACCTTTTTCATTTATCCACAAAGAGATGTTGTAGCCGAATGCCCTTTGAGGATCGTCAACGGCGGCCAAGAGGTTTCGCCCACCCACGGTGCGGTACGTGGCATCCGAAAGACTTAAGGCGTAGAGCGTCGGGAAAATGTCTTTGTGCGATCCCACGCGTTTTTGATCGAAATGAATCTCAACGGCCTTTTTAACATCGTCTGATGCCCACACGTAGAAGGGGATGGCGACATCTTTAAAGGGGCCGTCGGTTACGATGGGTTTCATGCCGAGCATCCGATGGTCGGCCGTAGCTCCAATCACCATCGCTCGATTTTTGATGGATTTGAGATTGGAAATGGTCTGTCCCAACGCATCCGCGCTGGACTGATAAGTTTGCATGATGGTCAGCAGTGACTGCTCATAATCGTCATGGTTGTAGTGACGATTAATCACTTCCGGCACCGTGATGGGTTTGGGTGTGTAGCCCTCCGGAACATGGTAAGGCGGGTGGTTGGAAGTGGAAAGCACAACCATGAAAACCGGCTTGTCGGATTTCTTTATCAGATCCTCGGCAAACTTGAAGGCATAATGGTCCGCTACGCCCCATTCGGTTGTTGAGGATAGACCGAAGGCGTCCATCAAATGGGTCTGGTCATAGACCTCATCGACATGCTGCAAGGGCAGATACTCGTCCATGTTTTCCCAAGCCGTTGTACCGGATGTGACAAAAACAGTCCGGTAGCCCGCCTTTTTATAAACTTCAAACGGCGTGCCGGGCAGGGGGACATTTCGGATGGAGGAGGTGCTCACCTGGGAGACCGGACTCAAGAATAGGAGCTGGGCGACCGACTGGATCGTGTGCAGATCGGCAGAGGTGAAGCGCTCAAAGACATAGTCGGATTGGAAATGAGGACGAAGGGCGCCCATCAAATCCACTTTGCCCGCTTCATCATAACTCATCATATTAAAGCCCATGCTTTCCATAATGAAGAAAGCGACATGAGGTTTGAGTTGAGCTAATTGATGATTAGTGGGCGTTGTTTGCGTCAGGGAACCGATTTGGGCGGCTTGAATGAGTTTTTCCCCGCGCTTGAGTGAGACCGGTTCAAATTTCATGGAATGTTTACGGTCCTGCGCCGCGTAGTAAAGCGCCATCGGAGCGTTTAAAACCAACTCATTGATTTGTTTGACAACTGAGACCTGCGCATTATTGCGTCTTAAAGGATAGCGTGAAGTAAGAGACCCACGGGCAAGAAAGACAAAAGCAATGACACCGACCACGATAAGCGCAATGGCTTTAATGGTTGAGAGCGTATCCCAAAGCGCGCAAGCACTTAATCGAACAAAGATTTTTTTCCATAACCAGAAAAGGGAAACGGTTACCGCGATGACGCCCAACGAATTTGAGATGATCGGATAATCCTGCCACACCGTGGTCATGACGGCCTGAGGCTCTTCGTGTAGGAAGTTGAAAACGAAGATGTCGATAGCGGTTTGAAATGTCTGGATGTAGTGGAAGTTACAGACCGAGAGCAAAACGACAGCGAAAAAGGCAAAGATGCTCCAGATTGTCAAAAACTTAATTAAAAGCTTCCAGGTTGCCTTAAAGTAGAAAAGAAACAGGCAAGCCAGAAGGGGAATAATGGCCAAAATGGCTCCGCTTCGGGCATCAAATCGCAAGCCTAAATACCGCATTCTCCAAACATCATCACTTTGGATCATCTCTGCGGGGACTTCCCTGACGACGATCAGCCAGAAGTAAAGTTCTCGGATGGCCGCCATAAAAACAATGGCGAGGCCCACCAAGACAAAACATTGACATAAAAGCAATAAAAATCGTCCTAGAGGAGAGTCAGGACGATGTATTTTTGGGAAAAAGCTCATTTTTCGGTCAAAGTTTATTGTTTTCGACATTTTAGCGAAAAGGCTTTTTAGACGAGGGATTATCAAAGCTTGGTTACAAAAAGGCGCCGTGATTTTTACGGCGCCGTTAAAAGGTGACTATTTTGTAGTGTCGCCTAATATTGCGTGAGAATCTGAATAATGGATACTCATAGGAGCATTCATCACAATATAGTTCACCATCGGGATTTTGCTGATTTTGGCTTGAGCCGCTGTGAGAGGATCCATGGAGGTGACGCTCGTTTGAGCGGAAGTCCACACCAAGCCGAAAAAGCAACACAGGCAAATGAGCCAATTAATCATGTTCACGTGACTCCACAATCCCGAGGTGCTGAAAATCGTCGTCAGTCGATGCCAAAGGCCTAAAAACAAACCTGTGACAAAGAGCGTCATGACGGTATCAAAGAAAATCGGGTAGGAATTTGAATAAGCCGCAAGGTTGGCAAACGGAGCGTTGAAAAAGAGATCGACTTGGGCCGCGTTAAGCGGCAATCCGGTTGCACCTAAAACATGGATATTGGCGCAGGTGCTTGCCATCAGCCAAGCGGCGCTCAACGTTACCCAAACGCCAATGATCTTTAAGCATAATCTGAAAAAGGCCGGTCCCAAGGCACCCAAAAGCGAGACAACAATACCCGGCAGCATCAGATAGTAAGCAAGCTTCGCGTCATATCGAAGTCCGACCATCCAAATGTCGATGTATTCATCTTTAACCACTACTTTATCCAAAGCGGTTTGAGTGATAAAGACATCCATGTAAAGTTCGCGGAAAACAAAATTGAGTGCGCAAATCAGTAAGGCGAAAACAGCCAGACTCATGAAAAGCACGAGCACGCGCGCGAAGGGATGCTCCGGACATTGAACAGGAGCAAGAGCCTTGATCGTACGTTGTTGTTTCATTTTTTTATGCAAAATTAAATAAATAGGGAATTTGTTAAACCACTGCTTCAATAGCTTCGGATAGTTCGAGCCATCGAGCTTCAAGTGCCTCGACCTCAACGCTTAACTCTCCGCGACGCTTGAGCGCGGCGGCCACTTCATCCTGATCGCCTTGGGTGTAAAAGTTGCTGTCGGCAAGCTTTGCATCCAAAGCTTTAAGTTCTGATGAAAGCGGCTCCAACTTCTTTTCAACTTGTGCCAGTTCTTTTTGCAAAGGTTTCTTTAAATTGGCAATGCGTTGACGCTCAAGCGCGGCCTGTTGTCTGGCCTCTCGCTTGTTGGGCGAGGAGGATGTCGTTTCACTTTTAGCTTTTTCAGCAGAAAGGGAAGCTTTGCGTGTTTCAAGAACGAGCTTGGCGTAATCATCAAGATCCCCGTCAAACTCACTGACTTTACCCTCATGTACGAGCATCAGCCGTTCAGTTGTGGCAGCTAAAAGGTGTCTGTCGTGAGAAACAAGTAGGACTGAGCCCTCAAAGGAGGAAAGCGCCATCGTTAACGCTTCGCGCGTTTGCATATCCAAGTGATTGGTGGGTTCGTCAAGCACGATCAGATTCGGTTTATCCCAAGCCAAAAGGGCCAAGGCCAGACGGGCTTTTTCACCGCCGGAAAACGGCTTAACCGGTGCGTTGACCATCTCGCCGCTGAATTTAAACCGTCCAAGAAAGTCCCGCAGAACCTGTTCTCGTTCATCGGGCGCCTTGCGGCGAAGATGTTGTAGCGGGGTTTCATCGCCTCGCAATTGCTCAAGCTGATGCTGGGCAAAGTAGCCGATTTGAAGCCCCTGACCGAATCGGAATTCACCCGCCATGGGGATGAGCTCCTTGCAAATTCCTTTAATCAAGGTGGATTTGCCGGCTCCATTGACACCCAATACACCGATTCTCTCACTGGCGCGAATGGAAAATTTCACGTCATGCAAAATTTCTGTGTCCCGGTACCCCAGGGCAACGGATTGGGCTTCTACCAAATGTTCAGGTAGGCGTTCAGGCTTTAAGAATTCAAAGCGCCATTCACGGGTGGCGCGCACCGGTTCGACCGCTTTTAAGCGCTCGAGCATTTTGATGCGCGATTGCGCTTGGCGGGCCTTCGTCGCTTTATAGCGGAATCGGTCAATAAAACTTTGAAGGTGGGCGCTTTCGCGTTCATAGGCTTTAGCGGCAGCGTCCTGGGCACGAAGTCTTTCTACCCGCAAAGCTTCAAAGGCGCTGTAATTTCCCGCGTAGCGGCGGATCGTATTGTCTTCAATGCTCCAAATGGTGTTAACGGAGCGATCCAGGAACTCACGGTCGTGGCTGATGATAACCGTGGTCGCATGCTGGCGTTTTAACCACGCTTCAAGCCAAATGACGCTATCTAAGTCCAGGTGGTTGGTCGGTTCGTCAAGAAGCAAAAGCTCTGCCGGACACATGAGCGCGCGCGCCAAAGCCAAGCGGTTTCGCCAGCCGCCTGAGAAATCCTTGACGTGATGGGTGGTCATCTCTTCGGTAAAACCCAAACCGTGCAGGATGATCTTGGCCTGCGCCGTGATCGCGCCTTCGTTGAGTTCGGCCAAGGTTGCGTGCGCGCTGGCAACACTCATATCGTCTCTGGCTTCAGCCAAGGCTTTTTTGGCGGCCATGAGGGGAGCGTGGCCTGAGAGCACCCAGTCAATAGCGACTTCGTCAACCGTGTCAATGTCTTGAGCAACGTGACCGATGTTTTCAAGAGCCGGGGCGCTGATCTCACCGGCTTCAAGGGGGACTTCGCCTAAAATCGCAGCGAGCAGACTCGATTTTCCGCAGCCGTTTTCGCCCACGAGACCGATTCTTTCGCCGGGATTGGCCAAAAGTGTGGCGTGCGAATAGAGCACTCGCACGCCTCGCATGAGACTGACGTCTTGAAGTCTAAGCATTACGGAAGTTCATCCTTTCGCAAAAGATAGACCATCGCATCTTCATTTTCAGTGGCTAACCATGTAAAGGGCACTTTGGGATAAGCCGCTTCACAGGCGTCTTTTCCATCACCCACTTCAACCACCATGACACCGCGGTTCGTGAGATGAGCTTTTGAATCCGTCATCAGGCGGCGCACGATATCCAGGCCGTCGTCTCCAGCCCCTAAAGCTAAAGCCGGTTCGTGACGGTATTCACCGGGGAGGTTGTCCATCGCCTCTTGGGTGACATACGGAGGATTGCTGATGATCACGTCGTACTGACGGTCACCCAATTCATTGAAAAGATCGCTCTTAATGAGTTCGATTCGATCCTGCATGCCATAACGTTCAACATTGATTTTGGCCACATCGAGCGCATCCTGACTGATATCCACGCAGTCAACCTTGGCATTGGGGAAGACTTCGGCCGCGATAATACCCAAGCAACCCGAGCCCGTGCACAAATCAAGCACGCGCGTAACATTTTCAGGATTAGAAACCCAAGGCGCCAATTCGTCTTTTAAAAGCTCGGCAATGTAGGAGCGGGGAATAATCACGCGTTCATCACAATAGAAGGGATGGTCAATTAACCAAGCTTCTTGCAAAAGGTAAGGTGTCGGGATTTTGTCAACGGCACGCTTTTCGATTCGTTCCAAAAGCATCTTGAGCTCCGCATTGGAAACGCGGGCGTCCCAGAAGCGATCCGAGTCTTCGAAGTTAAGCTTCAATGAACGCAACACCAAGAAGTAGGCTTCCTCGTATGTATCGGCGCAACCATGACCGCAGAAGATATTATTAATCTCAAATTGCGTCATCGCATAGCGGATGACATCACGGATGGTTTGTAGTCGGCATTGATGAACGTCGTTATCGGTAATCATAAAAATTCTTTTAAAAATCAAGCTTCAAAACAGGGTCCTATTTTAACCCAGAACGCTCGTGGAGGGGAGCGTGAAAAGAAATTCAAAAATTATGAAATATTGCCCAATCAGAAGCGTTTCTTTTCAGTTTCGGTCGGTTTTCTTTTGATCAAAATGAAACTGAGTACGATGATGAGCCACATGACGGCAATCCAGAGGCAAAATCCGTTTGCAATGGTTGTCATGGGAACGTCTTTAGCCAATTGACCAATTGAAAAATTCGGAATGCCGGATCCCACGTAGGCTCCTAAATATAAGGCGGAAATAAGACCGGCTCGCTCACGTAACGTGGCATCCATGAGTAATAGTTTTAATCCGCTGCAGCAGGTGCCGCCTTGCGCGACGCCGCAAATGAGGACAAAAACCATAAAAAGAACGGGAGACTTCATATCAAGCGTGAGGAAAACGCCTCCTGCCCCAAATAGAAATACTGTACTCATTAGCAGGAGTGTTTTGCTCGGATTAAAGCGCCCACTCACTAATCCGAAAACAGCGATCGGAATAATTAAAAGCAAGTACGTGATCGCTGCGAGTAATACGCTGCTTTCTCCAAATACGATTTGAGCAAATTGAGCGGAGAAGCCTTGAAAGAAACTGCTCACACCCCATGTGCCGATAAAGGCGGTGATGCTCAAAATGAAGAGCCGTCTTAAGCGGGTGGGAATCGCGATTTTGGGAATAAGCACTTGGCCGATGCTTTCGGTTCCTAATCGCATGGTTTCGGTACCCAGGACAGATAAGACAATGCAGAAAACGAGCAAAGCCACACAGGCATCAAAAAGAAGTGTCGGATTGAGGACGTTGTATTCAATGATGAGCCCCGTGAGAAGTGTTCCGAGCGATAGGCCAATGTTGGGGCCGGCTGAAGTCATGGCTGTGCCTAACCATGCTCTGGCTGGTGGCGCTGTATCTACGACCCAGGACATGCAAGCGCTCGTTGCCAGTCCGCAAGAAAGTCCCTGAAGAAAGCGCCCAATATAAAGATCGCTTGCCGATTGCCCGACAGAAAATAAGTAACAGGCAATAGCGCCGAATCCAAGCGCCGCGATGACAACAGGTTTTCTGCCTAAAAAATTGGAAAGACGAGCAAAAAGGATAAGCGTGAGAACGCAGCCGGCGAAGTAACTTACAACGCTCATGGCCACTTCTGAAGAGGAAAGTTTTAGTTCATGCACCCAGTAGGCCATCATGGGAATGGCGGTCGCGGCCGTGACAAAGCAGGTGATTAAACAAAAAGCGGCCACGAAAAAAGAAAAGCCTCGCCGTTTGATGGCGTCGCCCTCCGGGTGCGCAAGTGATTTCTTTTCAAATTCAATGGCCATGGATAATGACGATTTGGAATCGAAGCAATCCGATAAAAGCAAAAGCCCGATGGTTAATCATCGAGCCATTAAGTGACAGAGAATTATGTCACATTCAATTGGTATTGGAATTAGTATGAGAAGTTAATCCAATAATTGAAAATGTGAAGAAAAAACCTTTAAAAACACAATCGGCAAGTTTTTAGGCTTGCCGATTGATACTCAAAGAGCGAAACGATTAGAAGAGGTAATTGACTCGACCGGACACAAGCCAAGTGTCAATCGTTTCACCGCCGGCTGTTCTTTCTACATCAACTTGGAAGGACATATTGTCTTTCCAATTTAAGTAGCCGCCGACACCGAACGTGGACCACGTGTCCTTGTTACCCCAAGTGACATTGACCTTATCGCTAAGGTCGCTAAACTGTGCGTCCTGGCCGTCTGTGAATTGGTGCAAAACATCGGCGCGGGCATAAAGTTCACCGATATAATCGGAGGACTCAAACGTCTTACCGGTTCTGAGACCAACACGCCCAATGACACTGATATCGCTATCGGCATCAACCTTCATGTTGCGTTCTGTGCGGTAGTTGTAATCACCGAGGTAGGCCACTTGCAATTGCACTTGAGGCTCAATGAAGACATTGTGTTCGTCTTTAAAGTTATAGCCGTATTCAGCAGAAAGAGCCGCATACTTTTGATCAAATGAACCAGTTGTCGTAAGTGCACCGGACTGGTTGGTCACGTCAAACTCGTTATCCACTTGACCGAAACGGGCAACAAAGTCCAGGTAGTGAGAACCAAACGTTAAGGTGTCGTAAACAGAAGCCTCATAACGCTTAAGGTCCCCGGAACCCTTCAAGTCATTGAGGTCCGATTCTCCGTCCGTGTAGGCAAAGCTAAAGCCCAAGCGATTATCGACTGAGGTTGCCTTTTCATAGCCGACATAGACGGTGGTTAAGTCAGCGTTATAGAGATGCTCAGCGCCGGCTTCACCGTATTGGACTCGGGCCCACAGGCCGTCTTTTTCATCATTTTGGAAGACGGCATTTTGCAGACGACGGTCGCGACGGTCCATGTTAACGGCTAAATCATAGCTTGCATAGCCGGCAGAGCGCATGCCAATGGAGGCGGCTGATTCTTTTGTCAAAAGACGTTTAATGTACCAATGAGTGCCGCCGTTGTAGTCTACGATATTAAAATCATCGAAATCTTTGTAAATACCTACTAAGGCTTCATTAATCTTCTTGATTAAATCTTCATCATCTTCATCAATTGTTATTCTTTCATGGTCGATAATCAGCTCATAATCGAATAAGGAATTGCCGTAAATATTTTGTTTGTCAGCGAAAGAAACACTGTTAGCGCCTTTTGCTGTCAAGGCAAAAGTCAATCGGTTTGTATCTGAAACTGAAGTTAGATCTTCGGGGCGATAGGGTTCAATGAAATGTTGTCCAGGCTTCGACGACTCAATGAAGATCATATCACTTTGAGATGGATAGTCAGAGTTCAAATCTAGTCTAAAAATACCATTATTTCCTTTTAGATCGCCGATGCGGACGTAATCGTGATTTACCTCGCTAAGTTCACTCCATACATCAAGTAATCCTATGTCTTTCCATTTTTGTTGAATATTCTCGTCAAAAAGGTTGATAATGCCACCCTTATTTAATGTAATTTTTGATATACGCTTTTGAGTGGAAGTAAATTCAGCCGTAATGCCTTGGCTGGTTTTTACCTGTGAAGTTAACAGACCAAAATAACTCCACTGAGCGCCATTCTCAAAAGTTAAGTCTAAATAGTCATTATTAGTGGCAATTAACAGATTTATTCCGACTTGAGCGGCAATTCCTTCCCATCCAGATGGGTTGATGACAGTAGCTGATGTGTTGCTCCATGATTGATCGTCCCCAAACCAGTAGGAATCGGACCCAGAGAAAGTTATGACAACCTCAGAATTATTCTGACCAATATCACCACCCAAAAAATCAATGTTGCCAACGAACTGGTTATGAACTGAATGGACAATTACTTTGGCACCTTCCTTGGCTGAAATTAAATCTGGTTTTTTCGCAAGTGCCCAAGCTTTCGTTATCGAGTTTTTATTTCCAATTTCAATTGTTGAATTCTGACCAATTGCCCAAAAAACATTATTTCCTATGCCATCAACCTGCTCATTTGGGTGAATGGCTTTGATATTAACGTCTCCATTTAAGAATAGAGCCCCTCCATCATGAACGTGGAAAAGATAAGTCCCCTCATCGTGTGAAGGGATAAACGCGTCAGCAACTGATTCTACTTTTGTATCACCAATCACTGTTAAAGATTGATTCTTCTCGATACTAAAGGTGAACTGTGAATTTTTAATATTTGGTTGAATTGAAGCTTCTATCCCGTCAACAGTCTGATGAGGTTCATCTAAGCGATATTCAGCTTTACCCTCTAGGTGAATAACTCCTGCGCTGCTTAAAGAAGTTGTAAAAATTAGAGATACAGCAAACGCAACTTTGGAAAAAATGAGTTGATTAAAGTGTTCATTTATTAGATTTGAGCAATTTTTCTGGGGGGGGGCACATATAGCCCCTGTTGTCAAGTGATAAATGCGTAAACGATAAAAAACCTGGCACCGGTTCTCGGCAGCCATTGAGTCAATCCCAACAAACGATTTTTTTTAA
>CAJMEC010000021.1 GCA_905212345.1 uncultured Sutterella sp. | reverse complement strand
CCCAGCAAAATCACGGCCGCTGTAGCTGTCGCAACGATCGGCAACACGCTCGGTTCCATGACCAGTTACCTCATCGGTCGTCTTTTCCCAAAAAAAGTCTCCGGTAAGGCGATAGATTGGCTGACTCGTTGGGGCGTTTGGGCTCTTCTTTTCGCATGGCTGCCTATAGTGGGTGATACCTTGCCATTGGCCGCCGGTTGGCTTCGCATTTCCTGGTTAAAAAGTTTTTTATTTATTCTTATCGGCAAGGCTGCCCGTTATGTAGCCTTAGCCTTTGGATTTGCTCAACTTTTCTAACAAAATTGCATCGCAATACAAGCCCTGATGCGATATGATTCAGAAAGTTATTGTGGGCTGTAAAAATGAATAAAAACAGACCGCATAGATAAGGATTTACATGAGAATTTTGATTTCCAATGATGACGGTTATTCCGCTCCGGGTATCCGAGCTTTGGCAAAAGCTATGAGACGTTTCGGGTACGTGACGGTGGTGGCGCCGGAATTTAATCAAAGTGGTACGAGCAATGCGTTAACTCTGACCCGGCCGCTGCAGGTACAGGAAGTGGAGCCGGGTGTTTTTGCAGTAAACGGTACGCCCAGTGACAGCGTGCACCTGGCACTTACTGGGCTTTTGGATGAATTGCCCGATTTGGTACTCTCCGGCATTAATTGTGGTCAGAATATGGGAGAAGACACCATGTATTCCGGGACCGTGGCCGCAGCAATTGAAGGCTACCTTTTCGGAATCGATTCCATCGCTTTTTCTCAAATTGAGCGTGGCTGGACTCATTTAGAGGATGCCGCGGCTATGGCTCAAGGTATTGTCGAGCGCTTTCTCGAAAGGAAAAAGGATGGTGAGCCACAGCTTTTGAATGTCAATATTCCTAATTTACCGCTGTCTCAATTGCAGGGGGTGGTGGCAACGCGTTTGGGAAGAAGACATCACGCCGAAAGCGTGATTAAAGAGGTTAGCCCCCGTGGTTTTCCGATTTATTGGGTTGGCGCGGCCGGCAAGCCAAAGGATCGCGCGGAAGGGACGGACTTCTGGGCTGTTGAGCACAATGCCGTTTCGGTGACACCGTTGCAGGTGGATTTGACCAATTATTCCGCCGTTCGTTCAGTCGGCGAGTGGTTGACTGCCCGTGAATAATGATTTAATTGGCGCATCAATGCGCAAGTAGTTGAGGTTAGTAGATATGAAATTTCGTGCTTTGCTCGTGGCTATGATGGCAGGGGGTCTGTTGGCCGGGTGTGCTCTTCAGGATGTGGGCGCGCCGATTTATAACCGTACAGGTTCAACAGGTATCGGAACGACGGGCGCTGTCAGCGTGACTGGCGATACTTATACAGTTCAACCCGGCGACACGCTTTACAGCATTGCCACTCGTAACGGTTGCAACCCGACCGAATTGGCTCAAGCCAATGGCATTACAGATCCTACGTTATTGGCTCCCGGAACGGTGTTACGCTTGACCTCAGCTCGCACGCAACCAGTGAGCGATCTTGCTGTTGACGCCCCGATGCCGTCAACCTCTGAAGTGACCATCGGTGCTCAAACCACGACGGCTCAGCCCGTTGGTGACAGTGTGACCTTGACCGGTACGCTACCAGCGGTAGCGGATTCTCAAAAGCTTTTGGGCAATACCCGTTTGTCATGGCCGGTTGCTCGCGGACAGATTTTGCGTCAATTCAGTGACGAAAACAGCAAGGGTATTGAAATTGCCGGCAACATGGGAGACGATGTCCGCGCCGCCGCAGCCGGTCGAGTTCTCTATACCGGTGAAAACGTGAGCGGTTATGGTAAGTTGATTATCATCACGCACGGTCCCGGTGCTGTTACCGTATATGGCCACAACAGTGAACTGCTTGTTAAACGTGGCGATAATGTCACAAACGGTCAAGTTATCGCCAAGATGGGCAATAGTGACAGCGACAGCGTGAATTTGCTCTTTGAAGTGCGTCATAATGATCGCCCGGTCAATCCGGTCGAATACCTGCCGCAATAAATGGTTTTAACAGGCAGCTTTATGGAAGCTGCCTTCTTTAACGTTAGCGCCTGCTTATATTTTTCCGATAGGGTATGAACAAGGCGCTTCTTTTTGAGGGATATTTCCAATGGCAAGAACCCCTAAAGTACTTGAAAAGTTTACGGTTGATATTGAATCGCTTGATCAGGATGGGCGGGGCGTCGCGCACCGCGACGGTAAAGTGGTCTTTGTAGAAGGAGCCCTCCCCGGTGAAACAGTCACCTATGAGCGTTTTCGCAATAAAAATAGCTATGAGTGCGGACGCGCCGTTTCAATTGAAAGAGAATCGGCGTTGCGTGTAAAACCCGCCTGCAAGCACTTCGGACTTGAGCCCGGTTGTTGCGGCGGCTGTGCCATGCAGCATTTGGATCCCAGCGCCCAGGTCGCTATCAAACAGCGGGTTTTACTGGATGCGTTGTGGCATATCGGAAAGGTGAAGCCGGAGACAATTTTGCCGCCGATTTATGGGCCGTTTTGGGGCTACCGCCACCGCGCCCGTTTGACCGTCCGTGACGTGGAGAAAAAAGGTGGCGTTTTGGTGGGCTTTCATGAACGCTCATCAAGTTATGTGGCCGATATGACCGAGTGCAAAATTTTGCCGCCCGCGGTGAGTGACCTTTTAATCCCTCTTCGCCGTTTGGTTGAAAAACTTTCTATTCGTCAGCGTCTGCCGCAAATTGAAGTTGCTATGGGAGGTAACGGGGCGATTGCGCTTGTTTTCAGAGTGTTGGAAGAGCCGAGCTCTGCCGATATGGCCGCATTTGAAACCTTCTCGCTTGAATATGGGGTGAGTGTTTGGTTGCAACCCAAAGGGCCAGACTCTTGTTACCCGATGCACGCCAGTGATTTGACGGCCTTAAAGCTTGAATTGCCTGAATTCGGTGTGCACATTTCGTTTAAGCCCACTGACTTTACTCAGGTTAACCATCGTCTTAATGAAACAATGGTCTCTCGCGCAATCAATCTCTTGGATGTCAAGCCAGAGCACCATGTTGCAGACTTTTTCTGCGGTTTGGGTAACTTCACGCTTCCTTTGGCCGTTCGTGCCAAGACAGTGGTGGGGATAGAAGGCAGCGAACAGTTGGTTGAGCGCGCTCGAGCCGGGGCGGCTGACAATGGCTTAGCTGAGAAAACGCAATTTGTCGCCCGAAACCTCTTTACCTGGTCCACAGACGATTGGGATGCTCTTTGGGCTCAATTGGGTGGCATTGACCGTGTGTTGATCGATCCACCAAGGGAAGGCGCGTTGGAATTGGCTCGCACGCTGGCGGCAACGGATAAACGCCCGCCTCGGCTGGTGTACGTTTCATGTAATCCGGCCACATTAGCCAGAGATTGTGCGATTTTACAGCATGAAGGCGGCTGGCACATTCGCGCTGCCGGTGTCATGAATATGTTCCCGCATACGGCACACGTCGAGAGCATGGCAGTGTTGGAACCCGGTCTAAAACCTGAAAAGAAAGAAGTGGAGACAGAAGGCGCAGAGGAAGTGGTTCAAGAAGCGGCTTAAGCGTGCAATTGATGCGGTCGGTTAAAAGATCCGAGACGATCTTGTATCGACCGCTTTTTTGTTATGATGATGTATATCTGTTTGAAAAATTTATAAATTATGGATTGGGATCTGAAACTCAGTAACTATAAGCAGCGACCATTCAAAGAAGTGGTGAAAGAGCTTGCGGAGTTTGTATGGATTCGCATTCAAGAGACGCAGCTCAATCAAGTGGCCTCATCATTGACGCTTACCTCTGTTTTGTCATTGGTGCCTTTGGTCGCCGTGATTTTGGTGAGCTTTGCTGTTTTTCCGACCTTTGCGGAACGACGTGCTGAGATGGAGCAGCTTTTGTTTTCCAGCCTTTTGCCCGAGGTATATAGCCAGCAGATCATCGGTTATGTAAAGTCTTTTGCTGAACATGCGCAGGGGCTGACGATTTTCGGTTTAGCGGGTTTGACCATCACGTCACTCATGTTGATTAACACAGTGGATGCAACACTAAACCGTATTTTCCACGTAAGACAAATGCGCCCGGCGATGCAGCGTGTTTTGATCTATTGGGCACTTTTGACATTAGGACCGATTGCTATCGGCTTTAGTTTGGTGCTCACCAACGTACTCACACAAATTGAATTCGGTGTGGAAAGCCTGTTGCCTGGCTGGGTTTTCATGGTGATTCAGCTTTTGGTGCAGTCTCTGATGTACGCAGCCCTTTACGTCTATGTTCCCAATTGCAAAGTCAAATGGATGGATGCGTTTGTTGGTGGGTTATTGGTGACGGTCGTGGGGGTGGCGATTAAGTGGTGCTTCAGTTACTACTTAAGCACGGGACCTCTCACAACAATTTACGGTTCCTTTGTTTTGATCCCCGTGGTTTTGCTTTGGATTTACCTCTCTTGGCTTTTAGTGCTTTCAGGGGCAGCTATCGCCGCGACTATTCCGATGCTCACAAGTGGTCGATATAGCGATATGAATAAAACCGGCAATGATTTTATTACCGGTGTGGCTCTGTTGCATGAGCTGATGCTTGCTCAAGAAAAAGGAGAACCTTCGGTTTCCATTCACGTGCTTTGCAAGTCGGTGGACTCCTATCCGGAAGCCGCTGGCGCCATTTTGGAACGTTTGGCAGACGTAGGTTACGTTGGAAAACTTCAGGATGATCGTAAGTACGATGAGCATTGGAGTTTACTTGTTTCGCCGCAAACAACAACATTGGGTGCAGCGTTTGACGCTTTGGTGGTTGATCCGAGCAATAGCCTCATAGCCAAGGAAAATTCACCGCTCTACGATTGGTACTGTTTGGTAACCGATGCGGAGTGGAAGAAGCGTCCGATGGTTGAAACCCTACGCTTCATTCATCCGATTAATTAATAAAAAAGGGCGCGAACAAGGTCAACTGTGAACCGAGTCAACGCCCTTTTTGATGTGGAGAGCTGAAATTACTTCAGAGCTTCAAACACACGGTTTTTGATTTCTTCAATGGAACCGAGACCACTGATGCTCCGATACTTCGGAGCGCTAGCATCGCCCGAAGCAGCTAAGTCACCATAGAACTTCACCAAAGCTTCTGTTTGGGCGTGATAAACGCTCAAACGTTTCAGAACGACTTCTTCCTTATCATCGTCACGTTGGATCAACGGATCACCCGTGATGTCATCCTTGCCTTCCACTTTAGGAGGATTGTATTTGATGTGGTAGGTGCGGCCGGAGACCGGGTCCACACGACGGCCACTCATACGGGTGACGATTTCTTCATCAGGAACAGCGATTTCCAAAACAAAATCGATCGGAATGCCGGCAGCCTGAAGTGCTTCTGCTTGAGGAATCGTGCGGGGGAAACCATCAAACAGGAAGCCGTTGGCGCAATCGGGTTGCGTTAAACGTTCTTTCACCAAGCCAATGATGATGTCATCGGAAACCAATTGGCCCTTATCCATGACTTCCTTGGCGGCCAAACCAAGAGGGGTACCAGCCTTAACAGCCGCACGCAACATATCACCCGTCGAAATTTGGGGAATGCCAAACTTTTCCTTAATGAAAGCGGCTTGCGTGCCCTTGCCGGCACCCGGGGGTCCAATCAAAATCAAACGCATAATAACTCCTCGTTTACTTCCGATGACTCAAGGGATTCGAGTCACACTATCCATATCATTGTAGACATCTTATCGGTCCTTGTGTTTAACCGAAAAGATAAATTTCAGGCTTCACCTCGTGCAAAAACTTCACGGACGCGGTCCAAGTCTTCCTGAGTGTCAACGCCTGCGGGTAAAGCGCCGGGCAAAATAGCCACGGCGATCTTCACTCCGTAGTAAAGCGCGCGAAGTTGCTCCAGGCTTTCCCACTTTTCAATGGGGGCCTGCTCCCACTGGGGATAACGCTTCAAGAATTTGACCCGGTAGGCGTATAAGCCAATGTGGCGAAGGGGAACGAGTCCTTCGGGCATTTGGGTCTTGTCTTCACGGAATGCGTCGCGCGGCCATGGGATCGGCGCACGGCTGAATGTAATTGCATTACCTTGTGCATCACGAACCACCTTCACAACATTAGGATTGAGGAATTCATCAATGTTGTCAATAGGGTGGGCGGCTGTGGCCATTTCACATTCAGGGTGTTCGGCCAAGAGCTGCGCTACCTGACGAACAACTTCAGTGGGAATCAATGGTTCGTCTCCTTGGACGTTGACAACGATAGCATCGTCCACCAATCCCAATTTCGTTACTGTTTCCGCCAAACGATCAGTGCCAGAGGGATGATTTGGAGACGTCAGAATTACTTTGACGTCAAATTTTTGACAAGCCTTAACAATATCTTCATGGTCTGTTGCCACAATAACATCTGTGGCGCCAGAAAGCTTTGCTCGCTCAGCCACTCGCACCACCATGGGCTGGCCGGCAATATCCTTGAGTGGTTTTTCGGGAAGACGGGAAGACTTCATCCGGGAAGGAATGATAGCGTAAAAATTAGTCATATTAAGCACCTCTGACTATTGATAGGCGTTTCTTATATTCATTGGCTTGTTCAACCGTGAGCTTTCGAGCTTCTTCGGGAATCATATTTGGAATGTTGTCTTTGACTTCAAAGGCCAGTTTGCAACGGGGACAGACCAACAGAGATTTTTCCGCATCCCAAACAATGGCCCCCTTGCAGACAGGGCAAACTAATGTAGCGGTTAATCGAGGATCAAGAGCCATTTTATTTTTGAGCCTTTTCTTTGAGTTTGTGTTCAATGAGATCGACCAGATAGGGATCAATATCAACCAGATATTCGACAGTGTAGATTCTCGGGTCTTGAGCGATATCCGGATGTTGACGGCACTTCACCGCGTCCTTGCCCGTAATCAGGATGAATTCTTCTTTACAGTCCTTAAAGGGATTGTCGTCAAAGGCGTAGTGATCGCCCAATTCCATTTCCGGGCCTTCAATGTCGTGAGCACGAAGCATGGCAAAGAAACGTCCCGGAGCGGCAATGCCGGCAGCGGCAAGCACAGGCTTTTTCATCCGAGCAATGTCATCAAGGTTCAAACTGCGTGAACCATCCAATGATTTTGCGCGCCCCAGCGTTGCCGTTGCGGCAAAGCGCGGTGTGCGGCTGTCAAATGAATCTTCCGTTGCATTTAAAACAATGGCGTCAACCTCATCCAAACGGGACGGGGGTTCACGCAAGGGACCGGCGGGCAACACCCAGCCATTTCCCAAACCTCTGGCGCCAACCACCGCAAGTTCGACGTCACGCGCCAATGCGTAGTGCTGTAAACCGTCATCGGAAATGATGAGATCACACTCGGGGTGTTTATCCAAAAGCAGTAACGCCGCAGCTACTCTGTCTCGCGCGACAGCGACAGGAACCAGCGTTTGTCTGGCAATTAACAGAGGTTCATCCCCCACCTTGACCGCGGGACTATCGGGCAAGACCATTTGAGGCGCATCTTCTTTACGGCCGAAACCACGAGAGACCACCCCGGGATGGTAGCCACGCTTGACCAGTTCTTTGACCAGGGCGATCGTAACCGGTGTTTTACCTGTGCCGCCCACGTATATATTGCCAACGACAACAACCGGAACCGGTAAACGGTGCGGTTTGGTCTTCATCCGTCTGTTGCGGGCAATACAAAGAAATACAACGGAAAGAGGAGATAAGGCCCAAGCCAAAAGACCGCGTTTAGTCCATTGGCGATGCAGCCACGACTCAAATGTGGCGCGCATGGGATTCTCCGATTATTTGAAAAAATGACTCTCGGTCTATCGGACCGGAACTGTCAGAAAACATATGTTTTTTCTCTACCTGCTTTAAAAAAGCTAACCTACCAATGTTAGCAAATATGTAGAAAAGTGCGAGGACTTTTTAGTTACTCTGGGAATTTAGAGTAATCCGATGAGAAAACTCGTCGGAAGCCTTTTTAATTCGGACAGGAAGCCGAAGGTGGGAAAAACTAAATCAAAGTTGCGCTTGAATTGATCAGCAATTGTCTATCACAGTTCAAAAAGCTCTTTAAGCTCTTCAACAGTCAATCGCTCATCAAACGGCACATACTGGCCTTTTGAATTCTTGAATACCCCATAGGGAACAGCCCTGCAGCCGGCTCGACGATGAAGTTTGGTATTGGTCCATACTTTATCGCGAACTTCCACGGGTAACTTTTCCACTGCGCCGTAACGGATCCCGCGAAATTCAATATCGTTGAAGTGAGCGAAATGCTCTTCTAATTTACCCAGCGGATCTTTATCAATCAAAATAGTGGTGGCCTGCGGTTCAGAATGAATATTCATAAACGAAATAGGGCAGAACACAAATTCGATTTTATCTAAAAAGGGTTCCAATTTTCGGTGCAGCTGCCAACAATCCCGGCATTGCGTATCAAAAGCGACATAAGCCTTTGGTCGTCCGGCGGGGCCTTTAGATGAAATACCGGTTCCTTCTTTTTCAAAAGACTCAAACATTTTCTTACCGTCCCAGATGACGGGAACGGATGCAGGAGCGCCGTAGGCAGAGGTTATTCCGAAAGTGATTAAGGAGGAAAAACCAGCTAAAAGTGCATTGCGGCGAGAAATTGTTTTCATATTTGAGCCTCCTTAATTTTCCAAATTATTTTAAACACAAAAACTATGCTTGCTTAGTAATCACAGTACATCAATCACACCTTTTTTCAATTGCGTGATCGGGTGCCAATCTTGTTTGGCTTTTCTGAGACCGGGAATCCCCAGATCTTCTTCGCGGTTGAGGTACTCAATACAGAGGGGCAAACTTTTGGCAAACGCTTGAGAGAGGGCAGGATACGCACCGGGTACGTCACGGGTGGCTTTTTCAATATGCACAGCCAAAATATCAGAAGCGCTCCTTGCTCCATAAGTTAACCCTAAGATTCGACCATGCTCGTGCAAAATGCCGCCGTAGACCGGCAATTCGTCCCAATGCGCAAGAACTTTTTCAATAGCGGCTTTTTCCTCTAAAAGGCCTTCATTCATTTCACGCCCACTGTACCAATCGTTCAAAAACGCCATGCAGTCACCTAGACGATCCTTTGTGTACACTTCAAATTGAGCATCGGGACACGCCTTATAAAAGCGTTTGACGAAGTTACGCTTACTGTGAAAATGTGACCCTGGGAGCTCCACAAAGTCAGAACACGCATACACATAATCCCATCGATCGGGATTATCTTCAATAATCAATTTACGATGGGCGAAAGCCTTCGAGAGAATCGGCGCGATTGAATCGGTTCGTCCGTAAAAACGAAGTGGGCGATGGTTTTGGCGAGCGTCATTATCCAAGACTTCGAAAAGAGAAAAGGGAATTTCCTCTTTCCCAATAGGCATGACGAAAACCGGAGAGGGATCCTTTCCTACTAGACGCTCCAACACAAGGTGAGTGCCTTCAAACTCGAAATAACGAAAATGATTGTGAATGCCCCGACTGAAAAGCGAGACGAGACTTAAATCACAATCGCCGTCTCCATACTGTGGAAGATACTTTTTTAAAAGGTCTAGATCGCTTTCTTTTAACGCTTGAAATAACATAATGGAATCTTTCTCATCGAACCGCTAAACATTAAGACAGATGAGAACAATTTGCAAAATAATTTGGTTAGAATTTTCTGATTCTCTTTAAGATTTCAGCCCATGTTTTTTGAGCAAAATACCTCTTTGTCTTCATCATCGGTTTGGACTGTATCACAGCTCAACGACGAAGTCTCGCGATCTTTGCAGATGAATTTTCCTCCGCTTTGGGTGGGCGGAGAAGTGCGTGGTTTTACACGTGCGGCATCGGGCCACTGGTATTTCACGCTCAAAGATGCCACCGGTGAATTGTCGTGCGCCATGTTTGCGGGTAACAACCGCCGTGTGGGCTTTATTCCCAAAACAGGAGATCATTTGGAAGTTCATGGGCAAGTGAGTATTTACCGTGCTCGCGGTTCATACCAAATGGTTGTGGATGCTGTCAGACAAGCGGGGCTCGGTACGCTTTATGAACGTTTTTTACAGCTTAAGGAAAAACTTCAAAAAGAAGGTCTTTTCGATCTTTCCCGAAAAAAGACTATTGCTCGGATTAATACCAAAATTGCTGTGGTGACAAGCCTTCAAGCCGCCGCCTTGCGCGATGTGTTGACAACCTTAAGGCGCCGAGCGCCGTACGCTCGGCTAATCGTTTTTGAAACAGCCGTGCAAGGCGATGAGGCTCCGAAAGAAATTATTTCTGCCCTAAAACGAGCTGATCAAAGTGATGTTGATGTGATTTTGTTAGTCAGAGGCGGGGGGTCTCTTCAGGATCTTTGGTCTTTTAATGACGAAGCGGTTGCTCGCAGCGTTGCTGCTTTATCCAAGCCTGTTATCGTCGGTGTCGGTCACGAAAGTGATGTAACGATTGTGGACTGGGTGGCGGATTTGCGGGCAGCGACTCCGACAGCTGCGGCAGAGCATGCGACCGAAAGTGTTGACGTCTTGTTAAAAGAACTCGTTCAGACTCATGAGTCCATGCGCTACGTCTGGAGTCGCTATTGGACGGAAAACACGCAAAAAGTGGATTCCCTGATGCGAGAGATCCCCGATCCGGCCAAAAGTCTTCGCCAAGCCAACGAGCGCCTGACACTTTTGAGTCAATCGCTTTCTAGTTTGATTCGCTCTCAGTGGTTTGTGAAATCAGAAACTGTTCGTCATTTAAGCGCATCACTCATTAATCCTGCTTCGCTTTTTCTCAGAGAAAAAGAAAGACATGGCAGAATCAGTAAAGAGCTTGTCTCACTCATTCATGACAAACTCAATCAAAATGAACGCGCCCGTCAGGGCTTAATGGATTTGATAACGGAAATCAGTCCGCAAGCTATTTTGAAAAAAGGGTACAGCTATGTCACAGCTTCTGATGGAACATTTGTTAAAAGTGCCGAGAGCGCGGTTAAAAGCGATAACTTGCAGATTCACTGGCATGACGGACAGCTAGAGGTTCATGTAAAGAAATAGTCCACAGTGTTGCAATTCTTAACCAGAAAAGTACACCATCCGCACTTTTTCTCCGTACAATCAAAACGTTTTTTAGGAGAGAAGAAATGGCTTTTCAATTACCCACTTTGGCGTTTCCGATGAATGCTTTGGCTCCTGCCATGTCTGAAGAAACCATGCAGTATCACTACGGCAAGCACCACCAAACCTATCTCACCAATTTGAACACCACTATCAAGGGCACGCCCTTTGAAACCATGTCTTTGGAAGAGATCGTTTTGGCAAGTGACGGCATCAATCAAGGTATCTTTAACAATGCCGCACAAGCTTGGAACCATGCCTTTTTCTGGATGTGCCTTTCTCCCAAGGGCGGTCAAAAGCCCCAAGGCGAATTGATGACAAAGATTGAGGAACGTTGGGGTTCTTTTGAGGCTTTCCGTGAACAGTTCTGCGCCAGCGCCGCGGGCAATTTCGGCTCGGGTTGGACTTGGCTTGTGCTCACCCCTCAAAAGACGCTTGAGATCGTCAATACGTCTAACGCCGGTACACAGTTGGCTAGCGATAACACGCCGCTCTTAGTCGTGGACGTGTGGGAGCATGCCTACTATATCGATTATCGCAATTCCCGCCCCAACTACTTAAATGCTCTCTTTGATCATTTGATTGATTGGGAATTTGTGGCAAGAAACTACTACAACGCCAAGTAATAAAATGGGCCTTGGAATCACTCCAAGGCCTCGCTTCACCTAATTCAGACGAAGCCTGGCGCCTTCCGTTAAGCGCTTTTTCTGAAACCATCCTGCGTTCATTTCAAGCGCCCAAGCAATAGGACGGGGCGAGCAGTGTGTATTTTCAGTCTGCGCTTTCATGTGCCGCACGGCAATCAATTGTCCCTTGTCGTTAAAAAATCCGACATCTAAATCAATAGGGACATCTTTCATCCACATGCAAACTTGACGGGCCGGGTGAAAAACAAAAAGCATGCCCTGATTTTTCTCTAAGTATTCGACACCTTGCAGTCCGCGTTGCTGTTCAGCTTCACTTTTCGCAACCTGAACGTTCACAGGCTGATCGTCCACGTAAATGGTTTCGCTCATAGCCGTGGCAGGCAAAAGAATGGTTAAAAATCCAATACAAAAACTGCGCGAGTAATGTTTAAATACTATTCGCGCAGTTTTGAGCAGAGACAGTACAGAGCTCATCGACACAACAATCCTCTAGCTTGCAGCGTCTTCGGTTTTCATAGGCAGGGGTACCACACGAGTGGCGTGCAATCCGCGTTCGGATTGTTCGAATTCAAACTCTACCCGCTGATTGGTTTGCAGGGTCTTGCGACCGGGCATTTCAATGGAGCGGAAATGAACAAACACTTCACGATCCTGACCATCGGGGATAATGAACCCGTAACCTTTGGCATCCGAGAACCATTTAACAGTACCGGAATTCATACAACATCCTTTCAAAGAAAGCATAGGCAAACTAGAGAGAGTTCTATTTTGTCTGCTTTCAGTTTCATCATAGGCTTATTACAACGGCTTGGGTAGGTTTTTTTGAGAAATTCTAAGGCGTGGAAATGGCGTTTAAAGTCTTTAACGAAGCCGAGATGGGCAATTATCAAAAAGAAACCCGAAATGGGAAAATTTCTCATTTCGGGCTGCAATGTTGAATTTAAACCGCATTTTTATGCTTTACCGGTTGAACCAAAACCGCCGGCTCCACGATCCGAAGTCTCAAAATCATCTACTACGTTCATTTGCATTTGAACAACGGGCACAACGACTAACTGCGCGATGCGTTCCATAGGTTCAATCGTAAAAGCTTCTTGTCCTCGGTTCCAGGTGGAAACCATCAATTCACCTTGATAGTCCGAGTCAATCAATCCCACTAAATTCCCCAAAACAATGCCATGTTTGTGGCCCAAGCCTGAGCGAGGAAGAATCAAGGCGGCGTAACCCGGATCGGCCAGGTGAATGGCAAGACCGGTTTTAATCAAGCGAGTTTCACCGGGATTGAGTGTTAGCGGCTCATCCAATATGGCTCTTAAATCAAGACCCGCAGAGCCCGTAGTGGCATAGGTCGGCATTTTGTCTTTAACACGGGGATCAAGGATTTTGACATCGACTTTCATGAGATTATCTCCGGCGGTTTCGTTTCTGACGGATAACATTTGAAAAAATAGAGAATAAAACTAAAAAGACGGCCGTGGCGATCAGTTCTTCATCGCCAGTCATGCCGCCATAGAAAAAGAGGGCAAAACCCGCAAAGATTAGAAGAAAAGTCGAGGCAGAGCCTGCACGACTGAGCTTGTCGCGAGAAGCGGATGACGGGTTTTGGGCGACAGACGAATCCACTTTAAAAGCATCTTCCGGTTGATTGATGACCGTGTCGCGATGAATCGGAGTGGGATCGATGTCAGGAGAAGTCCAAACACCGGAAGCCGCGCCGTTTAACTCATCGTTAATCTGCTCGCGCATCTGCTCATCGTTGACTTGCAAAGCTTTTAATTCTTGAACGCTTTTTTGATTGAGTTTTTCAACAAAGCTTGCAAAGTCCCCATCTTTGGGTTCCAAGTAAGAAGGATCGAAACGCTTTCGCATTAATTCACCTCCTGGGCAATTTTGGCTATGAGCGCCTGAGCAATGTGCTCTTTGGTTGCTTTGGCCAAAGGCGTGGCCGCGTCGCGTTCAACAAAGACGACGGCATTGGTATCCTGATTCATCGCATCGCTAACCAAATTAGCCACGATTAAAGGCACGTTTTTACGGTACAGCTTAGCCCGTGCGTTATCAATGAGACTATCCGTTTCTGCTGCAAAACCTACACAATAGGGCGCATTTTCAAGCGCTGCGACACTGGCAAGGATATCCGGATTTTCTTCAAACTGAAGATCGGGGGCGCCGGTAAATTCTTTTTTGATTTTGTGATCGCTTACGTTGGCGATGCGCCAATCGGCAACGGCGGCCACGCTGATGAAAATTTCATGCTGAGCGACTTCTTGCATGACCGCGTCATACATTTCGCGCGCGGTGGTTACATCGATTCGCTTGACACCGGCTGGAGTCTTTAAATCGCATTTGCCGGCAATTAAAGTCACCTCTGCGCCTGCTAAAGCGGCCGCTTTAGCAATCGCAAAACCTTGTTTACCTGACGACAGGTTGGTGATACCTCGAACCGGATCAATCGGCTCGTAGGTCGAGGGTGGGCCCCGCCGTAATGAGTACACGGCATCGATCGAGCAGGCGCGGTGAGAATGCCCCTTGTAGCAGCTCAATGATGTCTTCAGGCTCAAGCATGCGACCGCTACCGATATCACCGCAGGCTTGCTCGCCCGAGTCCGGGCCTAGGAATATAGCTCCATCTTGAGTCAGTTGCGTGACATTGCGCTGAGTGGCCTGATTGTGCCACATAAAGGTATTCATGGCAGGCGCGTAGGCAACCGGACAGCGCGCAGCCAGGATTGCCGCGCTTAAGAGATCGTCGGCGAGCCCTTGAGCAGCTTTTGCCAAAATATTGGCCGTCGCAGGAGCCACAAGAAGAAGCGAAGCATCCTTTGTGGCTTCAATATGCGGAATGGGAGAAGCGGAGTCTCCCCAATCGCCCGTATAGACCTTTTTCGCTCCCAGCGCCTGGAAACTGAGCGGTGTAACAAAACGCTGCGCGGCCTCAGTCATAATGACAGACACTTCAGCGCCTCGTTTAATGAGCAATCTCAATAATTCACAGCTTTTGTAAGCAGCAATGGAACCGGTTACCGCCAAAACAATCTTTTGCCCAGAGAGCATCGCACTGTCCTTTAATCCGAGGAGTTATGGGTTAGGCTATCAATGATCAAAAGCCCTGCGCCGCCCACAATGGCCATGTCAGCTACATTAAAGGCGGGCCAGTGCCAATAGCCGTAATAAAAATCTAGGAAATCAATCACATATCCGTAAATTATACGGTCAAAGAGATTACCTAACGCACCGCCCATGATCAAAGACAGAGCAAGACAAAAAAGCCCTTCTTGCGAGTGTTTGATAATGAGTTTTGCGCAAACAAATACTGCGACTAAAGCAATCGCTGCGAAAAGATACATCTGCCAGCCGTCATGGCCTGCGAGAAATGAAAACGCAGCTCCGGTGTTATGGGCCAACACGAGGTTGAAAAAAGACGTGACCGCTCTGGATTCACCAAGATAAAAATGACTTTCAAAGTACCATTTGGTCACGAAGTCAATGATAAACACCAGAGCCGAAACGCCCGCCCAGGGCAATAATGCTCGGGCGGGACGAGAGTTTGTGCTCATGCAAAAACCTTATGCGAAGCGGCGGGTTTCACCGGCACCGAAAAGGTTTTCAGCGCAGCGGGCGCAAAGGGTCGGGTGGTCGGCCACCGTGCCCACTGTTGCCGTGTAGTGCCAGCAGCGAGCGCACTTGGGAGCGGCGGATTGATGCACGCTCACCGAGGCCGGCCCCTGATGAAGATCAGCGCGGCTCGTGATCATGACAAAGCGCAATTCGTCGCCCAAGCTTGCCAAGGCTTCATAGTCATCGCCATCAACAGTGATGTCCACTTCAGCTTGAAGGCTTGAACCCACCTTGCCTTCGGTGCGCAAGTTTTCGATTTCTTTTTGCACATCGGTGCGAACCTTGCGGATACGTTCCCACTTGGCGAGCAATTCTTCAGCACCTGTGATTTCAGGCAAATTGAAGAATTCTTCAGTAAAGATCGAAACTGACTTGCCCGGTTCAAAGATGGCAAAGGCTTCTTCGGCCGTAAAGGAGAGAATCGGAGCCATCAAGCGCAGGTAAGCCGCGGTGATGTACCAAAGGGCGGTTTGCGCAGAGCGGCGAGCCAACCCAGTTGTGGCGGTCGTGTAGAGACGATCTTTGAGAATATCCAGGTAGAAGCTTCCCAAGTCATCGCTTGCAAACGATTGCAGTTTCGCCACGATCGGGTGGAAGTCGTTGTCGTTATAAAGTTCAATGACTTCCTTTTGCAATTGAGCGACACGGGTGATGGCCCAGCGGTCAAGCTCAATCATGTCTTCAAGCTTCACGGCATCCTTGGTAATGTCGAAGTCACTGGTGTTGGCTAAGAGGAAGCGCAGCGTGTTGCGGATTCGGCGGTAAGAGTCCGTCACGTGTTTGACGATCGTCTTACCGAAACTCAATTCACCGGAGTAATCGGTGGAGGCTACCCATAAGCGCAGAATTTCAGCGCCATAGGTCTTCGTGGCATCCATGAGCTGCACCGTGTTGCCTAAGCTCTTACTCATCTTGCGGCCTTGTTCGTCCACCGTAAAGCCGTGCGTTAAGAGGGCGTTGTACGGGGCGCGGTCATCAAGCATCACGCCGATCAACAAAGAAGAGTGGAACCAACCGCGGTGTTGGTCGCTGCCTTCCAAATAAAGATCGATCGGGAAGTCGAGTTTATCCTTGTGAGAACCGCGCACCACCGTAGCGTGCGTGGAGCCCGAGTCAAACCACACGTCCAAAATGTCGGTGGTCTTGTCATACTGTTGGGCTTCTTCAGCACTCATAAAATCTTCTGCTTTAGCCTGAGTCCAGGTTTCAATGCCGCCTTTTTCAACGCGTTTGGCGACTTCTTCCATGATTTCAAGCGTGCGCGGATGCAACTTGCCAGTTACCTTGTGGGTAAAGAAGGGAAGCGGCACACCCCAGTTGCGTTGACGGGAGATACACCAGTCAGGACGGTTGGCGATCATGGCGTGCAGGCGGTTGTACCCCCAGCTTGGGTAGAACTTCGTGGCATCCACCGCTTCAAGCGCAGCCTCGCGTAGGCTCTTGGGCTGTTCGGTGCCAATCGCAGGACGTGTGTCATCGTTACTCTTATCCATACGGATAAACCACTGGCTTGTTGCACGGTAGATCAAGGGAGTCTTGTGGCGCCAGCAGTGCATGTAGCTGTGAACCTGCGTGCCGTAGTGCAAAAGGTTGCCGGATTCTTTCAGTTTTTCAACGATAACCGGTTGTGCTTTCCAGATATGTAAGCCGCCGAAAAGGGGAAGGTCATCGGCATAAACACCGTTGCCTTGCACCGGATTGAGGATGTCATCGTTGTGCATGCCGTACTTCTTGCAGGTGTAGAAGTCGTCCACACCGTAGGCAGGCGCCGAGTGAACAATACCGGTACCGGCCGTTGAATCAACATAGTCGGCTAATTCAACGGGACTAAAGCGCTTGTAGCCCGCATCCATTTGAGAAAGCGGGTGCATAAAGCGAACCAATTCAAAAGCCTGGCCCTTTGCTGTTGCGACCGTCTTGCCTTGCATTTCATAGCGCTTGAGGCAATCTTCAACCAGCTTTTCGCACAAGATGAGATAACGATCGCCGCAATCGACTAACGCATAGTCGAGTTCGGGGTGCATGTTCAAGGCTTGGTTGGCAGGAATCGTCCAAGGCGTCGTCGTCCAAATCACCGTGTAGGTGGGTTTATCGAGCGTATGACCATAGATCGCTTCAACCTTGGCCTTATCTTCTTCGGCCAAGGGGAAAGCCACGTCAATGATGGGGCCTTTAATGTCTTTATATTCGACTTCTGCTTCAGCCAGGGCTGATTGGCAGTCAAAGCACCAGTTCACGGGTTTAAGGCCACGGTAAACGTAGCCTTTTTCCATGAGTTTGGCGAGCACACGGATTTGAGCAGCTTCGGTGTCGAAGCGAAGCGTGAGATAGGGATCGGTCCAATCGCCCAAAACGCCTAAACGTTGGAAACCGGTCATTTGGCGAGCAACCTGCTCGTGGGCGTATTGACGAGCTTTGGCTTGCAGCTCAACGATAGGCAGGTTTTTACCGTAGAGTTTTTCAATTTGAATTTCAATGGGCATGCCGTGGCAGTCCCAACCCGGCACGTAGGGTGTGTCGTATCCCATCAACGTGCGGGATTTCAAAATGATGTCTTTTAAAACCTTGTTGACACCATGACCCAAGTGTAAGTCACCGTTGGCATACGGAGGACCGTCATGCAAAATAAAATGCTTGCGGCCTTTTTTTGCGTTGCGGATAGCACCGTAAATATCTTTTTCAAGCCACTCTTTGATCCAATTCGGTTCACGGGCAGGTAAATTGCCACGCATCGGGAAGGGCGTATCCGGCAGATTAAGCGGATACTTTTGGGCTTGATCGTCAGTAGTTTTAGCCATGATATCTCCTTGGTCCCCTCGGACTCTTCAAGGTTGTTAAAAACAAAAGCGTGCGAATTTTTAATAGGCTTCGCACTAACCGTACATTTCGGTGAGTTCCGTATCGGAACGCGCCAAACCGACCAGTCCGCGAGCTTTCTGAGCATCAGCGTTAATCGCGGCTTTCAATTCATCCAAATTGGCGAACTTTTTGTCGTCTCGCAATTTATCTAAAAATTCCACGCGAACAATTTTGCCGTAGCAGTCGGAGTGGTAATCAAAAATATGCGTTTCAAGCAAGTATTTCTTCGGCTGACCTTCAGTCACCGTTGGACGGCAGGTGATCGTTGCCACACCCCCCAGCGGATAGGGGGCAAGACCATGCACAAATACGGCGTACACGCCTTTGACAGCTGGCTCCCCGTTTTTATCTACCGGGATGCAATCAAGATTGATGGTTGGGAAACCCAGTGTGCGGCCTAATTCCTGACCATGCACAACACGGCCGGTGATGTGATAGTGGTGTCCAAGCAACTGAGTGACTTCAAAAAGGTCATTGTCTAGCAGGGCCTTTCTCAAGCGGGTACTGGAGATGCGGCTTTTACCGTGAAAAAGGGTAGGAGAAACCCAGACTTCAAAACCGAGTTCCTTACCAAGCGCCTTTAAATCTTGCACATTTCCCTGACCTTTGTAGCCGAAATGAAAATCCTCTCCCACGGTAACCCAACGAGCGTGCAGTCCTTCGACTAAAATCTCTTCGGCAAACTGCCTTGGACTCATACGGGCTAAGCGCTCATTGAAGTTAAGGAAAATGACGCGTTGAATGCCGCAGGCTCCGATATCGAGCACCTTATCCCGAATGTTGTTGACTCGGGCTAGAACTTCGTGACCGTGAGGGTAGACTTCTTTGGGATGGGGTTCGAATGTGACCGCGCAAGGCAAAAGACCGCGAAGGTCTGCGGCCTGCACCACTTCCTCTAAAAGCGCCTGATGGCCGCGATGCACACCGTCAAAATTGCCGATGGCCACCGCACAGTCCATTTTTCTTAGATCCTGAGGAACCCCTCGAAATACTTTCATAGCACGAAAAATCAGAAATAAACGCCTAATTTTATCAAATATGTATTAAGCTGATTTGAGAGGTTTAGAGTAGTCCGACGAGAAATAATCTTTGTTGGAAATCAACGATACAAAGGATTATTTCTCGTATTCCTTCCATAGACTGTGCCGGTGTTTGGCATAGTCAGCATCAACATAACCGCTAAACATCGCCGGCAGTAAAGAGCGATTGGCCTTAAACAAGAACGCCGCCATATGACCGATAAAAAGTAAGATGGCAAGCACCATGCCCACATTGTGCAGTTGGGCAAGCCAGAAAAGCACAGGATCAGGGAAATCGATTCCGGAGAGATTTTTGAGGGTTTTTAAGAGTCCTGTGATGATCAGTAATGCGAAAACAGCAGCGAAAGCTGCCCAAGCCAGTCTTTGCTCAGGCAGATACTTCTCCGAAGGCGGTTCTTGAGCGCCTGTTAAAAGCGCTTTAATGATCGCAACGCTTTTGGAAAAGTCTCCTTTTCGAGGAACGATGTCAAAATCTCCTTCGAGTGCGTGAACCACCAAATGAAAAACACAAAGAAATGTGAAAAGGATGGCAAAGGCATAGTGCCATGGCAAGGTAGTGAAAAAGTCCGCTGTAGATGGAAAAACTTGAGTCAATCCATAACGTTTGGCAACCGGCATTTGCAAGATACCGGTCACAATCAGACCGAAGCAGGAAAAGGCGATTCCCCAATGAATCAAGCGGTTACGAACACTTTGACGATAAACTCTCATCACTTATCCTCCTTTTTTTGAGACTTTTTACGTTGGGCGATGAGGTAGGCGGTGGCCGCAGCAGCCAGTGGGGCAGCTAATGTTGCAATGGCCCACGAAGAAGACTCTTTAAGTTGAGGCGCGACAGCTTGAAATGCCGGTCTGCCGGCTTTTTCGTTGGGCTTTTGATTTTCAACAATAGCCTTATTGAGTTCTTCAAAAGAAACAGAAGAAATGTACCAGGTCGCTGTACCGCCATTTTCGTCAATACCGTACAGATAACGGTTGGGCCCCATTTCTCGAACCGTTTTTAATGCTTGTTCCAGAGGCAAGAAGTAAATAGCTTTTTGGGGGCAGTTTTGAGCGCAGGCGGGTGTTTGTCCGTCTCGCAGTCTGTCGGCGCAAAAATCACACTTGTACATCACGCCGCCACCGGCAAAAGTCGGGGCTACATCAAGATAGAGGCCGACACCGGCTTGCCGCTGCGGAATGCCCCACGGACAGACATCCCGGCATTTCGCTCCTCCGAAACACACTTTAGGATCAATCTTTATTGCACCTTGCACGGTGCGGTCAATGGCGCCAAAGGGGCAGATTTTTCGGCAAGGGGCGTCAAAACAATGCATGCAACGCCTGGGTGCAAAAAATTCTCGCCCGTCATTTAAAACAATTTTTTCCACATAAAGCCAATTGTAGGGAGTTAAGCGATCCACTCTTTCTCGTTGAGACGAGAAATCTTCGAATGTTTTTTGTGGCCAATAAGGTTTCAGAGGCTTTTGTGGCTCGGGAAATCTTTTTTGATTTTTCTGTCGACAGGCTGATACACAGGCTGGCACTGTAAGTCCGGCGCATCCGTTGCAACGATCCAAGTCTATGAGGCTGATCCATTGTTCGGGAGCCGGTGTTCCCGTCGAAGTTTTAGCTTGGCTTTCAGCACCAAAGAGTAAAGTGCCGGCAAGGGCGGATTTCAAAAATGTTCTGCGGTCAGACATAGGGCACGCTTTTTTATGAGCAAAGAGCTGGATCTTTCTTCTAAGAAGTATAGAGTCAGTCTATTGGAAAATGACACGGGATGCTCAATTAAAAAAGGTAAAGCTATGGAATCAATAGATTGAACATCTTCTAATTCAATTTACGCGAGAGCTCTAAACTAAGTAATCGTTTCAAATTGGTAGCCACAACTTTCGACTAATTTTTTGTCTTTTTCGATTCCTGTGCCTTTTGTTGTAAGCATATCGCCGACGATCGCGCTATTAATGCCGGCTCTAAGTGCCAATCGTGTTGCGCTATCTGATAACCGTCTCCTTCCGCCGGCAAATCGTAAATAAGCTTTAGGGTTGGAAAGACGAAAAAGAGCGATTGTGCGGATGATTTCTTCTTCAGAAATTGGCTTAATAAGCTCAAGTGGTGTGCCCTTGATCGGTTCAAGGATATTAATTGGAATAGAACTAATTTCTAATTTTCTTAACGTTAGAGCCAATTCAATTCTGTTTTGCCGACTCTCTCCCATACCAATAATGCCGCCTGAACAAATATCAAGACCGGCAGAACGTGCCGCTTCAATGGTTTTGAGTTTGTCGGCGAAGGTGTGAGATGAACAAACATGTGGGAAAAAGTTTTCGCAGGCTTCTAAATTGCAATGACAGCGGCACACGCCTGCTTTAGCAAGAAACTGAAATTCTTCTGCTGTTAGAAGACCGGCCGATATGCATATTTCAAGCGAGGTTTCTTTTTTTAGTTTTTGGACGATTTCTGCCGCTTCTCTAACTTCCCGTCGTGACAGTTTTCTTCCGCTTGTAACCAGAGAGAAACGTGTAGTTCCTGATTGTTGTGCGATAAGAGCTGCCTCAATGATTTTCTTTGCTTCAAGCAGCGGATAAATTACGCACTGTCCTTCAAAATGTCGGGACTGAGCACACCAGTGACAATTTTCCGAACAGCGTCCGCTTTTAGCATTGACGATGGAGCAAAAGTTAAACACATGACTGGCTTTATGAGTAGTGACTTGGTGGGCGGCTTCAACCAAGTTAGAAAGCGGCGCATTGGCTATATGCTGAAGATCTTCAGCTGTTGGAATTTTTTCTTGCAGGGCGCATTGTTTCACTTGGTCTAAAAGCGTTAAAACGTTATCCATGGTGTCGGATTGAATGTAGAGGAAGGTTTTTTAAGTTTAAGGGCGATTTAATTTCTCTTCAAATGTCGAAGTGGTCATGAGTTTTGAGCGCTTTTTCTGTTCTCACAATCGGTACAATTCCTTGGTAAACCAATCCTAGGATTTTCTGATGAAAAAAATAGTCGTTTTAATTTCCGGACGCGGCAGTAATTTTGTTGCGATTCAGGAGAGCGCTTTGCGTGAAGACTGGGAGCATTCCATTGGAGCGAAAATTGTCGCGGTTATCTCCAACCGCCCAGATGCAAAAGGGCTGGAGCTTGCCAAAAATTATGGCATTGATGCGTTTTGCGTAGACCATAAAACGTTTGATAGCCGAGAAGCGTTTGAAGAAAAGCTCTATGAAGTCGTGTCTCAGTACGAGCCGGATCTCATTGTTTTGGCTGGTTTTATGAGAATTCTCACGGAGGGTTTTGTGGATCGTTTCGAAGGTAAGATTCTCAATATCCATCCGGCTCTGTTGCCTTCATTTAAGGGCCTTGATACCCATCAGCGCGCCATAGACGCCGGTGTTCGCATGGCTGGAACGACTGTTCATTTTGTCACCGCCGCTTTGGATGGCGGTGCCATTATTGCTCAGGCAGCCGTTCCGGTCTTGCCCAGTGATGATGCTCATCGTCTTGCTGATCGGGTGCTCGTCTATGAACATCAAATTTACGCTCGGGCGGTTAAGGCTTGCGTGACAGGAAAAGTGCGTTATGAAAATGAGCGTGCTGTAATGGATGATCAAACCGCACTTGAGCTTACTTTATTTGGACAAATCTAAATCATGCAGGAAAAGAAAAGAAATCCTCGTCGTTCTCAGTGTGGCGGTGAGCGTCGTTTGACAGAAAGACAGCGCGCCGCGCGCACTCGCCAAATTCGTGAAAGTCGCGCGATGACAAAAGATGAACGTCGTCAGAGAGCCGGAGCTCATCATGATATCGATCAACGGCAAGCACGGACGGGCGGTCCTCGCGTTACCGGATTGATCGTGGATGAGTTAGGTAAAGCCTTGTCGACTGTGCTTAAACTTGATGGCCCGGCAGACGTTTTGATGAGTCGCTTTTTCAGACTCAACCATAAGTTGGGTTCGCGCGACAGAAGTATCATCGCCGAGGCGATCTTTTACACATTGCGTCATCTTTCAACAATTGCCTGGCAGATGAAGCCTATTGTGCCGGTTCGCGCGCCGAGACTCACTGCCATGGTGGCTTTAGCCCGTATTTATGGGCGAGAAGCTCTCGATGAGCGGACGGTGGGCAATGACGCAGGACCTTTGGATAATATCCTTCGCAGTAAACCGGAAAATGCGACGGCGTTTGTTCAGTCTGAGTTACCGTACTGGCTTTATGAACGCTTAAATAATCAATTCGGCGATGAAGCGTCGGCTCTTTTTGAGTCGATGAAAGAGGGGGCGCCGCTTGATTTGCGAGTAAATCTTTTAAAAGCTAAGCGTGAAGAGGTGATGAAGGAGTTAGACGAGCACGGGGTGCAGGCTGTGGAGACGCCGATGTCGCCTGACGGCGTGCGGCTGATGACTAAGCCGGGATTGACCAGTTGGCCCATCTATCGCGAGGGCAAGATTGATGTGCAGGATGAAGGCAGCCAATTGATTGCTCGGTTGGTGCAGCCAAAGCGTGGAGAGATGGTTTGCGACTTCTGCGCGGGTGCTGGTGGTAAAACATTGGCTTTGGGGGCGCTGATGCGCTCAACGGGCAGACTGTATGCTTTTGATGTCAATGAAAAGCGTCTCTCGGGTTTAACCCCGCGTATGCGCAGGGCGGGTTTGAGCAACGTTCATCCGATTGCGATTAAGAGCGAACGCGATGCGCGCGTTAAGCGTCTTGTCGGAAAATTCGACCGTGTGCTTGTCGATGCGCCTTGCTCTGGTACGGGGACCTTGCGCCGTAATCCTGATTTGCGTTGGCGTATGAGCGAAGAAGAGCTTGCCCGCATCAATGCGATTCAAGCCAATGTGTTGGAGTCTGCCAGTCGTTTGGTGAAATCCGGCGGTCGCCTGGTTTACGCGACATGCTCTTTGTTGCGTGAGGAAAACCAAGGTGTGGTGGAGGCTTTTTTAGCCAAGCATCCGGAGTTTGAAATCATGGACGCTACCGATGTTTTAGCTAAACAAGGCGTCAATTTACCTGAATGTGCCAAGGCCCACGCTCCATTTTTTGTCATGGCTCCGCATCAAAGCGGTACCGATGGCTTTTTCGGCGCTGTGCTCATCAAAAAAGATGCGCGTGACGCCTAAGATGCAATAACGAAGGTATACAATCGGAAACGCTCGCTCAAATTGGGCGGGCGTTCTTCATAAGGGCGGCTTGATAATGCTTTTTAGCGTTCCGAAATCGTTGGCGTTTTTGTTGGCGACGTGTTCCATGGTGGGACCGTTGTCAGCCAACACGTATATGCCCGGCTTAGGGATGATTGCCGAAGAGTTCGGAGTCAGTGAAGTCGCCGCTTATCAAACACTTTCAAGTTATCTGATTTGCTTTGCCACCTCCTCCCTTTTTGTAGGCGCTGTGTCCGATAGCCTAGGCCGAAGAGCCGTGATGATCGGCGGCTTATTGTGTTACGCGCTCTCTTGCGCTATTTGCGCTTTTAGCCCCGGTTATGAAGCATTTTTAATCGGTCGCATTTCGATGGGGCTTTTTGCCAGCACGGGAACTGTATTGGCGATGGCCGTGACTCGTGATTTGTTCAGCGGAAGACAGGCTCAGGAGCTCACGAGTTTAATTGCCGTTATTTTCGCCTTGGCGCCGGCGCTTGCCCCCATTATTGGCGGTTGGTTGGTTTCGCTTTTCGGTTGGCGAAGTGTTTTCTATTTCCTCTCAATCTTTGCTTGTGCCATGGCGCTTATCTGTTTCTTTCTTCTCAAAGAAACGCATCCGAAAGAGCGACGAACTTCATTTCATTTCGTTCCGCTCGTTAAGCAATACGCCCTTTCTATGAAAAACGTCGCCTTTACGGCCGGTGTAATCTGCAGTGGTTTTGTTTTCATGGGCTCCATTCTTTTTTCTGCCGGTGCTCCCGATTACGTTGAAAACATTATGGGAATGGGGGTGACAGACTTTGGCTATCTGATGATTCCATTAATTGGCTTTTCGGTGACAGGATCAATTTTTTGCACAAAAATCACAGAAAGATTTGGTGAAGAGCGGACAATGAAAATGCAGATTGCTGTGATGTACGCGGCCGGTATTTTAGGCGTGGTGCTTAACTACTTCTGGCACGTTCCGTATCCCTTCTGTCTTTTCGCTGTCATTGTTTACAGCACGGCTATGAGTGTGGTGCGTCCGATTCTGACGGTCTATAACTTGGATTATTTCCCTCAAAACCGTGGAATGGCTGCCAGTATTCAGCAGTTTTTCCAAACATCTTCTTTTGCTATCTGCGCAGCCCTTTGGGTGCCGGTTGTGATGGGCAGCGCCTGGAAGTACGACTTAGTGTTGCTATTTTGCGGCGTAATGGTCAGCGTTACTTGGTTGATTGTTTTAAAAACCCGTCCGCGTTGCTTGCCTAAAGATTTCTCATCACAAAATCGTTAAAAGTGTCGAAACAATAACCACGCTACAGGCAACCGACAGAGAGTTTAGGTTGGCTGCCATCGACGGTTTGCATTTGGCTTTAATGCAGAAAATAAGACCCACGACAGGCACCGGAGCCCAGGCGATGAGAGCCAGAATTTTTCGGATTTCGTACGGGAAGGGCAACAGGTAGTACATGACCAGAGACATCACAAGGGAACCGACTAACCGAATGACAAGCAACCGTAATAATTCCTTGAGTTGCTCACGAGGCATAACAAAACGGATGCTTTGTCCGAGCAATATCATCGCTAAAAAAGCGTTGGCGTTGGCGGCAATTGTTGCCCAGTCTACGATCATGCTCGGAAAGGAGTAGCCGACAAAAGCCAAAATCAGCATGACAAAGTAAGAACAAATCGGGCCGGAACTAAACATACGCTTCAAGATGGTTTTCGCTAACGTTAGCCCGGTTCCGGTACCCGAAGCGATCGCATAGGTTGTTCCTGTGCACATAATCGAATTGCCGATGTCAAACAGGCAAATGGATAAAAAGCCGGTCGGTGTGACAAATGTCTGAAGAAACGGCATCACGAAAGTGCCTACGTTAAAACCCGACAGATTGAGCATGTCGAAAAGACGATTTTCCGGGTGTTTGCGCGTGATTAGGTACGCAATGCCAATCATGAAAAAGTTTGTAGCCAATCCCAACCCAATCAACCAAAAGTAACTGGCTTCAATATGCAATCCGTTTAAACAGACGAGGATCAGACAGGGCAATGTGACGTAAAGCAAAAGGCCCGAAAGCGCATGAACGGTATCTTCTTTCAAAATGTGTGTGCGTTTAAGAAAATACCCCACAAAGATAAAGAAAACGAAACCTAAAACCTTCAGTAAGCCTTCCACTTTGGCAATCCTTTCGAGCAAAAATTGAGTCGCCACTGCCGATTGTACGCCTTAGAGCAATTGTGCGGCTTCAATCATTTGACGTACGATAGGATGTTTGGCTTTAAACAAATCTTGCTTAGCGATGGATTCGACAATTTGGCCGTCATGCAAGAATAAGATACGGTCGCATAAAGCAGTGAGCGCTTTTAAGTCGTGAGAAATAAAAAGCCAAGCGGAATCCCGCTTGGGGAGTTTTTTCAGTAATTTAACAATTTCCCCCTGAATTGAAGCGTCAAGCGAACTTAATGCCTCGTCAAAAATGACTAATTTAGGTTCGGCAATGAGAGCCCGAGCGATGCAGACTCGCTGAAGCTCGCCGCCCGAGAGCTCATGAGGGAACCGATGGAGTTTATTCTCATTAAGTCCAACGGATTGTAAAGCGGCTTTGA
>CAJMEC010000020.1 GCA_905212345.1 uncultured Sutterella sp. | reverse complement strand
TTAAAAAAAATCGTTTGTTGGGATTGACTCAATGGCTGCCGAGAACCGGTGCCAGAGTTTTTTATTGTTTACGCATTTATCACTTGACAACGGGGGCTATATGTGCCCCCCCCCAGACTTTTGTCTTGACTAATGTCAATCCGACATAAAAATCCACCGTTTTGTTGTAAAAAGAGTACAAAAAAGGCCCGATTCCCAAAAAGGAACCGAGCCTTCTGTGTCGATTACGATACTAAAACTTAAGCTTCAGCAACGACGCGGACGGTGATTTCGGCGGTGATGTCCGTCATCAAACCGATCACGATCGGGGTTTCACCCAAAGCCTTGATCGGGCCGTTGGGCAAACGAATTTGAGCCTTCTTAATATCGAAACCTTGAGCTTGAAGAGCGTCAGCGATGTCAGCGTTCGTGACAGAGCCGAAGAGGCGTCCGTCAACACCGGCCTTGCTGGCCACTTCAACGACGTCACCGTTCAACTTGGCAGCGATCGCTTCAGCAGCGGCGATGCGTTCAGCCTGAGCCTTTTCAAGTTCAGCGCGACGTTGTTCGAATTCGGCAATAGCGGCTTGCGTAGCACGCTTAGCACGCTTGGTGGGGATCAAGTAGTTACGAGCGTAACCATCCTTAACCTTAACGATGTCACCCAATTCACCGAGGTGGGTAATCTTTTCAAGAAGAATAACTTGCATTTGATTAACTCCTCACTCGATTATTGATTGTCCGTGTACGGCAACAAAGCCAAGAAACGAGCGCGCTTGATGGCCGTGTCGAGTTGACGTTGATAGTGAGCCTTCGTGCCCGTCAAACGAGCCGGCATAATCTTGCCGTTTTCTTGGATGAAGTCACGGAGCGTTTCCACATCCTTGTAGTCGATCATTTCGACGTGTTCAGCCGTGAAGCGGCAGAACTTCTTGCGCTTAAAGAGCGCGTTTTGTTGGTTGCCACGGCGCGGCTTACCCTTGCCCTTTGCACCAAAAGCCATTTTTAAACTCCTTGTGAGTATTGCGTAATATGAACGATCATCTGTCGGGAACGCTGTGAGCGGGGAGCTAAAAAACCGGAGATCTCAAAAACCGATCCCAATGGTTCTTTATCGAGCGCCAAGGCGATATCGCCACAGGCTTTACCGGCAAAATCGAAAACTAATTTCCGATCACTTCCGGCCTCTTTAACCACACTCATGTGGTGAAACACCACTTCTAAAACCGCCAGCCCCGCGGGTGTGTACCGCATCTGGGCTTTTTGTGTGAACTCGCCCGTTAATCTGATCGTGTTCACCGGCGTATCTCTTTATTGTTTCCGACAGGATAAAAAATTAATTAAGCGGCGGCAGCTTCTTGAGCTTGAGCGGCTTGGGCTTGAGCCTGAGCAGCTTCGCTAGCGGCCTTCTTTTGTTCTTCTCGTTCGACGATCTTCATCATCGGAGAAGGTGCCGTTTCAGCCTTCTTCATCTTGATCGTTAAGTGACGCAACACGGCGTCGTTGAAGCGGAAGCCGTTTTCGATCTCAGCGAGCGTTTCATGCGTGCATTCAACGTTCATGAGAACATAGTGAGCCTTGACCAACTTTTGAATCGGATAGGCCAAGGGACGACGACCCCAGTCTTCCACACGATGCATCTTGCCGCCTTGTTCAGCGACGAGAGCTTTGTAGCGTTCGATCATAGCGGGAACTTGCTCGCTTTGATCCGGGTGCACAATAAAGCAAATTTCATAATGACGCATTGGAATTGTCTCCTTACGGGAAAAGCCACCCGGAGCGTCTATTTCCGGTGTGGCAAGGACAGAAAAAGCGTGATTGTAATCAACAATCTCGTCTTTTGCAAGCCAAAAGAACAACTTTTTCGCTGACTTTTTAAAGAGTTAGCGAAATTTTTCTTCATAGATTGCCAAAGCGGCGCTATATTAACACCAATAACACTGTTTTTGGGGATTTGGGCTATGCAAGTGACTGTTGTCGTTGAAAATTTTTGCACCAACCGCCTTTTAAAAGCGGAATGGGGTTATTCCCTTTATCTTGAAAGCGACAAAACCCGTCTTCTCCTCGATACGGGCTCCGAAGGTCACGCTTTTACGCATAACCTCAAAGCGCTTCAAATCGCCCCCCAAGCCATTGAGCATATTGTCTTTTCCCATGCGCATTTCGATCACACGGGGGGCTTGGTTGACGCCGTACTGCTCGCCCCCACCGCCAGGCGCTGGGGTGCTCGTTCCATGTCCATTCAACGTTGGGCCGATGCCGATCAAAAACGAAATGGCGGAGGCGGACCGCTTTTCCGTTCCATTTTGACTGATCCTATTGACGGATGGGCTCAAGTAACCGATGAAGTGATTGCGTTCACTGTTCCCAAAAATGAGCGAGACCGCCGCTTTGTGAATTCGAAAAATATGTGGGAAGAAGCAGAAAACGGCGAAATCATCCCGGATACTTTCGCCGATGACCTGTCGCTTTTGGTCAAAGGGAAAAACGGAACAAGTGTTGTACTGGGGTGCGCACACGCCGGATTGCCCAACATCCTCCGGTATGCTCAAAAAACATTTGGTGTTAAGGAATTTGACACCGTTTTAGGCGGCACGCATTTGAGCGCCGCTAAAGATGAAGAACTTCCTTTATGGATTGAAGCGCTCAAGACGTTCCCCGTAAAACATTGGCGTCCAAACCACTGCACAGGTTTTAAAGCGGCCGCGGCCATGGCCCGAGCTTTTGATGATGTGGATTGGGCTGGCTGCGGACAGCGTTTAACTTTATAAATTATTCCCGACGCAGCTCAAAATGACTGAACATTGCCTTTAACGCATCCAGTGTTTCGGGTTCCGGGTACTCGTGCCCAACGTTGGCAAAGGGAAGATCCAATTCTTTTGGCTTGCGATAAACCTGTAGCGCAAATGTCTCCACTCCCCGCTCTTTAAGTTCACAGGCAAGACTTAAAATCTTCTCATCGGGTAAATAGATCGGATGGGCAGTTGTCCGACACTCATAATTCACATGAGCCGCTTGAATAATAGCCAAAGACTGCTCAACGTTTTGCGCCGGATTGGATTTTTCCAGTCCGGTGATCCAACGGTATGCAGCCTCGTCTGAGAGCGCCGCCTTTACATCAAGTCCCACCCAATCAACCAGGCCGATCACAGCTTTGACGCGTTCCGGATAACAGCCCGAGGTATGAAGTCCAATCTTAAAACCCATTTCTCTGACTTTGGACATGGCATCGGCCAACGCGGGATCTAGCGTCGGCTCTCCGCCCGAAAAAACCACCGCGTCTAACAGACCCTGACGTCGCTTGAGTAAAGCGAGCAGTTCCTCCCAACTGCTGTGTAGGTATTGAGGCGGAAATTCCCGTGGTTGCATGTGTGGATTGTGACAGTAGCGGCAACGCCAAGGACAGCCTTGAATGAAAGCCACGGCTGAAAAATATCCCGGGTAATCGATACTGGTATATGGGGTGATGGCCGCAATCTTTAAGTGTTCTGCACTCAAGCGTGAAGTTTCGTCAGGCATAAACGGCAATCCTTACAACAACACGAAGACAAAACGGCGCCGAAAAGAAGATCCTCACGGCGCCTCGCTGGTGGTTATTTAGACAAACCGCACTTACTTTCTACAAAGCACTTGCGTTCGTAAAATTCCCCCTTTTTACCGGTGTTAAAAGAGGAGACCGGGCGATGATACCCCATCACGCGGGTCCAAACTTCACAGGGTTGGCGTTCACTGTCTTTTAATTCGATTTTTTCGTCTTTTTTATCCATTTTCTTTCTCTCAATAATTAACAATCTGCCTTTTGGCAAGCTGCCTGAGCCTTTTTGGCGCGAATTAGCTCGGCATCACAGATCGGACAGAAATCATGACGGCCGGAAATGTAGCCATGTTTCGGACAAATCGAGAAGGTTGGCGTTACCGTCAGGTACGGCAAGCGGAATCTCGAAAGGGCTCGGCGCACCAATTCCTTACAAGCCTTCGATGAGCTGATGGCATCGGCCATGTAAAGGTGAAGCACAGTGCCGCCCGTGTACTTGCGCTGCAAGTCATCTTGCATTTCCAGCGCCAAGAACGGATCATCGGTAAAGCCCACCGGCAACTGGGAGCTGTTAGTGTAGTAAGGATTGGATTCCGTGCCGGCTTGAATAATATCCGGGAAGCGCTTTCTATCTTCTTTGGCAAAGCGGTAGGTTGTGCCTTCGGCCGGTGTTGCCTCAAGGTTATACATGTGACCGGTTTCCTCCTGGAATTCAACCATACGGGCACGCACATGATCCAAAAGCTTTAAGGCAAAAGCATGGCCCCAATCATCGGTGATGTCATTGGCATCGTTCGTGAAATTACGGATGCATTCGTTAATACCGTTGACACCGATCGTGGAGAAGTGGTTACGGAGTGTACCGAGATAGCGTTTCGTGTACGGGAAAAGCCCCTGATCTATATGGCGTTGAATAACCTTGCGCTTAATTTCAAGACTTGTCTTAGCCAAATCCAAAAGATGATCGAGACGATCGAAAAGGCCCTGTTCATTGCCCTTAAAGAGATAGCCTAAACGAGCGCAGTTGATAGTGACGACACCGAGCGAGCCCGTTTGTTCGGCAGAACCGAAAAGACCGTTGCCGCGCTTGAGAAGTTCACGCAGATCCAACTGCAAACGGCAGCACATCGAACGGATCATATTGGGCTTTAATTCCGAATTGATGAAATTCTGGAAATAAGGCAAACCGTATTTTGCAGTCATCGCGAACAATTTGTCTGCGTTTTCGCTGTCCCAATCAAAGTCAGGTGTGATGTTGTAGGTCGGAATCGGGAAGGTGAAAACACGGCCCTTGGCATCTCCCTTGGTCATCACTTCAATGTAGGCGCGATTAATCATGTCCATTTCACGCTTGCAGTCGCCATACGTAAAGGGCATTTCTTCCCCGGCGACAATCGGGTGTTGATTACGTAAATCTTCCGGGCATGTCCAATCGAAGGTGAGATTGGTAAAGGGCGTCTGCGTACCCCAGCGTGACGGAACATTAAGGTTGTAGATAAGTTCCTGGATGCTTTGGAGTACTTCATCATAGGGCACATTGTCTTTCTTGATGAAAGGTGCCAAATACGTGTCAAATGAGGAGAAAGCTTGAGCACCGGCCCATTCGTTTTGCATCGTGCCTAAGAAATTGACAATCTGTCCCGTAGCCGATGAAAGATGTTTCGGAGCGCCCGCTTCAACCTTGCCGGGTACCCCATTGAGCCCTTCTGTTAAAAGAGTGCGCAATGACCAGCCTGCGCAATAACCCGAGAGCATATCCAAATCATGGATATGAAAATCGGCTTCGCGGTGAGCGCGACCAATTTCTGCCGGGTAGATGTAGTTGAGCCAATAGTTGGCTACCACTTTACCGGAGACATTCAAAATCAAACCGCCCAAGGAGTAGCCTTGATTGGCGTTAGCGTTTACGCGCCAGTCGAGCTGCTGCAGATACTCATTAATGGAAGATTCAACATTCACCCAACTTTGCCTGGCATCACGCGCCTTCTGACGTTGCTCACGATAGACAATATAGGCGCGAAGCGTTTTGAAAAAACCTTCCTCAAAGAGGGCGCGTTCCACAGCGTCCTGCACTTGTTCAATGTGAGGCGTCACCAAATTGAGGGCGGCCAGGCTCGGCAACACGCGCTCTTCGGTGATTCGGCCTGCACGTGACTCGTCAAATTCTCCGGTCGCTTTTCCTGCTTTGGCGATGGCGGCAACAATCTTGCTTGCGTCAAAATCTTTGACACTGCCATCGCGCTTGATCAAGTGCGATAACTTCTTCTCAAACATCAGAGGTACTCCAAAAAACGAATATCGCTCCCAATAACTGAGCGATTGCACGATTAACTTTAAAGAAGTACTGTGATTTTTCTGCCTATTTATTAAGCACTTTTAGGGAACGCACTACATTTAGATTAGTGACTTATCCACAGTTTAAAAAAACACTTGATTTACAGAACAATGGGATAAATTTTAAAAATATAGGGTTTTCCCTTGAACACAATATGTTGTGTTTATAAAGTAAAAGCGAACAATGAATTGTTTAAAAATGGGCAAACTTATTGTTTTAGCAAGGAAAATTAAGCGATTAGGCATGCCAGCGCTCTTTAGACCGGCTACGTTGCGCGTTTGACAGGCAAAAAAATTTGAAAATGAAATGGGTTACCGAAATTCGTTGCCCGACTTCGATAACCCATCCACTGCTAAGCATGGTAAGAGAGAGATTCATTGCTGACCAGGCCTTGAATTCGCTCTTACAATTGAGGAGCTTACATGCTTGGAAAATCTGTTCTTAATTTTATCTTAAAAAAACGCTATTGCAATAACATCTTATTGTTTTTCTTATAAAATTTTGGGATTTTTTAGGGTTTTTCACCTAATTTTCAATACTGACTTAATCGTTTTATCCACTTTTTTGTAAATTGGTAGCCATTTCTAGAAAGTAATCCGTTCGGATGATTCTCTTAACATTAAGGGCAAATACCAGTATTCTTAGCAAGTCATTGTCATTGATATCTGATATAGCAAGCGCCATGGAAACCACACAATCCCGCTATGAAGATTTTCTGAAGATCCGTGTTTTAACCGAAGTGCTCACTCATCATTTGGGTCGTCACGATGATCTGCCGGCTCTCACCCAATATGTTGCCACTGAAAAGTCTTGGAAAACGCTGACATACCGGGAGCTCTTTGAAAGAGTCCAACGCTGGCGAAAAGCTTTTTGCAAGTTCAATTTGGAAAAAGGGTCGCGTGTGGCCATGCTTTTGCCAAACTGCATTGACGCCATCTGCTTTGACCAAGCGGCACTTGCCTGCGGCTTAGTCCCTGTTCCCCTTCACGCTGTCGACACGCCGGGGTCAAGCGCCTTCATTCTCAATGACAGCGAAGCCAGAGTGTTGGTCACGGCCAAGTACCTCAAGTGGAAAGGTATCCGTCAAGCAGACACCTTGCCGAACTTAAAAGCCGTAATCATTACGGATGACTCTATTCCCGAAGACGACCGTGTCAATAACGCAGACATTAATGTCTGCACACTCGCCGAGTGGCTGGAAGCAAGTGAAAATGTCACAATCACCGACATTGGCATCGATCCCCAGGACTTAGCCGCCCTTGTCTACACCTCAGGCACAACCGGTCGTCCCAAGGGCGTCATGCTCACCCATGAAAATATCTTAGAAAACGCCAAGGGCGTGATGGGCAATATCCGCCCGGGTCCGAACGATAAGTGGTTTTCGTTCCTGCCGTTGTCTCACACTTTTGAACGCACGACCACCTATTACTTAGCCATGGGGATGGGCAATCAGATCTACTTTAACCGAAATATCCTTCAGATCATTGACGATCTGCACTATGTTCGACCGACGATTCTTATGTCCGTTCCGCGCATCTACGAACGGGTGTATGCCAAATTAAATGAAAAACTGAGTAAGAAAGGCGCCGTGACCCGATACGTGTTTAATTGGGCGGTTGAAGTCGGCTGGCGTCGTTTTTGTAAAGAAAACGGTTTGCCTGTTGAACATACCTGGCGAGAATGCCTTGACAGCTTAATGGCTGACTGGTTGGATAAAAAGGTCGGCTCTTCGCTTCGAGACGTGTTCGGCGGAATCAAGCCCCATGCGTTTATTTCGGGTGGCGCCGCCTTAAATCAGACTGTAGCCCGCACCTTTATCGGGTTAGGCATCCAGATCTTCCAAGGCTACGGCATGACCGAAACCAGCCCGATTTTGGCGGTCAATAAAGAGCACCAAAACGACCCCTCGACGGTCGGTATGCCGCTGCCGAATATGCAACTTAGACTCGGCGACAATGATGAGCTACAGGTCAAAGGCCCATGCGTGATGAAGGGATATTGGAATCGACCGGATGCGACGGCTGACATTTTCACGGAAGACGGATGGCTAAAAACCGGAGACCAAGCGGACATTCTCCCCTCCGGTCATGTGCGCATCAAAGGCCGTATTAAAGAAATCATCGTGACGAGTACCGGTGAGAAGATTCCGCCGGCCGATCTGGAAATGGCTATCGAAAGCGATCCGATGTTTGCTCAAGTTATGGCCGTGGGTGAAGACTTACCTTATATCAGTCTTGTGGCTGTGCTTGAATTGGAACGCTGGAAAGAATTGGCTAAAGAGCTCAATTTGGATCCGAATGATCCTAAGTCGCTGGAAGCAAAAGTTGTTCACCAAACGCTTTTGCGCAAAGTGAAAAAACTCACCCGAGGCTTCCCGCAATATGGCGTCCCCCGCGCTTTGATTTTGACGCTTACACCTTGGAGCATTGAAAACGGCATGTTGACTCCGACTCTTAAATTAAAACGTCGAATCATCAAAGCCCGTTTCCAAGACGACATCAATAAGCTCTACGAAACACACGCCGGTTAAGTGGCAATCGGCTCATATTGAAAGGCAAGCAACGCTTGCCTTTTCTTTTGTCCATTTTCAAGGCAAAAATCAACATGAAAACGAAGTATTTTTCGCGAAATCTTTATGTACAATAATCTGTTTAGTAAAACTTTCCGAAGAAGCCACAAAATGCTCGGTCATACATACATTGATGATTTCAAAACCTTGCCCGAAATGCTCGCGCACACCCTCGCGACTAAGCCAGAAAAAGAAGGGTACCGTTATTACGACTACGAGCACGAAAAGTGGACAAGTGTGACTTGGAAAGAGTTCGGTGAACGAGTCATGCGTTGGCGAAAGGCCTTTGCCACCATGGGATTAAAGAGAGGCGATCGCGTTGCCATGCTTTTAATCAATTCACTGGACGCGCTCACTTTTGACCAAGCCGCTCTCGCCAACGCCCTGGTTCCCGTACCCCTACACGCAATCGATACACCGGAATCGGCCGCCTACATCATGAGCGACAGCGGTTGCCGCTTCTTAGTGACCACAACAAGAGCCCGTTGGAATGCAATTTTCAATTCTGACACACCGGTACCGACGCTCGAGCAAGTTGTTTTTACAACCGAAGAGGAAGAAGGCGAAAGTAAAACGGTTCATTACTGCGGTGTTAACAAGTGGCTCAAAGCGGGCGAGGATTTTGATGAGAATCATTTGCCTGCCGGTCCGACTGAAGAAGATTTGGCCGCTATTGTCTACACGTCCGGCACAACCGGCCGTCCAAAAGGCGTTATGCTCACGCATCGCGCCGTGGTTTCCAACGTTCAGGATACGGCCAAACAGATGCCTTTGAGCGATGAGGATCTGTTCTTATCCTATTTGCCACTTTCACACACGTTTGAACGGACAGCCACTTATTACAACTGTGTCGCCCATGGCGCCACGCTCGTCTTTAGCCGCGGTCCGATGCAGCTTGCAGAAGACTTTAAAGATATTCATCCGACCATCATGTGCTCGGTGCCAAGAATCCTTGAACAGTTTTACGCCAAAATTCAAGCCCAGTACGCCAGACAAGGCGCCTCGGCTCAATTGATGGCTGACCGTGTGGTTGCGGCCGGCTGGCGTGATTTCTGCCGGCAAAACGATTTGCCGCTCGAAGATGACGGCTTGCCCGCCATGGACTTGGTCATCAAAGCCCTTTATTTTGATCGAGTGGCCGCGCCCATGCGCGCGCTTTTTGGTCCGCGCTTTAAATACATCATCAGTGGCGGCGCCGCCTTAAACGGAATGGTGGCTAAATTCTTCTGCGCTCTTGGCCTTAATATCCGTCAAGCTTACGGTTTGACCGAATACAGCCCCATCATCTCCATGAACGGCATTACAGGCAACCACCCGGCCACTGTCGGCCTTCCGCTTGCCCGTTGCCAAGTCAGAGCCGGCGAAAATGAGGAACTTCAGGTCTATGGACCGAGCATGATGAAAGGCTACTGGAATCTGCCCAAAGAAACTGCTGCTTCTTTCACCGAAGACGGATGGCTGAGAACCGGTGACCAAGTGGATTTAAGCGATGGGGGCCGAGTACGCATTAAGGGTCGTATCAAAGAAATCATTGTCACCAGCACCGGTGAGAAAATCAGTCCCGTTGATGTGGAATTTGCCATTCAGGAAGATCACCTCTTTGAACAAGTCATGGTGGTCGGCGAAGGCCGCCCTTACATTACGGCTCTGGTGGTCGTCAACGACATGCTCTTTAAGCTTTTGTGCGAAGAAGTGGGTATCACGCCTGATAGCCCCGCGCTTAACCTTTGCCGCGATTTGCGCGCTAAGGTCGTCAAACGCGTGCGCATGGCGGCCAGACATTTCCCGCAGTACTGTGTCCCCAGAAACGTTTACATTCTGCGCGAGCATTGGACCGCAGAGGACGGGCTGCTCACACCGACTATGAAGCTTCGCCGTCGGCAAATCGCTGAGCGCTTTGCGAAAGAAATCGAAGAGTTGTACGACTCCCCCCGTAAGCGCTAAGTGCTTTCATTAACATCTAAAGGGGCCGCGTCGGCCCCTTGAAATATTATTCCATGTTTTTCGATACTCATTGCCACATTCACATGCCTCAGTTTGCTAATGATCAAACTGAGGTACTTGATCGAATGAAATCGGCACAAGTAACCCAAGCAGTGGTCGTGGCCACGGAAGAGGCTGAAATCGCCCCTGCTCTCACACTGGCTCAAGACAACAAAGGCCTCTACGCCGCCTTCGCGGTTAGTCCGCAAGACGAAGCATTGCCTGATCTGACTGAAGAAGAAATCGCTTTACGAGTGAAAGAGCCGAAAATGGTTGCCGTCGGAGAAACGGGGCTTGACTATCACTACTGCCGGGAACCCCTTGATTGGCAACGTAACCGTTTTGCCACGCACATTCGCGCGGCCAATCTCGTCAATAAACCGCTTATCATCCATTCACGTGAAGCGGCTTGCGACACACTCGACATTCTTAAAGCCAACGGTGCGCAAAATTGCGGTTTTGTCTTGCATTGCTTCTGCGGAGATTGGGACTTTGCCAAAAAAGCGTTGGATTTAGGCGGCTATCTTTCTTTTTCAGGCATCGTCACCTTCCGTTCAGCCTTAGACATTCAAGAAGTGGCCCGAAAAGCGCCTGATGACCGCATTTTCATTGAAACCGACAGTCCCTATTTGGCACCTGTCCCCCTTCGCGGCAGGCGCAATGAACCGTCATTTGTTCCTCATGTGGCTCAATTTCTAGCCCAACTGAGAGGAAAGAGTATTGAGGATATTGCGGCTCTTACGATGCAAAATGCCAATCGTTTTTTCCGGATCTGATTATGCTTAAACTCAGCCTTACCCTTGCCCTTTGCGCTCAAAGCCTTGTTTGTTTAGCCCAATCGATTACGCCGGGCGTGCCCCTTGCGCAACAATTTCAAGAAGCCATCGCCAAAGACGATGCCCCTAAAGTGGCCTATATGCTCAGGGAGCTGGCTTATGACCCGAACTTTTATCTTCCCAATGGCGACACCCCTCTTGTTTTTGCCATCCGCATGGACGCCAAAGTCAGTGTCAATCAGGTGCTTTTAAGGAGTTTCAAAATTAATGTCAAAGTGCCGACTCTGCGAGGCGAAACCCCATTGATGCTCGCCTCAATTAAGGGCGATGAAGCTTTAGCTCAAAAACTCATTGACATGGGAGCGCCTGTTAATGCTAACTACGGATGGACGGCTCTTCATTACGCGGCAAGCACCGGACAAACTCAAATGACCCGCTTTCTGATTGATAAGGGCGCCGAGGTTAATGCCCGCACCGAGCGCGGTGTCACCCCCTTATACATGGCCGCTCGCGTCATTGCCACGCCGACTGTTGACGTATTGCTCAAAGCCGGCGCTGATAAAACACTTTGCAATGACCAGGGCATCAGTCCGGCCGACATAGCTAAAAAACGCGGTGACAGCGCGTTGGCAAACAAATTAGCCATTAACGCTTGCGCCCCGTGGCCAGTCCAAGAAGCGGACAATGCGACCGAAGCAACGCAAGGCGATACAAAACCTTCCGATACAATTGATGTGACTGCACAGGATCAAAAGCAGTGAAAGAATCTCAAGCACTTGAACTTTTAGCGCCGGCAAAAAATGCTGATGTCGGCATTGAAGCCATTTTGCACGGAGCCGATGCCGTCTATATCGGCGGTCCCGGTTTCGGCGCCCGAGTCGAAGCGGCCAACGCATTTGCCGATATTAAAAGACTTACTGACTTTGCCCACCGCTTCAACGCCCGCGTCTATATGACGCTTAACACCATCGTTAACGATGACGAACTCAAAGAGGCGGTTCGCTTAGCGTGGCTTGCGTACGAAAACGGAGTTGACGCGCTTATTGTTCAAGATATGGGGATTTTGGATAGCGACCTTCCCCCGATTCAATTGCATGCTTCCACACAATGTGATGTCCGCACCCCCGCTAAAGCCCGTTTTCTCGAAAGCGTCGGATTTTCTCAAGTGGTCTTAGCCCGCGAAATGAGTCTTGAGCAAATCCGCAAAAGTTATGAAGCGCTTCAGTCCGCCCGAATTGAATTTTTTATTCATGGCGCACTTTGCGTCAGTTACTCCGGACAATGCTATGCAAGTTTTGCCGCAACCGGCAGAAGCGCCAACCGCGGTGCCTGCGCTCAACTGTGCCGACTTCCCTATAGTGTTTACACTGAAGACGGAAAAGAGCTCATTCACGAGCGCCATGTACTGTCCTTAAAAGACAATAATCAGACTGAAAACTTAGAGGCTTTAATTAACGCCGGTGTCAGAAGCTTCAAAATTGAAGGCCGTTTGAAAGATGCCGCCTATGTCAAAAATATCACGGCTCATTATCGGCAAATGATCGATAAGATTCTTGAGAAAAGAGATGATTTACACCGAGCCAGTGACGGAAGAAGTCTCATTGATTTCACGCCAGCCCCTCAAAAATCCTTTAACCGTGGGTTTACGGATTATTTCACGCAGGGCCGTCACCATGACATGGCCGTTTTTGAAACCCCGAAAAACGCCGGTGAAAGAATTGGGAAAATTCTCAAAGTAACGGCTGAAGCCATTGAAGTGCGCTCTTGCGAAGCGCTGCACAACGCCGATGGGCTGACTTATCTCACACGAGAAAAAACACTCATGGGGTTTGCCGTTAACCGCGCGCAAGAAATTGAGCCCGGCCGCTGGCGTCTGACTTTGCGCGAACGTCCCATATTGAAAAAACATCCGCAACTTGCCCCGGGCACAATTCTTTACCGCAACCGTGATCAGGCGTGGGAGGAGGCTTTATCGAAACCAACCGCTAAACGTCTAATCGGTGTTCAGGCAAAATGGAGTGTCGATGAAAAAAGATTTTCACTGACGCTCAGTGACCATCGCGGCAACAGTACAACAGTTTATTCAGAAGAACAGGAGCTGCAAAAAGCTTCTCAAATTGACAAAAACAAACTGAACATAGAAAAGAATTTAAGAAAAACCGGGGATACGGATTTTGAAATCACGGCTCTTAAAATAGATGATGAAGGCATTTTCGCACCGGCCAGCATCGTCAATCACATGAGACGTGAAGCTTGCGTGATGTTAGCCGAAGAAAGACAGAAACACTTTAGGAGGCTTGAACGCTCTCAATTGAGCGAACAGCTCCCCTATCCCGATGCCGTCGACTTCCGAGCCAATGTTCTCAATGAAAAAGCGGTTCTTTTTTATGAACGCCACCATGCGCGCATCACAGAGCCTGCACTCGAGAGCGGGTGTGTCAGACATGAGCTGCCGCTCATGGTGACCAAACACTGCGTGCGCTATGCGTTGGGACTTTGTTTGAAAGATAACATTGAAAAAGTTAAAGCGGATCCCACTTTAAAAGAAAAATTCCGGCCTGATCCTTTAGTTTTAAAATCCGGACCCAATACTTATCGGGCGACATTTGACTGTAAAAAGTGTGAGATGACATTGCTCGGTAAAGTAAAGAGCGATGTAAGCCTTGGCAAGATCAACCTTAAGAAAATCTTATAGCAAGATGAAATTTTGTTTGAATCGAGCGAATGTTTGTTTTTTCTCAAACATTGGATTTTCTCTGGCTCAAATAGGTACAAACCATTAGTGTCTTATGCTAAATTAAGGGCGTGGATGAACAGATTCTGTTTCAGACACAAAAGTCGTGGCAACGATCGGTCCGTTGCCACGACTTTTTTCTTCAATATTGTATTAATCGATACGCAAACGCATTTCGCTCAAACGAGCGCGCGCTTCACGAAGCAAGGCGTGATAAGCCTTGGCTCGACGGGACTTCAAACTCCAAATCTCAGCCACAGCTAAAACAGCAGCCAATAAGAACACCAATACAACACTATGGCCTTGCTCGGTTAAATTGAAAAGAAAAAAGCCTTCCTGCATCACAGTTCCCCTTCTAAAGCGGCATCCTGTGCCCAAACGGCCCGGCGTTCACGCTCTAATATCACCGTTCTGCAACGGCTCAGAGCCATGGCCAAAGAATAAGTGAAAAGAGTGAGCATAAAAAGCGACATTAATACGTAAGCATCGCGACCATTGGAGCGAATAAGACTGTTTTCCAGGTCGTGGGCCATCGGCGTAAAAAGATCAAAAAAGACGTACAAAACAGGCACCACAATAACACCCAGTATGGCCGAGATAGAGGCTCTTTTATCATTGACCTCACGTTTGTGGTTAACCTTGGAGGCTGACAGGGAAATAAAGGCCGTAAAAAACACAAGCAAAATCAAAAGGGCCGTCAATCGGGAATCCCAAATCCAATACGCCCCCCACATGGGACGGCCAAACAAAGCCCCGGCACCCAAAGAAAAAAGCGTCATGACAAAACCGCTGGGCGCAAAGGCATGAGAAAAGACAATCGGCATGAGCGCCTGAGGATTGGCCAATTGCATCAGACTGGCCAAACAAACCACCCCATAGCTCAAAAGAGCAACGCCGGCAGCGGCAATGTGCAAATAAAACACCCAATAGATATCGGCTTGCCCGATAGCCGTTGTATCGGAATAACTAAGCATCCAAAGCAGTGCTGCCGCCAGGCTCGCCACAGAAATCAGCAACAGAACCGGAATAAATTGGGCAAAGGAAAAGTAATAAGTCTTGGGATTGACCATGTTTATTGAAAATAAATTATCGTTGGCCATTGTAGCAAGGCGCGAGAATTTCTAAAAATTGCTCCTTTTTCTGTTTTTAGGCAAAGAGTTAAATTGTCATTTTAGTCGACGTTTTTTGAATCGTTCTTCGCTTAAAATTAATAGATCAAATTTTAGGACAGACAGGATGCAATTTTTAGTTGTTGATGACCACTCCATTGTCACGATGGCCTTGGAAATGCTTTTAAAAGACTATGACGGCCAGGACAATACGGTTTACACAGCCAATACGAAAGAAGAGGCGGTGGCGCTTGCCGACCAGTACGGCGCGACGGCCGACTTGATGATTTTGGATCTATCCATGCCGGGAGTGCAAGGGACCTCACTTATGGAAGGGATTGTCGCCGCGCATCCGACTCTGAAAATTTTGGTGATGAGCGGTCTTCAGGATCAGCACAGTATCGTGAAAGTTCTGCAGATGGGTGCCGCCGGCTTTATCCCCAAATCGTTAGAAGCAGGTCTGCTCACCTCTGCCATCAGTTTTGTTCTTAAAGGTGGCGTTTATATTCCGGTCAAATTATTGAACCAAGCTCAAAAAACAGGGCTTTTGACCTCAAGAGAACCACTGGGAGAGGCCGGTAGCGTGCATTTGACCGAACGTCAAAAGGATGTTTTGGAGCTGCTTGCCAAAGGCGCCCCCATCAAGCGCATTTGTAAGGAACTTAATCTCTCAGAAGGCACGGTCAAGACCCATGTCACGGCTATTTACAGAGCCTTTGGAGCCAGCAATCGAACGGAAGCACTGCTTGAAGCCCGCAGACACGGTTTTGATGTAGGAATCTAATAATTTTTCTCTTCGCTTAATTCACGCAAGGCCTCATTAAGTGCCTCACCGCTCACAGGCTTTTGCATAATACGGGGCATGGCAAAAAGCGCGGCTTCTCGCTCACCCAAAACGCGAAGGGTTCTCACATAGTGCGTTTCAATCACCTCTGAGGAAACGGCTGTGAGTAAAATCGCAGGCAATCTTACCCCACGGGCCAAAGACAGCCTCAAGATGCACTCCAGCCCATTGGCCTCAGCCTCGCCCAAGTTAAAGTCCGAGATCACCGCATCAATTCTGGGACTTTCTTGGATGCTCTGAGTCAGTGCCTGTGTACACTTTTCTGCCGAAATGACGGTTGCTCCCCAACTTTCTAGCAAGGCTTTAAGACTTTCCCGAACCGGCGTATTGTCTTCAATCAAAACGACCGTTGCATCGAGTTTTTCGATACTTTGTTCCTTTCGACGCGTTTGAGTAAATATTCTTGCCTGTTCAGCCTCATGAACCGGCAGCTGCATTCTGAAAATTGATCCCCGTCCGGGTCTTGAACTCAGAGTCAACTTAATTTGAAGCTGCTCACAGATGGCTTTAACAATCGAAAGCCCAAGTCCATACCCCTCCGCATGACTTCGTGTATTTTCACTGCGGTAAAAGTAATCGAAGATGCGTTTTTGTTCAGCCTCTTCAATTCCCGCGCCGCTGTCGACGACACAAATACTCACCCGCTTTCCAGCGATTAAACGGGCAGCCAATAAAATTTCACCTTTTTGTGTGTAGGCGATAGCATTCGTGATCAGATTACGGATAGCCCGTGTTAACAATTGAGGATCGGTATAGACATTGACGTCCAAATTTTTCAACCTGAAGTCCAACCCCTTTTCGTTCGCAAGCGGTTTAAATTCCAGGGCCAATTCATTCAATAAGGCGGAGAGTTTTATCGGCTCAGGGTTAGAAGTGGTATGACCGGTTTCAAGCTTTGAAACTTCCAAAATTTGCGCCACGAGCGTCTGTAGCCCCTGCGTGGTCTTTGACAATTGCTCAACAATGGCTTGCGTTTTCGGATCGCCGTTTTTCTTCAGTAGCTGAATATAGATCCCAATGGCCTGCAAAGGTTGACGAATATCGTGGTTGGCGGCCGTAAAAAATTTACTTCTTAAGCGACTTTGTTCCTGAGTTTCGCGGCGCAATTTTTCTGCCAAGTTTTTCTCAAGCGTCAGTCGCTTGACGAGCATCTCATTTTCCTGGTCGTTGCGAACCGACATCAGCACAATTTCGTTAAAGCGCCGGCCGGAATAAAACATAAAAACCACAACGGTAATCAAAAGAGCGGCAATCACCAGGCGGGACCAGCCGAAGATGAGTGCCAGCCGTAGCACCAAAGGGGTGATTGAACAAAGCGTAAAGACCACAAGACTTGGCAACCAACAGGCATAAACCGGCCATGATGCAAAAGTCACCGTCAAAATGACAGAAAAAAGAATAACCTGCGAAGCGGAATCATTGCCTACGTTATAAGCGAATGTCATACCGGCGAGCGCCCATATTAAACCGCCTACAACAGCTAAAACCATCCAGGCTTTCATCCAAAAGTGGATACGGGCGTGACGGTATCGATCGGCCCAGAATCGTCGATTAAAGTCGATGGCTCCGTAAAAATGGACACCAACAAGCAGTAGCCAAAAAACCAATAAAATCGGGTTAACGACCGGCCACAAAAACATAGCCGTCACACAGGCTCCCGCTATTTCAACGGCAAGCGACACTGGCTGTAGCTTCAAAGAACTTAAGATTTGCCTTACAAGGACACGCGAGTGACGACGACGCCACTGCGCAATGGACATATTCTCACTGTAAAAAGCCCCATTGGTGACGAAGCGAAACCACTGCGCTTTAATCCAGCCCAACATTTTCTTTTAGATACTAAAAGCGTGCCGTAACACGTGGATGTTCTTTGCTGGACAACACCACATAGCCCTTTTCGGTTCGCATCCGCACGCGTGCCCCTACCGGCAACGTGATCTTGACGGGCGAATGGCCGAAAGGCAATCCGTGCAAAATGGGCATGCCTGGCAAGCGTTCACGCAGATAGGCCAACACATCGGAGAAAAGGAAATCATTTTCCCTGGGATGCGCCGGATCAGCGTCACGGAAATCCCCAAAAAGAATCGCCTTTTGTTTAGCTAAAACACCGGCCATTTCCAATTGAGCCATGTGACGCTCAATTCGGTATGCGCGATCGTTGCAGTCTTCTAAAAAGAGAATTCCACCTTCAATATCGGGAAAATACGGTGTACCCAGCAAGGCAACAACCATCGAGAGATTTCCACCCCAAAGCGTCCCTTCAAAATCCAAATCAGGGGCTTCTTTACACGGAAAAGACGCGACCCATTCTTCATTAAAGAGCGCGGAGTGGAAACTTTTTTCAGTCAAAAATACCGGCGTGTCGACAAAATCCGTGCCATTGGGGCCTTGATAACTGACCTGACCGGTTTTCGTGAGGTAGGCAAGATTAAAAGCCGTAAAATCTGAATATCCGCAAAAAACTGGTGAATGCCTGGCAATAGCGTCATAGTCAATTTTATCGAGTATGCGGGACAGACCATAGCCGCCACGAATCGGCAAAATAAGGTCAATATCTTTATTGCACGCCAAACTCATCAGCCCGTCTACACGTTCAGCGTCCGTTCCCGCAAATTGCTTCACATTCTTAAAAACCGTGTCGTGCAAAACGACATCGCCCCCTCTATCCGTGAAATACAACTTGGCAAGCGCCGGTGTAGAAATATCCATAACAGCGCGCGAAGGAGCGCAAAAACCCACACGGATCGGATAACTAGGCATGGCGTTTTTCCCCGAAAAATTCTGTTAATAGAGCCGCGGCCTCTTTGGCGCAAACACCGGAATCCACTTGCACACGGTGATTTAATTTTGCCGTTGTCTGTAAATCAAAGACGCCACCGTAAGCCCCCGTCTTTTCATCGCGCGCCCCAAAAACAACTCGAGAAATTCTGGCGTGGGCAATTAATCCTGCACACATTGCGCAAGGCTCCAGTGTCACATAGAGCGTGCAGCCTGACAAACGGTAGTTTTCCAAAGCTTGAGAAGCTTGACGAATCGCAATAACTTCAGCGTGCGCACTTGGGTCATTGTCTTCAATAGAACGATTTCGACCCACACCGATAATGGCGCCGTCTTTAACGATGACGCAACCCACCGGCACTTCACCGACCCGGGCAGCCTCACGGGCAAATTCAAGCGCCTCACGCATGAACTGTTGATCGTAGGGACTTGTCTGACGCTTTTTGGAATTAATCTCGCGGTTTCTTTGCTGAAGGGCTTTTTGCATCACGTTTCGCAACGTTTCCCTTCTCTCTTCTTCAAGAAGCACGGCGTCCTCAAGCTCGGCGCGTGTGTAGCGGTCTCGGCTATTTTTTCGGTAACCGACCGTCGCCTCAAAAATCAGTCCCTTCTTTAGCGATTGCAAGAGAATGGATACCGGCGTCTCTCTCAACCAATCACCGGCCCCATCCAAGAATTCCTGAGCTTTGGTAAGAGCGGTTGAAGCTGAAATCAGATCATCCGGTAAATAAGTAAGAAAGGCCTCAAGCACAACGTGCAGATCCTCCGGATTATGACGTTCCAGAGAAGCCAGTGTGCTTCCTTTTCTAACGGTGAGTTCTACAAAACGCTTCACAGCCGATCTCCATATTGACTTGTGTATTTTAGCGATTTTCAGACCCAATACCTATTCAAGCCCACTACAATACAATGCAAAAGGAACCACCATGAAAAAAATTATTATTCTGATGCTAACTTCGCTCGGTCTGAGCTCAGTGTGCTGCGCCGGACAATATGGAGACGAACTGGGCCGATGCCTTGTTAAAAACGCCTCTGAGGCGGACACAAAAGTTCTCACTCAATGGGCTTTTGTCTCTTTAGGACAAACAAAAGCAGCCCGAGAAATCGCTACGATCAGTCCGCAAGTGACCAGTCGGACAACCTCAAAAGCGCAAACGGTTGTATTGAGGCTTTTGGGCAAAGATTGTGCGAAAGAAGCCCTTAAAGCAACACTTTACGAAGGCAAGGACGGCATCGGCAACGGCATAAAGAGTGCCGTTACCCAACGAATGCAAGCTGAGCTACAAACGCAAACGGTTGATGCCATCATTGAAAAAATGACCTCAATTAAGACTCCATAATCTTTCCTCAACGGAGAAATCTTATGATTCGCGACGAATTTTATTGGTTAAGCCAAATGAATAAAGCCACTATTATTGCCAATAGTGCGGGCGGTCTACTGAAACCGCAACTAGCGCATGTTGCCGCCAAAGCTCTGAAAGAAGTTATCGATAGTGGCAAAGATCCCGCCAACCGTGTTAAGCGCGTCATTGATTTTGAGCCGAAACTTATCGCCGCTGCGGGTACCTCCGAAGTAACAGAGATACATGTAGGCCGATCCAGCCAGGATATGCACTCGACTTTCCGTGTCGCGATTATGCGCGACGAAGTCCTCAGTGTGGCTAAAGGCCTGGAAAGTGTTATCGACGCGCTACTCGAGCTTGCACGCAATCATCAGGACACCGTCATGCCCTCATACACCAATGGTGTGGCCGCCCAACCAACCAGTTTTGCCCACTATTTATTAGGGTTTATTGAAGGCTTTAAACGCGATCGTGTCCGTTTGACGCAATTTTTCAGCCGACTGAATTACTGCCCGATGGGTTCTTGTGTGCTCAATGGCACCGGCTGGCCCCTTAACCGCAAGTTGATGGCTAAATTGTTAGGTTTTCATGCGCCGATTCGCAATGCTTTCGATGCCACGCAGATTGCCATGGTGGATTTACCGGTCGAATTTGCTCAGATTCAAGCCTCAATTGCGCTTCACATCGGTTCCATGATTGCCGACATCATGGTTCAATATGCCCAACCCCGTCCCTGGATTTTGCTCTCTGAGGGCAATGGCAACACTTATGTGTCATCGGCCATGCCGCAAAAACGTAATCCCGGATTGTTAATCAGTTGCCGGGGCAACGCAAGCGACGTTGTCAGTGAAGCCAATCTCGTTATCACCCGCGCTCACAACGTTCCCTCAGGCATGATTGACGGCAAATCCGTCAAAGTGCACGCCGCCTTGGCTCAAGAAAGCGTCAAAACGATGGAACGTTTTGTCAAAATTCTCAAAGCGCTTGTTGTCAATAAAGAACGAGCTTTGGAAGAGCTTTCACTGGATTGGACAGCAAGCCAAGAAATTGCCGACCGCCTGATGAGCGAATACGACCTGCCCTTTAGAGTCGGTCATCATGTCGCAAGCGGCATGGTCAGTTTCGCCCGAGCCAACGGCATTCTTCCTCTGACCTTCCCCTATAAAGAAATGCAACGCATTTATGCCGAAACTGTTCAAAAGGAAATGCCGGGATTTGCAACCGAGTGCCCGATGAGTGAAGAGGAATTTAAAGCAAGCCTCGATCCGAGAGAAATCCTCAAGCGGCGCCGCACAGAAGGTAGCGCCAATCCCGAAGAAGTAAGCAGAATGCTTGCGGAATTAACGTCCGAGATGGCTATTTTGAAAGAACAGACAACGATGCTCACCGCGGCTATCGACCAATCCATGGCGGACTTAGACAGTCAGTTTGAACCTTTTTTACAGGAAGTAGAAACAAAGTAACTTCCGGATAAACTAAAAGCCGCGGCGCCAGTTAAATCGCCGCGGCTTTTTTATTGCTCTTCGATATTACTTAGCGAGCGTGCGATAGACACAACGGCTCATCAGTTCGAGCGCGTTGGCAAGCGTTTGTTCGTCGAAGTCGAAGTGGCTATTGTGGTGGCCGGCACGAAGGGTGGAACCCACTTGAACATAGGTGCCCTTGCCGCCGGCGGTGCTCATGAAGTGAGAATAGTCTTCGGAAGCGCCGAAGTTTTGTTCTTCGATGACTTCTTTGAAGCAACCCATGTCACGGGCTTCTTCGGCCACAACCTTGGCGACTTCAAGGTCGGACTCACCGCTCTTGGTGCCACCCTTGATATCGATGGAATAACCGCAACCCCACATTTCGGCAGCGGCCTTGGCAATACGGCGGACTTCACCGAACATGTACTCGTCCAAAGCAGACGTGATGCCACGGGTTTCCAAAACCAACACAGCCTTCGGCGGAATCACGTTGCGGCCTTCACCACCGTTTAACTTACCGACGGTAATACGGGTATCACCCTTGCCGGAGCGCGGAATGGCGTGCATGTTAAGCAAAGCCGTGGCAGCCGACAACAACGCGTTCTTACCTTCTTCCGGAGCGTTACCGGCGTGAGCAGGCACACCGGTAAAGGTAATGTCCGCTTTGGTCGTAGCCAAGAAGTTCTTCGTGCCGCAAATGACCTTGCCGATGTTATTGGCTTGGAAACCGATATGCATACCAAAGATTTCGTCTACGCCGACCACTGCACCGGCCTTTTCCATCGGCATGGCACCGCGAACGCCTTCTTCAGCAGGTTGGAAAATAAAGCGAATCTTGCCCTTAAACTGATCGCGCATGGAGGCGACAACTTCTGCCAAAGCCAAGCCGATAGCAACGTGGCCGTCGTGGCCGCAAGCATGCATAGCACCCTTGTTGACAGAGGCAAAACCTTCGACATTGGGACGATGGTCAGCGTCAGCGCATTCGGTCACATCGTTGCAGTCCATATCAAAACGAACGGCAAGGAAAGGACCTTCGCCGCCGAAGTCCATATCGGCCCAGAAACCGGTCATACCGCCTTCCATCTTAGCTACTAATTCAGGATCAGCGCCTTGGGCAATGGCACGTTCCATATGGGCCTTGAGCGCGTCGGCAGAGGGCACACCCATCATGGCTTCACGGCAGACGGCCTTTTCGCCCATCGTAATGGTATAGCCGAGCTGCTGCATTTTCTTGATAGCCATAGAAGCCGTGCGGAATTCCGTCCAACCGGATTCCGGATGCTTATGCAGGTCACGGCGAACTTTAGCGAGATTAGGGATAAGTTCTTCAACTTTTTTCTTAAGATCTTGATTCATTTGTGCTCCTCTTTGGTCGCGTAAAAATGCGAACTACCAACTAGTTATTTTAGCTAAATTGACTTTTCACTTTAATAGCAAGCAATTGTAAAAAGCGTCCTTTAACACCGTCCAAATCAGACAAAAAGCACTAACATGGTTCAACTGTTATCCTTTTTATGGAGCTTCTAATGAATAAATACTTCTGTGGTGTGATCGCCTCCTGTGCAATCGCCTTTACCCAACAGGCGCTTGCCTGCACCGGCATCACCCTTCAATCACAAAACGGTGACCGCGTCACTGCCCGCTCCATTGAATGGGGTTCCTCGGTTTTATCGACCAACTTGGTTGTTGTACCCCGCGACCATGCCACTCAAACACAAACTGCCCAAGGGCCGTCTTTGAGTTATAAAAATACTTGGGGTTATGTCGGATTAAGTATCGAAGATAAAAATTTCGTTGTTGAAGGACTCAATGAAAAAGGACTCTCTGCCGGTCTCTTTTTCTTTCCCGGCTATGGACTTTATCCTGACTATGACAAAAAACAGCAGGACAAAACCATTTCCGATATGGAATTTGTTGCTTGGGTCTTAGGTAATTTTGACAGCGTGGCAAACGCACGAAAAGGAATTTCAGATATACGTCTGTCCGAACGCTATAAGGGAGCCGGTACAGTCCACTACCGCATTGCTGATAAATCCGGCGCTCAGATTGTTGTTGAAATTGTTAACGGGGAAATGAAGATTTTCGATAACCCTCTGGGAGTGCTGACCAATTCACCGGGATTTGATTGGCAAATGACGAACTTAAATAATTACATCAACCTTAAAGCCGGAACGGTGGCACCGGTTGATTGGAACGGAACCGCTCTTCGCTCACCCGGCATCGGCAGCGGCTTACTCGGTCTGCCCGGTGATATCACCCCTCCCTCTCGTTTCGTCCGGGCTGCTTTCATGGTATCCACGGCTCCTAATCTGAAGAGCGCCGATGAAACTGTTTTGTACAGCTTCAAAATTTTAAACGCCTTTGAAATTCCGATCGGTTTGGAAGAGGAAAATAAAGCCAACCCCATAGGACTGCTTTCTGCCACCCAGTGGAGCAGTGCAACCGATATGACCAACGGGGTGATTTATTACAAAACAATGAATAACGCCCGCATCCGAAGCGTTGACTTAAAAACGATTAACTTCGGACAGGTAACTTATCAAAGTCTCCCGATTGATAAAGTTAAAAGCGAGCCGATAGAAAAAGTAGTCATTCGCTAACCGAAACCACCACGAAATAAATTGAACCAGCAACAAATTCCGGCAGTCATCACTGCCGGAATTTGTGCGAGTTAATCATTTTTTACTGCTTTGTCGGTTTTTTCTTGGGCAAAAATCCAATCAATAAATCCGCCCTTATTTCTCGAGCACACTATCACTTTTCCTTGACCGCGGAATTTCAACACAATCCCCTCACCGGTTATTTGACTATTGACCAATTTGCCGAAAAGACCGGAATGTGAAGTATTTAAACTCAATTCATAGTCAAGGGAAGCGTCCCAAGCTACCAGATGGCCATTATCCACAATTAAGGATTGGCCTTCCTTGACTTCAAGTTCGCGCACGGAACCAAAGCCTGAAACCGCAATCTGACCGCGACCGTCTGTGGCCATCACGAAAAAGCCCCCCGAGTCACCCAAAAACGCGCGTCCCAAACCCTGGGATTTAACCTCAAGTTCCACCTCTTCGGTGGCTGCCAAAAAGGCACCGTCAGAAACCATGTATTGACGTTCTCCGACATCCAAAATACGAATGTCACCGGGAATATTCGGAGCTAACAACACGCTCCCCGGTCCTTTTTCGGCTTCCACATATTGTTGGAAAAAGCTTTCATCATTTAAAAGCTTTCGAGCCAAAGACTTCATGATCCCGCCGCGGCTTCGTCCTTTAAGACTCAAATCGCCATCCATCGCCACCATTGCATTGGATTCAGCCAAGACTTTTTCACCCTTCTCAAGGGTAACGCTTAAAAGCGGATCAACACTGCCGGTAATTTCAAAACGCATTTTTTTGTTCCACAAAAACTTAGACTTAACGAGCCGGTTTGGCCTCAAGCACTTCCAACTCTAGCTTCCAATGATCCCGGTCAACTTCAGCCAAAATATCCATAAGGGCATCTTTTGACACATGTGACCAATTCTTGTCATCATCGAGCTCAGTCACAATCGTGTTACCTTTTTCATCAGTAAACTCATACTTATCATGGCTGACCTGACGGGTAAATCGCCCGCGCAAAACAACCAACTGTTCGTCGTAACTATTTTGCTTGACCTCTTCAATAGATTTCAATGTAGTCAACGCAAAGCCTTGGGGCTGAGCCGATGGCGTTGCATTAAAGCCGCTAGGCGACTGTGCCAACACAGCCAATGGCATCACCAAAGCACAAAGCGCAACTGCAACGACTGTTTTTTTCATAATTTCTCCAAAAACTTTTTTATCTTGCCCGCAAGTGTACCTGGTTAAACTTAGAGCAAACATAGAGAAAACTTAGCCGTTCCTAAGTCAGAGCAACCAAATGCAAAATCACTCACACCTTCGGCCTGACTCACCTACAATAAAAACTATGCGTGAGGTTCTGAAATGAGAATTTTATTGGTTGAAGACGATCCGATGATTGCGCAGGCCATTAAAGGCGCATTAGCCGACGAGATGTATACCGTCGAACAGGTGGCCAATGGTCGCGATGCCTTAATGATGCTTTCTGTCAATGAGTACGGCTTTTTACTATTGGATCTGGGCTTACCCGGAGTAGACGGAATGACGGTGTTGCGCACACTGAGAGCTAATGCAGAAGGACAGAAGAAAAATATCCCGGTGATTATTCTCACTGCCAGAGACGGATTGGATGATCGACTGGAGGGACTGGATGCCGGAGCGGATGACTATCTGGTTAAGCCTTTCCATATGAGTGAGCTTCTTGCCCGAATCCGTGCCGTTTTAAGACGCAAAAACCAAACAACAGAAAATGCTTTAACAAACGGTCTGGTCACTGTCAATGTTTCTGAAAAAACCGCTACGGTGGCAGGCGACTCAACCCCCATTGTCTTATCAAGACGCGAATACGCGCTTTTGGCGGCTCTGCTGGCCAGGCCCGGCACAATCCTTTCCCGCAGACGCATTGAAGAGCGTATCTATGAGCCCGGAGAGGAACCGGAAAGCAACGCCGTCGAATATTTGATTCATTCATTGAGAAAAAAACTGGGACCAAGTGTTATTAAAAATGTCCGGGGATTGGGTTGGATGGTAGAGAAAGGATCCTCGCAATGAGTCCGGTTCAGAAAAAAAATTACGGTTTTGTCAAACGACTTTTAGTTTGGGCAGGCACGGCCGCTCTCATCATGAGCCTTGCGGCCGCAGTGTCTTTATTTACCCTGTCCTATAACGAGGCTTGTGATGAACAAGACGACTTATTGGAGGAAGTAACGGGTGTTTTGGCGCGATTGGATATTTCCAGCAAACATCCCAGCGCTTTGTGGATGGATGACGATGACTTTGAAGACTGGTTCACACTGGACGAAAATTCCCCTCAAGCCATCGCTCCAGCCGGTTCGACCGTGCTGGTCAGGACGCTTCATAAAGGCGGTCAAACCATTCGCGCCGTCTTTGATCAGGATCTTTATGACGGCGCGCAAACGCTTTTTATTTCCGGCACAGAATACCGACTTTATCTTCGTACACTTTCAGGCGGACAACATATCGCTGTTGCGCAGCGAATGAAGGAAATTGAAAAAATCGCCCGCCAAACAGCATTGGCGGCTTCTCTTCCGCTACTCGCTTTATCCTTAGCATTGTTTATTATTTTGGCCGGCGTTTTGTGGTATTCAATGAAACCCATCCACGCACTAGCCTCCAAAATCAACAACCGTCAACCCGATGACTTAACCCCAATTGACACACAGGGATTACCCACTGAGTTGCTACCGATGGTTGATGCATTCAATGGCGTTTTATTCCGAATTGATGAACTAAGACAAAGAGAATCCCGTTTTGTTGCCGATGCCGCTCACGAACTCAGATCCCCGCTGGCAGTCCTTTCACTTCAGGCCGAACGGCTGGAAAAAGCCACAATGAGTGAGCAAGCTAAAAAGCAGCTTAAAGATTTACGAATTAGCATTGATCGCGCCACTCGATTGGTTTCGCAGCTTCTTTCGTTAAAACGAGCTCAAACACAATCTGTGAAAAATACCGAGAAAAAAACTGTTTTATCCGAAACGGTTGCTGCTGTCATTGAGCAAATATGGGCTGACGCTGAAAAGAAAAAAATTGAAATTGAAGTACTGGGTTTTGACGAATACGATCAGGACGGCACTCTTACCGTAGATGTTGCCGAGGACGACCTTTTCAGTATTTTGCGCAATCTAATCGAAAATGCCGTGAAGTATTGTCCGGAAGGCTCTACCGTCACCATTGAACTGCAGTCTCTCGTTCCTTTCAAGATGAATGTTCATGATAATGGACCGGGAATTCTCAAAGAAGAACGTGAACGAGTGTTTGATCCTTTCTACCGGGTTCTAGGTACCGGCGAAACCGGTACGGGCTTGGGAATGGCTATTGTCAAAACATTGGCTGAACGCAATGGACTGCAAATTACACTCAATGATGCCTATCCTCTGGCTGAAAATGGTCAAAAAGGACTGATGGTGACACTGCAAACGAAGATTGTCTGCTCTTAGGCAAGAGGCGTACGCGTTTTATTACGATAAAGCTTTCGAATTAATGATATGGACCAGCCACTGATTTCCTCACACGTTGAGCCCCAATGGCGCAA
>CAJMEC010000019.1 GCA_905212345.1 uncultured Sutterella sp. | reverse complement strand
CCCCCCCCGCCACTGCCAACTCCTGACAAAATGAAGTCGTACGCGCGCATGGGGATAGTCATGTACCAAAGTTACCCACGGAGAAGAATTTTGAAGATCGATCCCGAGTTCTTCGCGCATTTCACGTTTGGCGGCTTCTTCCACGGTTTCCATAGCCTCTAATTTCCCGCCTGGGAACTCCCACCAACCGGCATACACTTTCCCCTCCGGCCGGCACCCCAGCAAACTTCGTCCTTCGTTATCAATCATCACCACACAGGCTACGAGTGTTTCTGTTCGGTTCGTCATATTCTTCTCACAAAAAAGCGCCCATTTCAGAGCGCTTTTTTAAGTTGGTTTAGCAATTAGTCAATGTGACCGTGGCAGTTCTTAAACTTTTTGCCCGAGCCACAAGGACACGGATCGTTGCGGGAAACGCCTCGCCAATCCACTTTATCAAGATCCACCCCGGCCGCAGAGATTCCGGTAAAGGATAATTCGTGTCCTTCGTCATCGTGAACGACTTTATTTTTAGCTTCTTGTTGAGCTTGAGCAATTGCTTGAGCACGCGCAGCGGCCTGTGCACGAGCAAGCGCTTCTTCTTGAGCCCGTTGTTGTTCAGCCATCGCTTCTTCGCGTGTTTGAATTCTGACAGTCATCAATACACGCATAACATTTTCACGCACTCGGTCGAGTAAGGTTTCAAACATCGAGAATGCTTCACGCTTGTATTCTTGCTTGGGTTGCTTTTGGGCGTAACCGCGCAAGTAAATTCCTTGACGCAAAGCATCCAAAGCAGTGATATGCGCTCTCCAAATGCTATCCAACACTTGCAACGTCACTTGCTTGGCGAAATCATTCATCGCCTGCGGGCCGGCCAATTCAACCTTGTCGTTGTAGATTCGGTCACACTCATCAATGAGAGCCTTCAACAAGTCTTCATCGGTGGTTGAAGTGCTCTTTTCAAGCATTCCGGCAAAGTCGATATCAACGCCCCATTCACTCTTGAGAATGGTTGTAAGCGTGGACAAGTCCCATTGCTCTTCAACGGTATCGGCAGGCACATAAGTTCTGAACAAGTCAGTGAAATAACCGTGACGTAAATTAGTCACCATTTCACTTAAATCGTCGCTTTCTAAAATTTCGTTGCGCAAGCGATAAATTTCACGACGTTGGTCATTTTGCACGTCATCAAATTCAAGCAATTGTTTACGAATGTCGTAGTTTCGACCTTCAACTTTACGCTGCGCGCTCTCAATCATACGAGTGAGCATATTGGATTCAATGGCAACACCTTCTTCAAGCTTGAGCTTATCGGCAATAGCGCGCATACGATCACCGCCGAAAATTCGAAGCAACGGATCCTCCATCGACAGATAGAAACATGAAGAACCCGGGTCACCTTGGCGGCCAGCACGACCACGCAATTGGTTGTCAATACGACGCGACTCGTGGCGTTCACTGCCGATAATGCGCAAACCACCGGCGGCTACCACCTTATCGTGCTCAATTTGCCACTCAGCTTTGATCTTCTCAATCGCGGCTTTCTTTTCTTCATCAGAAAGATCAGGGTTGGTCTTAACATCATCAATATGTTTATTAATGCCACCACCCAAAACAATATCGGTACCACGCCCTGCCATGTTAGTAGCAATTGTCACAACCCCCGGACGACCGGCTTCAAGCACAATCTGGGCTTCACGTTCATGTTGCTTGGCGTTCAACACATTGTGCTTAATACCTTCCTTATCCAAGAGCTTGCTGAGCGCTTCAGAATTTTCAATAGAAGTCGTCCCCAACAACACCGGCTGTTGGCGTTTATTGCATTCCTTGATATCTTCAATAATGGCTTGGTACTTTTCGTTGATTGTGCGGAAAACCTTATCTTGTTGGTCAACACGAATCATCTTCTTATGAGTCGGAATGACAACCGTTTCCAAACCATAAATATCTTGGAATTCATAAGCTTCCGTATCAGCTGTGCCAGTCATACCGGAAAGCTTCTCATACATACGGAAGTAATTCTGGAACGTAATAGAGGCAAACGTTTGGTTTTCCTGATTAATCTTCACACCTTCTTTAGCCTCAACAGCCTGGTGAAGACCTTCGGACCAACGACGACCAGGCATCAAACGACCCGTAAATTCGTCCACAATGACAATCTCGCCATTTTGAACAACATAGTGCTGATCGCGCTTAAACAAGGAGTGCGCACGAAGAGAAGCCATCAAGTGATGCATCAAAATAATATTTTGAGCGGAGTACAGACTTTGGCCTTGAGGAATCAAACCTCTTTCTGTGAGGATTTGTTCAATATGCTCGTGTCCTTGCTCTGAAATGTAGACCTGATGGGCTTTTTCATCTACCCAATAGTCCCCCTCCCCTTTTTCGGTCGCCTGACGCGTTAAAAGCGGAGGAATTTCATTAATCTTGGCATAAAGATCGGTGTTGTCATCAGCCGGGCCGGAAATAATCAACGGTGTACGCGCTTCATCAATCAAAATGGAGTCCACTTCGTCAACGATTGCATAATGCAAACCGCGTTGACGACGATGATGAATGTCATACTCCATGTTGTCGCGCAAATAGTCAAAACCAAATTCGTTATTGGTGCCATAAGTGATATCGGCTGCGTAAGCTTGAACCTTCTCGTCATTGGGTTGCTGACTGTAGATGGTGCCAACCGTCATCCCTAAGAAGTTGTACACGCGTCCCATCCATTCTGCGTCACGCTTGGCAAGGTAGTCGTTCACTGTCACAACGTGAACTCCTTTAGCTGGCAGGGCATTCAAATAAACAGCCAACGTAGCCGTTAATGTTTTACCTTCACCGGTTCGCATTTCTGCGATCTTTCCGTCATTGAGCACCATACCGCCGATAAGTTGAACGTCAAAATGACGCATACCCAACACACGCCAGCTGGCTTCTCTGACAACCGCAAACGCTTCAGGCAATAGCGATTCGAGCGTCTCACCTTTGGCTAAACGATCACGGAATTCTTGAGTCTTAGCCTTGAGCTCATCATCGCTCAAAGCTTTAATTGCAGGCTCCAGTTTATTGATCGCAGCGCACTGACGACGGTACTGTTTAATCAAGCGGTCATTGCGACTGCCAAACACTTTCGTTAAAAGCTCAGAAAACATCTTTTGATACCCTGCACGTGACTGCATTTTCAAGCAGCACGCGTTTTGTTAATTTTTGGACGACAAAATTCGTCGAGAGAATAAACCACAGCTGGCAATTATCGCATATTGCAGAATTGATTTTCCTTTGAAAATTCTTTGTTTTTTACGAAATAAGACCTTTTTTGTAACTTTTTTCGTTTCGATTTCAATGCCTATTTGTGAGAAAATGCGCACAAAAGGAAAACGGCATGTACGGATTGGAAAGCATTGACAAACTGTTAAACTCTTTAAACCCTGACACGCTCATTGCTCGGCAAATGTTAAGCGTCAGGGTGGCTCAAGTTTTGCAACGAGCCTGTCAAAGCAAACGCTTGCATTTTGATTTTCAACGGGCTGTTCACGTGGAATGCTCCCCTCAGGGCATCATCATTAACACATCTACGCCGACAATTGCCAATCGGCTCAAGCAAATTCAACCTTCGCTTGAAAAATATCTCTTTGATAGTGGTCTTAACCTTCCGATACTCAGTATTAAAGCGGGGAAAATTCTTCCCCTACCCGATCTGGAAAACTATCCCAAGGATCCCCCTCGGATTGCCCAACCTGGTGCCGCAGACGCCGTTCGACAAAATGCGCTAAGAGCTAAAGACGAAGATATCAAAGAAGTTCTTGAGAAACTGGCTGACGCGCTGGAAAGCAGATTCTGATTAGAAAAAGCCGGCCAGAGCAAAACTCAACACTAAAAACCCAATCGCAAAGAAAACACATGCAGTCGCTCGGTTAATAATCTGAGAACCTCTGGGACCAGTAAAGAAGCGTCTGGCTCTCTCAGCTAAAATCGCGTAAATAACCAGATTAATAAAGACCAGCACAGCGTAAACGGAAATCATCAATACAGCTTGAGCAACGTAGGGTTGTTGCGGGTCGACAAATTGGGGCAACACACTTATTCCGAAGATAATTGGTTGCGGGTTGCAAAGCGATATAACAATACCCTTAGTGAGGTTTGCCATCCCATCCTTGGGGACTGTTTGACTGCCTTCAGATTTTTCCTTAATTGCAGAGGTACCAAAGTGCATAGCCGGTTTATGCCAACTTCTCCAACCCAAATAAAGAATGAAAAAAGCTCCGGCGATTTTAATCACGTTAAATAAAGTCGGACTGTTGGCTAAAACCACCCCCATACCGGACATGGCGGCTGTAAACAAAATTGATATGCCTATAGCTTGACCTAAACTGAAAAAAACGGTCTTATGCCACCCTTGCTGTAACGATAAAACAATGGCAAATATCACCCCCATTCCCGGAGACAAGATATTGGCCAATGATGTAATGAGAAATAGGGAAAAAAGTGACATCTCAGAAAGAAACGACCGATTTTCTAACCAATTGGATATTACGCTCTTTCTGTGCAGACAAATACCAAAGAAACGCCAAACAGTGACTAGAAAATCGGTTACTACGCGACTTTAGATCGCAAAAACGCGCTCAAAAGAAAAATCTTTCGGAGCTTTTTCAGACTCAAATGTTGCCCATTCCCAAGCAGAATCATCAGCTAACAAGGCCCTTAGGAGCTGATTGTTCAAACCGTGACCGGATTTATTAGCACTATAACGAGTCAAAAGCGGGTGACCTAAAACATAGAGATCGCCCATTGCGTCCAAGATCTTATGCTTCACAAATTCGTCCTGTCCCCTGAGGCCTTCAGGATTAAGCACTCGATACTCGTCCATTACAACAGCATTCTCAAGAGTTCCCCCTTGAGCTAAGCCAATGGAACGAAGCATCTCTACATCTTGTACAAACCCAAATGTTCTTGCTCGGCTGACAGCGTGAGCATAGTCAACCTTAGCTAAATCAACTTCAGTAAATTGCAAGGTGCTGTCAATTGCGGGATGGCCGAAATTAATAGAAAACGCCAGTGAAAACCCCTCATGGGGCTCCAGTTGAGCCCATTTATCACCATCGCTTACACGAACAGTTTTTTTAACTCGGACAAAACGCTTCGGAGCGGGTTGTTCGACAATGCCGGCAGCTTGGATAAGGAAGACAAAACTTGCGCCGGATCCATCCATAATCGGGATTTCCGGAGCATCAACATCAACATAGCAATTATCAATCCCCAAACCGTTGAACGCACTCATCAGGTGTTCAATGGTAGAAATTTTGACTTGTCCTTCGTTTAATGTTGTTGCCATGCGCGTGTCATTGACACGTGTGGCTTCTGCCGGCATAACAACGGGCGGATTTAAATCGACGCGTGTATACACAATGCCGGTATCGGGATCGGCCGGACGCAAAGTTAAGTTCACCTTGCGACCGGAATGCAGACCGATACCAACCGTACGGACGACTTTTTTAAGCGTTCGTTGTTTGAGCATAACTGAATTTGTTCTTACTTATTGTCGTGACGAATAGACCACCAACCAGTTTCCCATTCATCGGCAGCCTTTTCTTCCTGTTTTTCAGGCTCTTGAGTCTGTTGAGGCTCCGATTGAGCGGGTTGTTGAACAGCCAGAGTACTCGGTTGAGACTCAGGTTTTGCAACCGTTGGCTTAGATTCAACCTGCGGCTGAGGCACCTTAGGTGCAGCAGGCTGTTGGGCTGCGCTTTGACGACTGGTCCAAGGATCTGCTTGTTGCGGTTCAGCATAACTGCGGTTGTTATGTTCCCAAACATCTCTCTTTTCATCAGGTTTTTCAAGCGGAGCAACTTCTTTGTCCTTACCGCCGTCCAAACCTGTAGCAACCACCGTCACGCGCATGGAATCACCCATACTGTCATCGTAGGCGGAACCGTAAATAACTTGAGCGCCTTTTGCAGTGAAGTTCGTGATGATATTCATAACCGTCTTGGTTTCTTTCATCTTCATCGTTTCTTCACTGGCCGTAATATAGACCAACACACCACGGGCTCCGTTAAGCGTTACTCCTTCGAGTAACGGACAGGCCACTGCATTTTCAGCGGCAATGCGGGCGCGATCAGGACCGGAGGCAATGGCCGAACCCATCATGGCCGTTCCGCGTTCACTCATCACCGTGCGCAAGTCTTCGAAGTCCACACCAATCAAGCCCGGTGTTTGAATAATTTCAGTGATACCTGCACAAGCCTTAAACAAAACGTCATCGGCCGCGGCAAAGCATTCACTCACGGAGGCATCCTCTCCCAACTCATCTTCCAACTTGTCATTCAAAATAACAATTTGGCTATCCACGCATTGTTTGAGTTTGACCAAACCTTCTTCGGCGCGTTGCATACGAAGAGCCCCCTCGTAACTGAAGGGTTTCGTTACAACAGCAACCGTCAAAATACCCATTTCCCGAGCAATTTGAGCCACTACCGGAGCTGCTCCGGTACCAGTACCGCCGCCCATCCCGGCGGTAATGAAGACGAGATTCGCCCCCTGCAAAAGTTCACGAATTCGATCTTTGGCTTCAATTGCCGCTTGCTCACCGACCTCCGGACGAGCACCAGCTCCAAGTCCTGTCTTGCCGATTTGTAAAGTAGCATGAGCTCTGGAATGTGACAATGCCGTATAGTCGGTATTAATCGCAATAAATTCAATACCTTGAGCACCGCGCTCAATCATATGTTCTACGGCGTTACCACCGCCGCCGCCCACCCCGACAACCTTAATGACGGTCTGACGGGGATCATTATCACTGAGTACTTCAAACATGGGAATAGGCCTCCAAATCCAATCTAGTAATTATGTATGAATAAGGATAGTTTTGCTTGGATTTTCAAAAACTTTTTTCAATTTTGAAAATCATAATTGCTATTTTTTGGTTCATCAAAAGGCAGGGGCAAAAGAGGCATGAGTTGGAAGAGAAAGCCTAGTACTGGCCTATAAAGAATTCAATCAAAAAACGCTTGGCTTTGGCCCTCAAAGAGTCATCAGAGGTCGCTTTTTCCTCCTCGTCCTCGTCACCTTCTTTGAATCGCAGCGCTTCGTAGGCAATCAATCCCATGACGGCACTTTCTTTGGGTGAATTCAAACCGATACAGGCATCGCCGGTATAACGCGACCGACCTAAACGAGTGCTGAATGTATAAGCCAACGGTCCCGGCATAGCTGAAAATAGCTCTGTTATTCCCAACAACAGAGACGTGCCGCCAGTGAGCACGATACCGCCCGTGAGCGTATTACACGGCGCGCCGTTAACAGACTTGTACCACCCGGCCTCAAAGAGTTTTTTACCAATGGTCAGATTCAAACTGCGAATCTCGTGGTAAACCATCTTCGACAATTCAAGCTTGGAGTATTTCTTACCTCCCTCTTCCAGAGGTGCACGATAGAGAATGACCTCCTCATCTTCCGGAGAACAACGCAAATCCAACTTGTTCTTAATGGACTCTGCCTCCTGCATGGAGCAATGAACAAAGCCACTGATTCGCTGAGTAATGCGGCGACCACCGTAATTTAAGGTGTACGTAAAGCGGGGAAGACCGGCCTGAAAAACCGCCACATCTGTTGTCCCTGCCCCGATATCGATCAACACAACACCATTTTGAATTTCGTCTTCCGTGAGCACTGCATAACCACTGGCCCAAGCTTCTGGAAGAATTCGGGAGATATCCATGCCGCTGCGGCGAATAACTTTTACCCGAGCTAAGGCATTGGCTGCACTGGCCACCGCCGAATGCATATGAGCGGAAATACGTGAACTCTTCGCATCAATCGGATTTTGACCGACATAACCCTCGTCTTGATTATCGAGCATGTAATACAACAGCTCCGACTTAATCAAACGCTGATCTTCTTTTAATTCAACAGCATCCTGAGCCATGCTCTGGACATTTTTCATGTCCGACAACGTCACTGTCCTGCCCCTTAGTGGCATTTCAGCACTAGAGTCCTTTCCTTCAACAGACTTGCCCGAAATATTGGTGCAAACGTCATCACTGGGAATTTTGCCTGCAATACCAAAAGCTTCGACTAAAGCGGACTTTACCTGTGGTTGAGCCTCCTCAATACTCGTTATATTTCCGTCAAGCACACCCTGAGACTCGGTACGCCCTTGAGCCAGAACTCGAAACGTACCGTCTTTATAGACTTCTGCGACAACCGCAAGGATTTTGCTTGAACCGATATCCAATGCAGTGACAATTTTTTTATTTTCTTTCATCGCGAGTTACTTTGCCTATTAGCCTCTGCAATGGATTCAGCCGCCTGACGACGACCTGCCTGTGAACGGTATTGCCTCAAACTTTTTTCCGGCAATGTGGCCGAAAAAGCTAATTCATACCGAGCATCAATACTGGACGGTGGTCCTTTCATCAATTTGACCACATCTGGGTATTGTACGATAACAATCCCAAATCGATCTTCAAGGGTCCAATTTTCATGTTCTACCCCCAATTCAATCCGAGTTGGCGGAATAGTGTCAGAGGCTATGGCTAATGCCCAACTATCACGATCGTTTACGCTTACTTCCGTCACTCGTGCTTTAGGCATGACAACCTGAAGCATTTTATTGAAGCGTTTATAACGTCTCGTTACCTCTTCAACCATTTCGGCTCGCCCAAAGAATTCGGGCAAAGCCAAGGGGTTATCTACTTCCTCGGGATTAGCGGCAAACAACTCACCATTAACAGACACTAACCGTCCATCTTCCCATAAGGCAAGTGGTTTATATTCGGTAATTTCAATATTTATTTTATTGGGCCAAACTCGCCTGACATTTACCGATTTAACCCAAGGAGCTTTTAACGCTGCCTCTCGAATAGCATCCAAATTGACATTAAAGAAGGTCCCCGAGGCTGTGTTGCCTAAAGCTCGACGAAAATGCAATGATGAAATGTGGTCAATTTCACCGGATAATTCCACTGAGCGAATGGTAAAAAAAGTTTCCACATAACGTGGAAAGCTGCTCACCGCCACAGCAGCAAGCAGCAATACCAACGCAAATGCAATTAAAACCGCTTTTAAAAACCGTTTCATCAACCCAAGAACTGATCTCTTTAATGACGAGGAAAGTCTAAACGAGCCTCAGACAACATCTGAAGCACCAATTCCTGATAACTCATACCTGCATTTTTAGCAGCCAACGGGACCAATGAGTGAGCGGTCATTCCGGGAGAAGTGTTCATTTCCAAAAGATTAAACGAACCATCTTCGGACAAAATCAAATCGATTCGACTCCAGCCCCGTGCTCCCAAGGCTCGATAGGCACTCAAACAAGCTCTTGAAATGTCTTCACGCAGATCATCGGACAATTTCGCCGGACACTCATAACGCACGTCGTTCGTGAAATATTTGTTTTGGTAGTCGTAATCACCATTCGGAGCAATGATCTCGATAATGGGCAAAACTTTGGCGTCTTGACCTGCTCCTAAAACAGCCACTGTCAATTCACGTCCAAAAATTCGTTCTTCTACTAAAACGTGGCGATCCAAAACTAAAGCTTTTTCAATGGCCTCGTGCAACTCTTCAACAGTGGCATCCTTTAATTTTGTCAGACCAATGCTAGAGCCTTCACGCGCAGGCTTCACAACCAAATCGCGTCCTAATTCCTGGATCACGTAGTGTAAGTCGCTATCCGCCGACACAAGCATTCCTTTCGGGCAGGGAATCTGACGTTCACGCCAAATTTGTTTGGTCAAATTCTTATCAATGGCAATCGCACTCGTTTTAACACCGGGCCCTGTATAGGGAACACCTAAATATTCCAAGACACCTTGAATCGTTCCATCTTCACCATAGCGGCCGTGTAAGGTAATAAACGCGCGGTCAAAGGCTCCCTTTTCAAGTTCTGAAACACTCTGCTCCTTCGGATCAAAACGCGTAACATCCACGCCTGCCTCTACCAATGCATCGTAAACACCTTTCCCGCTCATCAAAGAGACTTCACGTTCGCTGGACATACCTCCGAGGAGCAGTACAACCTTACCTAAACTTTCAGGCTTAATTTCCTTTTTTTCTTCTTGCATTTAATCGTATCCTCATTATTTCGATAAACCGGCACGAGCTTGCAGACGGCCCGGCACACCGCCGACGCTACCAGCGCCCATGGTCACAACCACGTCACCATCACGAGCTAATTTCATAATGGCGTCATCCATTTCTGCCGGCGTATCCACAAACACTAACTCTGTCTGGCCAACAATTCGTATTGCACGAGCAAGTGATCGTCCATCCGCTCCAACAATGGGCTTTTCCCCTGCCGGATACACATCAGCGAGCACAAGAGCTTCAACACTGCTCAGTACCTTAACAAAATCCTCAAAGCAATCTCTTGTTCTCGTATAGCGATGCGGTTGGAAAGCTACTAATACACGGCGCCCCGGGAAAGCTCCTCGCACGGCATCCAATGTTGCCTTCATTTCATGCGGATGATGACCGTAATCATCGATCAGGGTAAATGATCCGCCGGCCGGCAAAGCAATTTCACCATAACGGCTAAAGCGTCTTCCAACACCGGTGAAGTTTTCCAAAGCAAATTGAATTTTGTCATCCGGCACGTCAACCATTGTGGCAATCGCGATAGCCGCTAAGCTGTTGCGAACATTATGTAAACCCGGCAAATTCAATCGAACCTCTAACGGTTCTCGCCCTTGACGTAAAACGGTGTAACACATCTGCGTGCCTTCAGCACGAATATTGATGGCTCGAACATCCGCTTCTTCACTTAAACCATAAGTTACAACTGAACGCGGCACGCGGGCGATGATAGAGCGAACATTTTCATCATCCAAACACAAAACCGCCTTGCCATAAAACGGCAGTCTTGTCAGGAAATCAATAAATGCCTGTTTAAGCTTTTCAAAATTATGATCATACGTATCCATATGATCGGCATCGATATTGGTAACCGCTGAAATCACCGGAGACAAACAAAGGAAAGAGGCATCCGACTCATCAGCCTCAGCCACAATGAATTCCCCTCTACCCAATCGGGCGTTGGCTCCTGCTGAATTCAAACGGCCGCCGATAACAAAGGTCGGATCAAGACCGCCGGCCGCCAACAAACTTGCTACTAATGAGGTAGTCGTTGTTTTACCGTGAGCCCCGGCGATGGCGATGCCGCTTCTGAAGCGCATCAACTCAGCCAGCATTACCGCTCTGGGAACAACCGGAATACGAGCTTGTCTTGCTGCGACAACTTCAGGATTATCCGATTTAATAGCCGAAGAAATAACAACAACATCTGCGCCCTTTACGTTTTCGGCAACATGCTCATGAAAAATCTGAACACCCAAACCACTCAGGCGTTCAGTCGCCGCGTTGGTTGCCATGTCCGACCCTGTCACCTTGTAGCCTAAGGTCACCAAAACTTCGGCGATACCATTCATACCGGTGCCACCAATTCCCACAAAGTGGATTTTGTTTACCGCAAATCTCATTGTTTACTTGCCTTTGTTAAACCACCGAAAATTATAATTTTGCCAAACGTTCAATAGTATCGGCTAATGTTTTCGCAGCCCCTCGTTTTGCAAGGCTTCGGGCCTTGTCAGCCATTGTCAAAAGATCCTCACGGGTCAGATTTCTTAATTTTTCATAGAGTGAATCTGGGGACAAATCTTTCTGCTCAAGCAAAATCCCCGCTCCTTCGTCTTGCATATAGCGAGCATTACCCAATTGATGTTGAGTTGTCGAGACAACAAAAGGCACTAATATGGCAGGAATTCCGCCCGCCGTTAATTCACTTACTGTTGTCGCGCCGGCTCTGCACACAACAACATCGGCTTTATTGTAAGCGCTTGCCATATCATCAATAAAACTGATAACTTGCGCCTCAACTCCGTATTTTGCATAGAGAGCTTTGACATCTTCAACCGCATTTTTACCACACTGATGGGTTACGACCGGACGTTCTTCTAAAGGGAATTTAGCGATAGCGGCCGGTACTGTTTCATTGAGAACCTTTGCTCCCAAAGAACCGCCGAAAACCAATAAATTGAGTTTTCCAGTACGAGCCGCGTAACGTTGCTGTGGTTCAGGTAAGGCCAAAATGTCTTCGCGAACAGGGTTACCGGATACAATCGCTTTGGAACCAGCCCGATGAGCGCATTCACCATCAAATCCACACATAACCGCCTGAGCCCAAGGCATCACAGCTCGCACACTCATGAGGCTGCCTGCGTCACAATTCATCATAATAAGCGGCTTATTTTTGCTTCGAGCACCGAAAGCAGCCGGCACGGCAATGTAGCCACCGGTCGAAAACATTGCGCTGGCTTGTCTTTTTTCCACAAGCGCTTTGGCGGCAAAACAAGCTTTTACCAATTTCAATGCCCCGGTAAACATGTGCTTAATGCCTTTACCTCGCATACCGGTAAAATCTAGAGCGTCGAATTCAATATTTCTCTGTCCCACCAAGCGAGATTCCATCCCAACCGGTGTCCCAATCCAAGATACCGTCCAACCGCGTTTTTTCATTTCTTCAGCTACAGCCAATCCGGGCATAACATGTCCGCCCGTACCAGCAGCCGCAATAATCAAATGTTTTGTTTGCATCACCGTCTCCTCTTTCCTCTCATCAGAAGGCGATTTTCATAGTCCACCCGTAGCAATAGGGCTAGTGCACACAGTGTTACAACGATTGACGATCCGCCATAGCTTACTAACGGCAAAGTTAACCCCTTCGTCGGAAAAACACCGATTGCTACGCCAATATTAATCAAAGCTTGTACACCAATCCAAAGCCCGACACCCTGGGCAACAAGACCGGAATAAACGGACTCCAAACGCACCGCTTGACGTCCAATCTCAAAAGCGCGCCTGACTAGCCAATAAAAGAGCAATAAAACAAATGTGAATCCCACTAGTCCGAGCTCTTCACCAATGACGGCTAAGATAAAGTCCGTGTGCGCTTCGGGCAAGTAGTGCATTTTTTCCACACTCGCCCCCAAACCAACACCAAAAAGCTCTCCTCTGCCAAAAGCAATCAACGAGTGAGTTAACTGATAGGCTTTACCTAATTGATTTTCGATATCCCAGGGATTGAGATAAGCAAACACGCGCGCTGTACGCCAGGGTGACAACGCAATCGAAAAGACAATGACGGCAAAAATCACTATGCCAAAGGGGATAATGATGCTCCAACTCAAGCCGCCTAAAAAAACAACACCCAAAACAATCGCGCTGATAACAACAGTAGCTCCCAAGTCAGGTTGTAACGATAACAGCATTGCCACGGCTCCAATGTAGAGCATGACAGGAATTAGCCCGCGAGTGTATGAATGCATATAAGCTTGCCGTGTCACCACAAAGTGTGCAATCACCAACACTGAAACAAACTTAACGACTTCCGAAACTTGAAGATTAATCGGACCAAAACCGATCCAGCGGGTTGAGCCATTTACCTCGTGCCCCAGCCCTGGCACAAACACCGAAATTAAAAGCAAAATGCCAAACAATCCCAAGGGGTAACTAAGGAGGTACCAACGAGATAAAGAGACTTTAAAAACAAAAAAAGCCGCTATCAGCCCTATCACAATATAAATAGCGTGACGAACAGCAAAGTAACCCTCTGAAGTCTGGTATTTCGGTGAATCACCCAGTGAAATAGAAGCCGAATAAACCATGATGAGCCCTAAAATCAGAAGGGCCAAAATGACAGCTATAACACTGTAGTCAATCGAAGAAATGGTTGCAAAAGAGCTCCGAGATGACCAGTCCTCATGTTTTTTATTACGATTTTGAAAAAAATTCTTAATGCTGATCATTGCTGAGTATCACCGGCTAAAGCCTTAGCACTGGCAATAAAGATAGCCGAACGCTGTGCATAGTCTTTAAACATATCCCAACTGGCGCAAGCAGGGGATAACAATACACAATCATGAGGCTGAGCTAATTCAGACGCTTTCTGAACCGCTTGCGGCATGTCCTTGGCGTGAATAATCGGGTACTCTGCGCCTTGCAAAGCTTTCTCAATCAAAGGCGCGTCACGACCGATCAAAACGGCGGCACGAGCGTGTTTACCCATGGAATCTGCGATTGGTGAAAAATCTTGTCCTTTTCCATCGCCGCCTAAAATGACAACTAATTTTGTTCCGTTAGCTCCTAGCCCTTCAAGAGCTGCGACGGTTGCGCCAACATTGGTTCCCTTGCTATCGTCGATGTAGTCAACCCCATTTACGGTCATGACGTATTCAACTCGATGCGGTTCACCTCTATATTGAGCCAGCGCCCGCAATGCATCGCTAATGGGTAAACCCGCAGCGTAAATAAGTGCCAAGGCTGCCAATGCGTTCATGCTGTTGTGGCGCCCCCGGATGTGCAAAGCGTCTTCCGGCATCAAACGTTGTAAAACGTGCCCCTCCAGAACTTTGCGCTTGGTCAGTTGCACAGAATCATCTTCATTGAAGGCAAGCCATACGATGCCGTCTTCTTTCACCAATCCCCATTCATTAGGATGCAGCGGTTCAGTTGTACCGAAAGTAAAAACTCTTCTGTCATGCGCTGCAAAATTCATCACCGTTGTATCGTCACGATTTAGAATTCTTGCCGTTTTTTCATGAGCAAAAATTTTTCCTTTGGCCACAACATACTCATTCATTCCGCCGTGCCAATCCAAATGATCTTGGGTAATGTTTAAAAGCGCGGCGGCATCCGGCGCAAGCGAGGAGGTTGTCTCCAATTGGAAACTAGACAGCTCCAGCACCCAAACATCCGGCAATTCTCCACTTTCCAAATAACGATCCAGTTCTGTAACTGCATTTGGACCAATATTGCCTGCCGCGACAGCTTTCAGTCCGGAAGCGGCCGCCATTTTCGTTGTCAACACCGTCGTCGTAGTCTTACCATTGGTGCCGGTGACGGCAATCACTTTCGGTTCATAAGCCTTTTCACTTTTCAGTCGAAGCAGCTCTCTGGCAAAAAGTTCGATCTCGCCAACTATTTCGATCCCCAAAGATTGAGCAGACCTCACCAATGGAGTAACCGCAGAATGCCAAGGACTGATTCCCGGAGACATTACCAACAGATTGCAATCTTTTAATTGGGCTTGAGCCTCTTGCAAAGAAACAAAGCTAAAGCCTTCAGTATCGGATAGGCGAGAAAGCGCCGGCGGCTCGCTTCGAGTATCCGTCGCCCGGACTTGCCATTGCCGTTTAAGCAAAAATTTCGTGCAAGCTTCTCCCGAAGCTCCTAAACCGACCACCAATGCTTTCTGCTGCATAATCTTCGCCTTTTTAACGAATCTTTAACGTCGACAAACCGATCAGTACGAGGATGAAGGTGATAATCCAAAAACGCGTAACCACCTGCGTTTCTTTCCATCCTTTCAACTCAAAGTGATGATGAATCGGCGCCATCAAGAAAATTCTTTTACCACCCGAGAGCCTGAAATACGTTGTTTGAATCATCACGGACAGAGTTTCAACAACAAAAATACCGCCCATAATCGCCAAAACGAATTCCTGACGGGTAATAACAGCCACCGTTCCCAATGTTCCACCTAAGGCTAAAGCACCGACATCGCCCATGAAAACTTGTGCAGGATGAGCGTTAAACCACAAAAATGCCAATCCCGCTCCTGCCAAAGCCGCACAGACGACAACCAATTCACCGGCTCCGGGGATATAGGGGAACAAAAGATAATGAGCAAAGTCCACACGACCTTCAACGTAGGCAAAGATTCCTAAAGCACTTCCCACCATAGCTGCGGGCAAAATTGCCAAACCATCCAAGCCGTCAGTCAAATTCACCGCATTGCTTGTTCCGACAATCACAATAAAAGTCAACGCGATAAAGCCGAAAATCCCGAGGGGATATGCAAAGTGCTTAAAGAAAGGAATAATTAAGTCGGCATGCGGCGGCATTTGCATGGGAAAACCCGATTCAATCCAACCGATAAGCATATGCACCACATGAATGTCATTAGGCGCGCTGATCGCAAAAGCCAGATAAACCGAGGCAATAATGCCGATTAAAGACTGCCAACCGAATTTTTCTTTAGCACTCATGCCCTTAGGATCATGATGAACAACTTTACGGTAATCGTCCACCCAACCGATCCACCCAAAACCGAGCGTCACAAAGAGAACCACCCAAACAAAACGGTTACTCAGATCCATCCAAAGCAACGTCGATAAACCAATCGCAATCAGAATTAAAACACCACCCATGGTTGGCGTTCCATCTTTGACAATATGGGTCTTCGGACCGTTTGTGCGGACAGCTTGCCCCATTTTCATCGCACGTAAATAACGGATCGTGGCCGGGCCTGCCATAAAACCGATAGCCAGAGCGGTGAGGGCTGCCAATACCGCTCGTAAGCTTAAGTAGTTAAACACCTGGAAAGCTCTGATATCTTCTCCGAGCCAACGAAATAATTCCAAGAGCATTCTTTAATCCTTTTTATTCTTTGTAGCGTCTACCACTAAGGCTTTAACAACTGTTGTAAGTTTCATGCAGTTTGATCCTTTGACACTAACCGTTCGGCAGTGGTGACTTTCTTCGATGACCGCCTCCATAAACTGGTCACGATCATCCATCCATAGTGAACGCGCCTGGGGAGACAGTTCACGGAACTTTTCGACAGCGTAACGCATATGTTCACCCATGGCAAAAAATGCATCAATGTGCTTTTCGGCTGCGTAAGCGCCGATTTCCTCATGATATTCGATGCTTTTACTACCTAATTCAGCCATATCGCCAGCCACCAAAAAACGAGGGCCGGGATAACTTGTTAATAGATCAATCGCCGCTTTCATACTATCGGGGTTGGCATTATAGGCGTCGTCAATGACTGTTAAGCCTCCCACCGTATGAACCTGACCTCGACCTTTTATTGCTTCAAAAGCTTCAAGTCCCTGACGAATAATCTCAAGTGAAACATTTAGTCCCAAACAAACCGCCGTAGCAGCCAAGGCATTCTTAAAATTGTGTTCACCTCTGACCTTCATTTTGGCTTCAAAGGTTCCAATCGGCGTCTTAATTAGCGCCTTCATACCGTTGGCTTCCGTTTTCACGCAACCGTTGACGTCTGCCGTAGCATCAATACCGAAAGTCATTACATTGGCATGTTGGGCCATCTCAAGCCAAATCGAACGGCACGGATCATCAGCTGAAATGACCGCGATACCGTTTGGTGGCAAAACTCGGAATACTTCGCCATTTTCTCTCGCTGTCGCTTCAACACTTTGCAAAAATTCCTGATGCTCGCGCTGAGCATTGGTAACAACGGCGATGGTCGGTTGCACCAAACCGCTTAAGTAGCGCATTTCTCCGACATGGTTCATTCCTGTCTCAATAACAGCTGTCTCGTGATAATCACGCAAACGCCAAAGCATAAGCGGCACGCCGATATCGTTATTGAGATTGCCTTCTGTTGCAAGTGCATGTTCCCCATAACGGATCTTCAATATAGTGGCGATCATTTGCGTGGTTGTTGTTTTCCCATTGCTTCCCGCTACAGCCACTAATCCCAAAGATTTTCCACGACGCCAAAAACCTGAAGTAACCCCTAAAGCCAACTTGACATCTTTGACGACAATTTGTGGCAACGGACAATAAACCTCGTGATCTACCACAACAGCGGCAGGTCCGGCTCTCATAGCCTGCATAACAAAGTTATGTCCGTCAAAACGTTCTCCCTTTAATGCAAAAAAGAGAGAACCTTCCGTGACTTGACGGGTGTCCGTACAAACATTCGTAAAAGGAACATCACTGCCATACAGGTGAGAACCCGGCAACAAGTTCGATAAGAATTTCACATTCAAAAGTGTGTCAGCGGGCGGATTTTTTAACCGTTGTGCATTTCGTGCTTCGACCACATCACTAAATGGATGTTTGACCCCATTGATCTCCTGATACAACTCGTGCCCTTTACCGGCAATGAGTACAACATCCTCCGGTTTTGCTCGCTTAATAGCTTCATAGATGGCTTCACGTCTATCGGCAATAGTCAGTTGAGGCGTTTTTAGGCCAGCAGCCATTTGTCTCAGGATACTATCTGGATTTTCTGTTCTCGGGTTATCGCTGGTAAGAATAACGTAATCGGCATTCTCTTCTGCCACTTTAGCCATAAGCGGACGTTTGCCGGCATCCCGGTCACCTCCCGCTCCCAAAACAATCCAGAGCTTGCCGCGACGAACTTTAGCCACACCCTTTAATGCTTCGAGGGCTTTTTGTACAGCATCGGGCGTATGGCTGTAATCCACAATTGCCAAAGCGGCTCCTTCATAGGGAACCTTTTGCATGCGCCCATCAGGAGCAACTAACAGGGGTAATTTTTCAACAATTTCGGCAAGAGAAAAACCATGGCACAAAGCTGCCCCGACAACTCCTAACAAATTTGAAACGTTAAAAGCTCCGAAAATAGATAAATGCACCGTTTGACGCTCTGAACCATAGACAATGTCAAACAGCATCCCTTCAGGCATCGGACGGACATTTTCGGCTGACAGTAAATGCGTTCCCGTCAAAGCGATGGCCCCCCGCATACTTGTAACAATCGTATGAATCCCGCGGTGAGCGCAGCGTTCAGCCATCCTGACACCGGCCTCATCATCGATGTTAATGACTGCGTGCTGAAGACCCGGCCAATCAAAGAGAATCGCTTTGGCGCTTTCATAAGCTTGCATGTCATGGTGGTAGTCCAAATGATCACGGGTCAAATTGGTAAATACCGCCACATCAAAACGCGTCCCCTGAAGCCGTCCCTGCTCAAGACCAATGGAACTTGCCTCTAAGGCAACCGCTTTTGCCTCGGCTTTCAAAAGTTTCCTGTAAAGTCCCTGCATAGTCAGGGCGTCCGGGGTTGTCAACGGCGCACTTTCATAGGACTGTCCGTCCATAAAACAGCCTATCGTTCCAATGGCCGCGCATCTCTGCCCCAACAATGAAAAAAGTTGGGACATCCAATGCGAAGACGTCGTTTTACCATTTGTGCCAGTTATACCGATGGTAAAAAGTTTGCTACTCGGATCATGGTAAAAATCTGCGGCAAACTCACCTAAGTGTTTTCCCAACTCAGGAACAGCAATGGTGGGTACTCCAAATGCCCTGCGTTGCCCGTCATCTTCGTAGACCAATGCGCAAGCTCTTTTCGCCGCATCAGTTAAAAAATCTCTACCGTCACGATGAAGTCCTGGAACGGCAAAAAAGACATCCCCCTCTCGCAAATATCTTGAGTCTAGCGTCAAGTGATTTGCTTGAGGAGCTAAGCGCTTTAACAATCGGACATAAGATTGGATATTGTCAATCATAGGATTCACTATTGAGTACAGGACGCGCCTTTAGTGTTGCTTCAAAGGCACACCAGTTAATGAGTTGTTCTGGCCAATAACCCGCCGCCGGCCACCATCATCGGATCATCCGGATTCACCAGTAGTGTCCGCAAGGCGGCTTCTACGACTTCTCCAAATACAGGAGCGGCCACCACTCCGCCTACGTGCCCAGAGTCTTTCGGCTCGTCAATCATGACAGCCACGACCAAACGAGGCTGAGTAGCCGGGGCCACGCCAACAAAGGAGGCAACGTAGTCTTTCACATATTCACCATTTTTTACCTTGTAGACCGTACCCGTCTTACCGGCCACCGTGTAACCCGTGACCTTAAGACGAGAGGCCGTGCCGCCTCGATGCACTGTCGTCATCATCATGGCTCGCATTTGACGGGCAACTTCGGGTCGATAGACTTGCTCGCCAACGGCTGGGTGGTCTTGCTTCATCAATGTCAGCGGAATGACATCACCATTGCGAGCAAAGACCGTATAAGCCTGAGCGATTTGCATAAGCGAGGTTGATAAACCGTAACCATACGAGATGGTGGCCTGTTCAACCGGACCCCACGTTTTTGCTGGACGCAAACGACCAGCCACCGCACCGGGGAAACCGACCTGCGGCGCCTGGCCGAAACCTAATCGACTGTACGTTTCCCATAGTGTTTGCGCAGGAATCTGCAAAGCGATCTTGACAGTCCCCACGTTAGAGGACTTCGCAATCACCTGTGAAACAGTCAACAAACCAAAATTGCGAGTATCACTAATCTTACGGTCAGCCACCATAATGCTGCCCGGAGCTGTCTCAATAAGACTATCCGGACGCACAATACCCATATCCAAAGCCTTAGCGATGGCAAAAGGCTTCATAATGGAACCCGGCTCGTATGTGTCCGTCACTACGCGGTTGCGAATTTTGTCAAACGCAAATGTGCTACGGTCATTGGGATCAAATCCCGGCCAACTGACCAAAGCCAAAATTTCACCAGTAATTGAGTCAGCCACAACCACCGCCCCAGCCTTTGCCTGGTGTTTCTCAACAGCATTACGAACAGCAGAATAAGCGATGTACTGAATACGAGAGTCAATGGAAAGATGCAGGTCTTTACCTGGCACTGGTTCTTGTGTCCACATTTCTTCGATAACGTGACCCAATCGGTCACGAATCACCCTGCGCGAGCCGTTTTGGCCCGTCAATGTTTTATCATTAGCCAATTCCACGCCCTCTTGGCCATGATCCTCACGATTATTGAACCCAACAATATGTGCAGATACCTCACCACCCGGATAATGACGCTTAACATCAGGTGAATAAGTGAGTCCCTCCAAGTGCATGGCTTGCACACGGCGAACCACATCCATGTCGACTTGACGGGCTAAATTAACGAAGGCGTCTTTACGGGCCAAACGTTTTTTAAGCGTACGTTCTGAAACCCCCAATAAATCAGATAATTCACTAATCTGTTGAGGCGTTGCCGTGACTAAATTCGTTGTTGCCCAAATACTTCTAGCAGGCAATGAAGCCGCCAATACGACTCCATTTCTATCAAAAATCTGACCACGGCCTGCGGCAATTTCAAGCGTTCTCGCGTAACGAACCTCACCCTGTTTTTGCAAAAATTCAGTGTTAAAGCACTGTAAATAACCTGCTCGCAAAAAACAGACGACAAAAATCCCCACCAACGCGCCAAGCACCATGTGCGAACGCTTCTGAGAAATTTCCAGGGCCATCCATTCTTTATCACGCTCTTTTGAACGCTTCGGCATACGCGGAGCTGTATCTTCACTCCAGAACTTGTGCCACCGCCTTTTGAGCCAATTGAGCAATCGCCGCATCAGGGATTCTTTCATCATGACGGATCCCCTTCTTTTCGTGTCACAAAACGCGGCACCGGTTTAGGTTGCAAAATAACAGTATTTTCATTTCGAGCGAGCTCAAGCCCCATCTCTTTTGCGCCGGAAGCAATGTAACCCGGAAGCGTCACCTTGGCTAATTCAATATTGATCTCTCGTTGCTCATCGAGCAAACGGCGGGAAAGCTCCTGTTCTTGCTCTATATCACTAATCAAAGCTCGAACTTTATACTGATTGTTAACGATGATTAATGCTAGCCAGACGAGCGTGACCGTCAACAACGCAATAATGAGAATATTGGCGTTTTGGCGAATGCGGCGCATTAATTCCAATCGAACCATCACAGCCTCCCCGCATGGACGCGCGTAGCTAAACGCAAAATTGCGCTTCTTGCACGAGGATTAGCATTGCACTCTTCCTGATCAGGCAAGACTCTCTTAATATCCTTTAACTCGGGCTGCGGCAATTGATCGGCTCTTAACGGCAAGCGGGAATCCAGCGCTTTCTCAGGATGTGCTTTTTCATCAAAAAAGCGCTTTACGATTCGATCTTCAAGCGAATGGAAAGTAATTACACCAATGCGCCCTTCGTCATCGACTAATTGCATCGCCGCGTTAAGTGCCAAAGAGAGCTCATCGAGTTCGCTATTAATATGAATACGTATAGCCTGAAAGGTTCTTGTAGCTGGATTTTGCGTGGGATCCTTTTTGTTAGCAGGCACTACCTGAGCAACCAGTTGAGCCAATTGCTGGGTCGTCTCGATGGGTACCTGACTTCTTGTCTGAACAATAATGCGAGCGATGCGTTTGGCAAATCGCTCCTCTCCGAGTGTATGGATGACTCGGGCGATCTCTTCTTCGCTGGCTTTAGCAAGCCATTGAGCCGCAGTTTCCCCGCAGCTAGTATCCATGCGCATATCAAGCGGACCATCCATTCTGAATGAAAAACCGCGGCTAGCGTCGTCAATTTGTGGACTTGAAACACCGATATCCATAAAGACGCCGTGGACAGATTGGACTCCCCTTAGAGCTAATTCCTCACGCATACGGGAAAAAGGAGCATGAATGATTGTAAAACGATCATCCACAATTTCTTTAGCAGATTCAATAGCTTGCGGATCACGGTCAAATGCGATGAGTTTTCCTTTGGAGGACAAGAGCGAAAGAATGCGACGCGAATGCCCCCCTCGACCGAACGTTGCATCAACGTAGGTTCCGTCTGGATCTGTTACCACCAAGGGCGGCGCCACCTCTGCCATAACGGAGAGGTGAGTAAAGCGCTTATCCATTCACCCTCTCCTAAAGCACTAAATCAAACACTTCCGGCGGCAATCCTTTCTGTAATTCCGCTTGTTCAAACTGCATGTATTTCGCTTGATCCCACAATTCGAAATGATTACCCAAGCCCACTAAAGTTACTTCACGATTGAGACTGCAGAGACTTCGTAAATCGCTAGGCACCAACAGTCGCCCCGAAGCGTCGGCATTAACATCAAAAGCGCTACCTAACATGATGCGCTGCAACGTGCGAGCCGCATAGGGAAGAGCGGCAAGCTTTGCACTTAATTGCACCCAAACACCACGGGGATAGATCAATACGCAGCCGTCCGGATGACGTGTTAGGGTCACTTCCCCTTGGCAAGGCACAAGAAGGCTCTCCCGATACTTCGCTGGTAACGAGAGACGGCCTTTTGCATCTAGCACTAGTAAAGATGTGCCCTGAAACATCAGTCCACCTACGACAATTTAGGCAAAAACACTAAAGCAGTTTGCGCTTTAAGGCACAAACTTCCACTTTTTCCCACTTTCTTACACGGAAATTTAAAAGGATATGGATACTAAGTCAAGGAAATTCCATTATTTTTTTCAGAGAAATTTGCCTAAAGGCCATTGCATACATGATGTTGTTGTTCTGATCCATAAAAACAACTAGCCTGATTTTTGTTTTGCACACTAGAAGCTGTATTGACAGCTACGATCTGTTTTTTCGTTTCCCGACAAAAAGGGGCGCCGAAGCGCCCCTTTCCCACACTCACTGTTTAAAGTTTTTCTAAATTAACCTTGATACGACCGTCGACGGCAATGCCTTCTCCGTTCTTTTCACTAATAATCAAAGGATTGATGTCTAATTCCGTGATAGCCGGAAAATCCTTTACCAATTGAGAAATCCGCAAGAGGCATTCCCGTAATTGGTCCATTTGAGCCGGTGTCGTTCCTCTGGCGCCTTCGAGTAGTTTATAAGCCTTGACTCCACGGATCATCTCATCGGCGTCAACATCGGTAAGCGGTGCCATGCGGAATGTAACGTCTTTCATCACTTCGATGAAAACACCGCCCAAACCGAACATAACCATATGACCATATTGCGGGTCGGTCGCAACGCCGCAAACCATTTCACGACTACCCTTCACCATTTCCTGGATAATCACACCTTCCAAGCCCTCTAGCAGGTTCTTTTCCTTAAGTTTGGCAATCAAATCACGGTATTGAGCTCGTAATTGATCAGCGTTTTGAATGTTGACTCGAACGCCGCCCACATCAGTCTTGTGTGAAGTCGTCTTGGAGGTCATTTTCATCACAACGGGATAGCCCACTTTGTTGGCAATGGCAACAGCTTCCTCTTCATTGACCGCAAAACCTGAACGGCAAACACGAATACCGTACGCATCCAACACGTCGATACTTTCACGGGTCGTTAACTGTTCACGACCTTGAGAGGCGCTTTGCAAAATGATTTCGCGGGCGCGTTCACGATTCACGGTAAATTCAGGACATGTTCCCAACGGCTTTTGAACCCAAATACGCTGTTGATTGAGTCGATTCAAGCCATCGGCAGCCTGCTCGGCGTACATAAAGAACGGAACATTTACTTGCATGTCAGACAATTGTGAGAAGAACTCACTCTTTGTCATAAAGACCCCAACAATCGGCTTTTCCGGATGCTGAGCCTTTATTTCCATGACCGCTTGCGCCACATCAATGTCCTTTAACCCCAAGAACGGCAAATAAATAACAATGACCATGTCAACATTGTCATCAGCTAAAACGGTCTCAAGCGTTTGCTTGTAATGCTCAATCGGAGCCGAAGCAATCATGTCAACAGGGTTTTTAACCGAAGCGGCGGCTGGCAGGAAAGAGCGCAACTTGGTCTTCGTTTCTTCTGACAATGGAGCCATTTTCATGCCGTATTCACAAACGGCATCCGTTGCCATAATGCCGGGACCACCGGAATTGGTAATAATGGCCACGCGGTCTCCTTTGGGAATGGGGCAATTGGCAAATACTTTGGCCGTTGCAAAAAGATTTTCCAGTGAGTATTCTCGGATCACCCCTGATTGCGTTAAAAGCGCATGAGCTGCCTTATCGGCTCCGGCCAAAGAACCGGTGTGAGAAGAAGCGGCGCTGGCACCGGCCGCACTGCGACCTGCTTTTAAGGCCAAAATCGGCTTTTTCTTGGATACGCGGCTCGCCAGTGTTCTGAAATTGGCTGGATTTTGAATGGATTCCATGTAAAGCAAAATCTGCTTCACATCGTCTTCATTTTCCCAGTACTCAATGGCAGTTTCTGCGTTAACATCAGCCTGATTGCCAATAGAAATAAATTGGGCAAAGCCTAAATTTAAATCCTTGAGAATATTTAAGATACCCCCACCCAACGCACCGGATTGGGAGACAAAACCGATGCCGCCACGCTCGGGCAAACTTTCGGCAAAACAGCCATCCATACGAATATCGGGGTGAGTATTAACCACACCCAGACAATTCGGACCGACACAGCGCATACCATAAGCGCGAACTTTCTCTAACAGTGCATTTTCTAGTTCCGCGCCATCTTTTCCTGTTTCCTTAAAACCGGCGCTAATCACACATAAACCACCCACCCCTTTTTCGTGGCACTGGTCAATTGTGGCGAGGACATACTTGGCGTTAACCACCACGATGGCCAAGTCCACTTCTCCCGGCACGTCCAATACGGTTGGATAGGCCTGCAAACCTTCGATGATTCCGCCCTTGGGATTGACGGGATAGATCTTGCCTTTAAAGCCGTATTCCTGCAGCCTTTTCATAATGTCCGAACCAATCGTGTGTGCCTTGGTCGATGCGCCAATGACAGCAATAGCGCGAGGTTTCATGATTTTGTCAAGATTTTGCATAACCAATCCTTTGTTTAAAGCATAAGCGCTAAAAATTCCTCCCTTATGATACAGGGGCTAAATCAAAAAAATAACCCCTAAAAATATCCTTTTGAACACAGCCACACTCTGTCACCAAACGATTCACTTTTCCCTTGAATTAATTAAAAGCTTCGCTAGACTAGGCTCTTAGTGACTATTTTGAGAATAAAAGAAATGCAAGAGGTATCAATGCAACACATGATGATCTTTGTGGGCGCCATCATTGACTTTTTAGCCCGAGAATTAAGCCAAAGTGCTTTTTGGTATCAAGTGTTGGCTATTGTCGTTGCGGTCTTGCTGTCTTACTTTCTCGCACGGTTTTGCAGCCAAAAAGTGGCCGTTTGGGAAGAAAACTTCTCCAAAGAAACGATCGGCCACAAACTTTGCCGATTTTCTCTTGAACTGACGCGTAAACTTTTCTTCTCTATTTTTGCTGCGTTATTTCTCTCTCTTGGTGCCAGCACAATTTCTGACATGGGATTGTTAACAGACAATAACTTCAATCTCATCCATGTCGGCTACCAAATCTTTTACGCCTGGGCATTATTGGTATTTCTGATACAAGTATTTGGCGCTTCTATTGCTTCCGATAGCATTTTGCTGCAAATTAAAAAACCGCTTTATATCCTCTTTTGGACTCTGGCAACTCTGGAAATTATCGGTGTATTGCCGAAATTTATCCAAGCCATGCGAGAAATCAATCTGCCGATCGGCCCTGATTCTCTGACCCTTTGGGCCCTTGTTGTAGGCATTATCACTGTCATTGTGTCTGTTTTAATTGCACAATGGCTCTCAGGCCTCTGTGATAGCGCCCTTAATTCGGCCAAAGATATCGACAATAATCTCAAGATCGTCTTATCGCGCCTCATCCACATCGCTTTTATAGCCATCGCCATTTTGATATCGCTATCTTCCGTGGGCCTGGATTTAACAATTTTGAGTGTATTTGGTGGTGCTATCGGCGTTGGTCTAGGCTTCGGGTTGCAAAAAATTGCCTCCAACTACATTTCTGGCTTCATTATCCTTTTTGATCACTCAGTCAAAATTGGCGATACGGTGGAAGTTAGTGGTTTTAATGGAAAAATCACTCAAATTAAAACTCGTTACTCAGTCCTGAGAAACTTTTCAGGAGAAGAGATGATTATTCCAAATGAAACCTTTGTCACCCAAAACGTGAAAAATTTCACATTCACTGACAGGGCTTCTGTTGCAACCGTTGAAACAAGCATCGGTTATGAGTGTGACGTTAACCGCGCATTGGCTATTTTGGTTGATATTGCTAAAAAACAAGCTCGTATTTTGGAAACGCCCCAACCGTGGGCAGTGGTTTCCGGTTTTGGCAACGACGGAATCAATCTGAAATTAAGTTTCTGGGTAAAAGACCCCGAAAATGGAACATCTGTATTACGCTCAACGATCATGAAGGAAATTCTTGAACAATTCAATCAAGAAAATATCTCTATTCCTTACACTATTCGCGATGTCATGCTTAAAGGTGAATTGAAAATTAAAGCTGACGGTGACGCTACACACTAGGCAAGTGAAAACGCCGTCTGAATGTCAAGTTTTCTGACGGCGTATCACAGATGAGCGGTTTATTTGATTAGAAGTTATGAACAATGCCGATGCCAACTTGAACACTGTCTTGTTCAAAATGTTCCTTTTCATCGCCTGTTCGGCTGTCATATTCTTGGCAATCGTAGCCAACACCGGCGTATAAACTTGTGCGTTTGCTCAATTCATAGTTGTGGAACAAGGCAACGCCATATCGCTTTATGTCCATCTTAGAGACTTCAGTTGTGTTCTCCACATCTCTGTAATACCAATAAGCATCGCCATCGCCGTCGGCATAGTAGAACGAAACCTGCAATTCACCGCCCCAAATAGGGAAAGCAGATCCCACTGCCACGGAATAACCGTCTAGATCACCCACATAGCTTTCATTTTCGTCCTCTTCAAGTCCTGGAACACCTCCGATCATTTGTTCATGCTGCCCATATTGAAATCCGATAAAAGGTTTCATGAATCCCATGTCATAGTTAGCACCGATGCTGAAGGCCATCGCATCATCAATTGTTTTATCGTAACCAGTAACTGTCTGACGATTTTTCATCACGGTATCTACAACGGCCACTGCCGAGAAATTCCCAGCGTTAAACGTAGCTCCCAAAGCGGCATAACGTTCTTTATCGCGTGATGACAGCATATCGTCACCCGAGGTACCGAAAGAATATTGTGCGAAGGCAGTAATGCCAGCGAACTCAGGCGATTGGAAAGAGATCATATTGTCATAGATACCGCGATCCATCCAGTAGCCCGCACCGATGTAGTCAGCATAACCGCCATCCATGGCGTCACTGTTGAGCATAAAGATGTCATAGGTACCTTCACCGGCCGTCAGCGCTCCCATACGCCCCATGCTCACCGTCCCAAAGGAGGAAGTAACAAATAACTGAGCCTCTTTATCAAAAAGCGTATTTTCTTCGGCAAAAGAACCATCATCGGAATTGAAACTGTTTTCTAACACAAAGCCGACACTGAAATTCTTGGCAATCTTTTCCGTTGCTCGAATACCGACCACACTGGCTGTATTGGTGCCACTAGCCATTGCCCAGTTGTCACTGCTTTCATGTGTGCTACCATCATGGCTATTTTTTAAATCACTTGATTCGTGGGTGTAAAGCAAACCGGTATCAACCGTGCCATACACTTGCACCGAAGCAGCCTGAGCCGATCCAAATGCCCACAACATAGCAGCCG
>CAJMEC010000018.1 GCA_905212345.1 uncultured Sutterella sp. | reverse complement strand
GCTTTTTTATTGCCCGTAGAAAACTGTGCTTAAAAATTTATTTTGGACAGTAGTGCCTAAAATGGAAGAAAATAGTCACACTTTAATATTGTTGTTTTAGTCAATTTGGGTAACAATACGATAATCCCGAAAGGGTTAGTTATGATTCTGCAATCTTGAGAGCGTGGAAGACGGTTTTTTGTTTTGCAGAAAACGGCATTACCGAAGAAACAAAACTGTGAGGAATTTTATGAATAAGACTTTGATTGCCTTATCTGTTGCCTGCTTAGGCATGACCTTAAGCGCTCAATCGATGGCAGCTTCCAGTACTCTTGAGACAGTTAAGGCCAGAGGACAATTAATTTGCGGCGTCAACACAGCGGCACCGGGTTTTGCTTCTGTCGACAGTAAGGGAAACTGGACTGGTCTTGATGTGGATGTTTGCCGTGCGGTTGCAGCCGCTACCTTGGGCGATGCCAGCAAAGTGAAATTTGTTCCGTTGAGTTCACCCCAGCGCTTTACAGCTTTGCAAGCGGGTGAAATTGATATGTTGGCTCGTAACACGTCTTGGACGATGAACCGCGATACGACGACCGGGGCTCTTTTTACGGCTGTGACTTACTATGACGGTCAAGGTTTTATGGTGCCGAAGCGTTTGAATGTGAAAAGCGCTAAACAGCTCAATGGAGCAACGATTTGTGTGCAGTCCGGTACTTCCAGTGAAAAGAGCTTGGCTGATTTCTTTACAACGAATAACATGAAGTTTAAGACGGTGGTTTTTGATACGACTGAAGCCACTCAAGCCGCCTTCTTCTCCGGTCGTTGCCAGGCTTATACAACTGATATGAGTGACTTGGCTGGGGCGCGTACAAATTCTGCCAATCCCGCCGACTACGATATTTTGCCTGAAGTCATTTCCAAGGAACCGTTGGCTCCGGCTGTCCGCCGCGGTGACGATGAATGGTATTCCATCGTGCGCTGGTCGATTTTTGCCATGATCAATGCTGAAGAATTAGGTTTAACGAAAGCCAACATTGATCAAATGAAAACGACCGATAAGCGACCGGATGTCCAACGTTTGGTGGGGGCTTCCGAAGATATGGGTAAAATGCTTGGGTTAGATAAAGACTGGAGCTACCGAATTATCAAACAAGTGGGTAATTACGGCGAAAGCTTTGAGGCTAACTTAGGTCCCAACTCGAAATTGGGATTGCCCAGAGGAAACAACAATCTGTGGACTCAAGGTGGTTTGTTGTACGCCCCGCCAATCCGCTAATACTCAGCGATAAAGAATTAATGGCGGTTGTCTCCAACCGCCATTTTGGTAAAGATGCAGGCAAATAACGAAAATCAGGCTTCTGTTGTAAAAGGCGATGCCGCGTGGCGAAAGCGTGAAAGTTATCGTCGCCGTCGGGAGTGGTTCTGGCAGTGCATTGTTTTTGCAGCTGTCATAGGCTTGCTTTACCTTTTTGGTCAAAACATTTTTGAAAATCTACAAGCTAGAGACATCCGTTCGGGTTTTGCTTTTTTATCAGACAGAGCCAGCTTTGAAATTGGTGAATCGATGATAACCGTATCATCGAACGACAGCTTCGCCCGAATGTTTTTGGCGGGGATGCTCAATACGGTGCGAGTCGCTGTATTGGCAATCATTACCGCTACTGTCTTAGGTGTCATTGTGGGACTAATGAGGCTGTCGCAACATCCTCTGGTTCGTTTTTTAGGAATGGCTCACGTAGAGGTTTATCGCAATATTCCTCTGCTGATTCAGCTTTTCGCCATTTATTTGGTTATTACAGAATTTTTACCGGATTCCTTCGATCCCATTCATTTCGGTTCCTGGGCCATGCTGTCGAAAGCGGGATTGCAGTTTTCGGTTCCGGAACACTTGTGGCAAGTTAATACCGCCAGCTTATTGTTCGGTTTGATCGCTTTTTTTATTCTGAAGCGTTATTGGCGCAAACGTTTAACGAATCTTGTTGCAAACTGCAATGCGATTGTGTCGGCAGTGTTGCTGGCATTGGTTTTATGGTTGGCGGCCGGAGCAGTGTTAGGGTGGAGTCAGCCCCATCAGGAAGGTTTTTTGGTAACGGGGGGTGCCAGCGCGACTCCTGAATTTATTGCTTTGTGGGTGGGATTGACGACATTTACTTCGGCTTCTATCGCAGAAATTGTTAGAGCCGGTGTTTTAGCCGTCCCCTCCAACCAATGGAGCGCTTCTTCAGCGCTAGGAATGACGAGGTTACAAACCGTCAGTTATGTAATTTTGCCGCAGTCTCTTCGTTTGGTGATCCCCCCAATGGCCAGCCAGTATATGAATTTGACAAAGAATTCTTCTTTGGCTGTCATTATTGGTTATCCCGATATCGTCAGTGTTGGAAATACATCCATAGTGATTATGGGACAAGCTTTAGAGGCTATCGTGATTATCATGATGGTTTATTTGTTACTGAATCTCATTATTGCTGTGATTATGAATCGTGTGAATGCCGGCATAATCGCCGCTCCACGTTAAAAAGGAGGCATGAAGTCAATGGTGAATGCTTCCTTATATCGGACATTGAGAAGAGATTATTTTGGATCGCCCGTTCGTTCTGTTTTGACGGTTCTTATTGCCGGTGTTCTTATTTGGTGTGCGGCTCTGTTTTGGGATTGGGGCGTTTTGAGTGCGGTTACACAGCCGGATCTTGCTCTATGTCGCTCAAGCGATGGCGCCTGCTGGGGATTTGTTGCTGAAAAGTGGCGTCTAATTTTGTTTGGCCGCTATCCCTATGAAGAACAGTGGCGACCGGCTCTGGCGACGGCATTGATTGTTTCAATGTTAGTGGCTACCTCATTGCCAGTTCTTTGGACAAAGAAGGGCTTCAAGATACTCTCGCTCGGTTGGCTGGTCGCTTTTGTTGTCTTTTTTGTTTTGATGGCTGGCGGTCTTTTTGGCCTTGTTTCGGTGGACTCTGATGCCTGGGGTGGTTTACCGTTGACTGTCATACTGACATTAATTGGAATGACTTTCTCTGCCCCGATAGGCATTTTGTTGGCTATTGGGAGGCGCTCTTCCCTACCTGTCGTGCAGGTTTTATCAACAAGTTATATTGAACTTGTACGAGGCGTTCCGCTTATTACGGTGTTATTTGTCGCTACCTACATTTTCCCTTTGTTGTTACCCTCTGGTTGGGTGATTGATGGTTTTTGGCGTATTGCGTTTGGTATTGTTTTGTTTCAGGCGGCTTACATGGCCGAGACGGTAAGAGGGGGGCTGCAAACAATCGCAAAGGGACAATTTGACGCCGCGGCTTCCTTGGGATTTAAGTCTTGGCAGGTTTATCTTTACATCATTTTGCCTCAAGCATTAGTGGCAGTTATTCCTGCGCTGGTCAATAGTTTATTGTCAACTTTTATGGATACGTCTTTGGTTACGGTTGTCTCCATGTATGATTTGACCGGTGCGCTACGTTTGGCCTTGGGTGATCCCCAATGGAGACAATTCTTTGTTGAAGGCTATCTCTTTGTGGCAGCAATTTACTTCTTTGCAAGCTTAATAATGTCTCGTTACAGCATTTGGCTTGAGCATCGAATTAAGGAAGGCAGTCGTCATGATTAAAGTGCATGAACACACGGTTGAAGTGGTCAATAAAAATGATCCGCTGTTCGAACAATTGACGATGTCCAATCTACTTCGCCATCTTGAACGCTATGCGAAAGAACCTCACAAGTACTTTGAACCACTTGAACGCTCAGAAGTACAGGAGTCATTTGAAAATGGAGAGCATGTTTTACACAGAATTCTGCATTTTGGACAGATGATCGTTAGAGATAAGGTGGTTTTTACCGATTCTCAAACGATGGTAACGGAAGTAGAGCACACGGAAGATTATCCCGATAGTCGTTTTACGGTCAAAATTGAAACATCAGAGAATAATGACTCCATCAGTTTGCGTTTCCTTTATGAGGAAGACACAGACGAAGCGCCGGCGGAAGATATTTTTCTTTCCCTAAGACGGAAAGCATACGAGCAAAAAGATAAAGATATGGTTGAGCAAATTAGGCGGCATGCTCGAGATTTATCAGCCTTATCCTAAGTTTTCTTTATTTCCCATTCTTTTTTAGAAAGATTTATCCATGACTTTGACTCAAGAAGCCAATAATCGGATTGTTTTAACTTTATCAAATGAAATTCACGCTAAAGATACGCAGGTAGAGGCAGCCGTTAATCTGCTTGATACGGGAGCGACGGTTCCTTTCATTGCGCGTTACCGGAAAGAGGTAACGGGAGGCTTGGACGATTCCCAACTTCGTCTGTTACAGGAGCGGTTGGTCTATCTGCGCGATATGGAAGAGCGTCGCGCTGTTGTGATGGAATCCATCGCCGCACAGGGGAAATTGACAGAGGAGTTAAAACAGGCGCTTTTGCAAGCTGAAACAAAGCAACGCATTGAAGATTTGTATCTTCCCTATAAGCCAAAGCGTCGGACTCGAGCACAAATTGCTAAAGAGGCCGGGCTTGAGCCGCTAGCCAATGGTCTTTTTGAGAACCCGACACTTACTCCTGAGACAGAAGCAGCCCGATTCCTCAATGAAGAAAAAGGCATTAAGAGTATTAAGGATGCTTTAAACGGCGCGCGTGATATTTTGGCTGAACGTTTTAGTGAAGATGCTGAACTTTTGGCCCAGTTGCGTTCTTTCCTCACTAAGCATGGCTTCGTTGTTTCTGAACTTATAGAGGGAAAGGAAACAGAAGGCGCAAAATTTAAGGACTATTTTGATTTTGACGAAGAGTTAACGGCCATTCCCTCCCATCGAGCGCTTGCTCTTTTCCGGGGACGTCAAGAAGGTGTTCTGTCAGTCAAAATTGCATTGAGTGAAGAGGAGGAAGCTCAAAAGCCTCATCCTTGTCAGAGTCTTATTGCCGAATACTTTGGGATAAAAGATTTAGGGCGGGCAGCGGATTCGTGGTTGCAGGAAGTTTGTCGTTGGACATGGCGCGTTAAAGTCAACCTAACCTTGGAGACAGAGCTATTTGAGTCTATTCGGGAAAGGGCTGAAGAAGAAGCTATTCGAGTGTTCGGTATTAACTTGAAAGATTTACTTTTAGCGGCTCCCGCGGGACAAAAAGGTGTGATCGGTTTGGATCCTGGTTTACGAACTGGCGTTAAAGTGGCGGTTATTTCTGCCACGGGCAGTGTATTGGAAACGGGCGTGATTTACCCTCACGAACCAAAAAAGGAGTGGGATCGATCAATTGAGATTTTGGCCGCATTAGCCAAACGTCATGGTTCTAAGCTTATCAGTATTGGAAACGGTACAGCTAGCCGCGAGACAGATCGTTTAGCCGCAGATTTGATTGCTCGCTATCCAGAATTGGGTTTAATAAAAGTGGTTGTCAGTGAAGCGGGTGCTAGCGTTTATTCAGCAAGTGAATTGGCGGCCAAAGAATTCCCCGATATGGATGTCAGTTATCGTGGAGCGGTTTCCATTGCCAGAAGACTTCAGGATCCATTGGCAGAGTTGGTGAAAATTGATCCCAAAGCGATCGGAGTTGGACAGTATCAACATGATGTCAATCAGATTCATTTGGCACAAAAGTTAGACGCTGTCGTTGAAGATTGTGTGAATGCCGTGGGTGTAGATCTCAACACAGCTAGTGTTCCGCTTCTAGCAAGAGTTTCTGGCTTAACAAAAACCGTTGCTCAGTCCATTGTGACGTATCGCGATGCACACGGTGCTTTTAAGAACAGAAAAGATTTAATGAACGTGCCTCGTTTGGGTGAGAAAACTTTTGAACAAGCGGCAGGCTTCCTTCGTATCAGCGGAGGAGACAATCCGTTAGATACTTCTGCTGTTCATCCGGAGGCTTATCCTGTTGTTGAGAAAATTTTGGCTAAAACCGGCTGTGATATAAGCACATTGATTGGTAACCATGAGGTTTTAAAGGGATTAAAAGCCTCAGAATTTACCGATGACCGGTTCGGGATTCCGACTGTGAAGGATATTTTGTCTGAATTGGAAAAGCCGGGGCGAGATCCTCGCCCAGAATTTAAAACCGCTGTGTTCCGTGAAGGTGTCGAAACAATCGCTGACTTAAGAGTGAATATGGAATTGGAAGGCGTTGTCTCTAATGTGGCCGCTTTTGGAGCATTTGTGGACATCGGCGTACATCAAGACGGATTGGTGCATGTCTCCGAATTAGCAGATCATTTTGTAAAAGATCCCAGAGAAGTCGTAAAGGTTGGACAAATCGTTAAGGTAAGAGTGATTGATGTGGATATCGCTCGAAACCGCATCTCGTTGTCAATGAAAAGTGGGAAGCAAAAAGATTATCGGGTTAAACCAACGCAATCTTTGCCTCAACGAAATAAACCGATGGGAGCAATGGCTAGTGCTTTTGCAAAATTAAAACGCTGATAAGAGATTGAGAAAAATAAGGCGTTGTACTTAGCCGAAACTGCTAAAATCAAAAGAATGCGAAAACGAAAGTTTTCGGTTTTCTCTCTAACTGATAAGGAGTTGAATATGGACAACCCTAAGGACGCCAAGCCTTTGGAAATGCCCCCCGTTTTAGCACACGTTCAGGCCGCTGTGGATAAATTGGCTGCCTGCGAAACGATTAAGGCTGCTATTGAGGCCGTTAAGCGTGATGACGAAAAAACGCTTGCTGATCAAATTGCTATTACTGAGGTTGAAGCCCCTCCTTTCCATGAAGAAGTTCGTGCCAAAGACTTTGTTCGTCGTTTGGAAGAACTGGGCTTGAAGGCATCAATTGATGAAGAAGGCAACGTGGTTGCCCGTCGAGCCGGTAAAGGTAATGGTCCGACGCTTGTTTTAGCTGCTCACTTGGATACGGTGTTCCCTGCTGGAACAAATCCCAAGGTTCGTCAAGAAGGCAATCGTTATTTAGCTCCTGGTATCAGTGATGATGCTCGCGGTTTGGCCGCTATCTTGCAAGTTTTGCGTACGTTGCAGGAATTTAAGATTCAAACCATCGGCGATATCCTCTTTGTTGGCAGTGTCGGTGAAGAAGGTAACGGCGATTTGCGTGGCTCGAAGTATCTCTTCAACAAGAGCGGTATTCACATTGACGGCTTTATTTCCGTTGATGGTGTGAATGTCAATCGCGTTTTGTGCGGTGCAACGGGTTCTAAGCGTTATCGCGTTCATTTTGATGGTCCTGGCGGACACTCTTGGAACGCTTTCGGTACGCCGAGCGCCATTCATGCTATCGGTCGTGCCATCGCTAAGATTGCTGATTTGCAAACGGTTAGCGATCCGAAGACGACTTTCACCTGCGGAACGATCAAGGGTGGTACAACGGTTAATTCCATCGCTGCTCACGTGGAAATGGAATTGGATATGCGTAGTGCCGGTGCCAAGGAATTGGACGAACTTGAAGCCCGCATTCTGCCGATTTTTGAACAGGCCGCTAAGGATGAAAATGCCCGCTGGGGTTATAAGGATGAAGATGGCGTGAAGCTTACGCTTGAGCCGATCGGTCATCGTCCCGGTGGCGGTCAGAAGGATGAGGTCAGCGTTTTGCAGGCTGCCCGCGGTGCCATGGCTGCATTGGGTATTCCGCTTTATTCTTATGCCTTTGCCTCTACCGATCACAATGTGGCGGTTAATAAGGGTATTCCGGCCACGACGTTGGGCGGCGGCGGAAAAGAAGGCTTTAACCATAATGTTAAAGAATGGTACGAGCCGGTTGATGCTTACCAAGGTCCTCAGTTAGCTATGTTGACGAGCTTGGTCTTGGTTGGCGTCGAAGGGGGCAGCGAACCTGTACTCGAAAAACGCGCTTAACTCCATGAAAAAAGGCGGAATCTTTTGGACTCCGCCTTCAGTAATATGTCCCGCCTAATTTAGGCGGGATTTTTTGTTTAGCGTTCGATTAGGGGTTCTCCGTCACGAGCGCCACCCTGATTCATTAGGGCATTTAACAAGATGGCACCAAAAGTGGCCGTACCGATACCACCCAGTGTAAAACCGGCGATATTAATCGTGAAGTCGCCTGCACCTAAAATTAAGGTCACAGCAGCAACAATCAAATTGCGGTTATTGCCAAAATCAACCTGATTGACAACCCAGATTCGAGCACCAGCGACGGCAATCAGACCGAAAACAACGATAGAAACACCACCCAGCAACGGTTGGGGAATAGTCTGAATAATCGCCCCGAATTTTGGTGAAAAACCTAAGACAATCGCAAAGCAAGCCGCAACAACAAAAATCAGAGTCGAATAGACGCGTGTAGCAGCCATCACGCCGATATTTTCGCCGTATGTTGTCACACCAGTGCCACCAAAACTAGCCGCAAACATCGTTGCAAGACCGTCTCCTAAAAAGGCTCGGCCCATATAGGGATCTAAATTTCTGCCGGTCATAGCGGTCACAGCTTTGACGTGGCCTAAATTTTCTCCAATCAGAATAATGACGACAGGAGTAATCAAGAGGATGGCGTTGAAATCAAAGCTTGGGCTGGAGAAATGTGGCAAACCGAACCAAGCCGCGTTGGCAATGACAGAAAAATCGATGGCTGGTCCAAAATGCAAAATATTCGCTAGGACAAAGTAAATAACATAGCTGAGTGCGATGCCGACGAGAATCAATAATTTTTGTACGAGTCCTCTCGTATAAACAGCGACGGCTCCAACGCACACCATGGTGATGATAGCGATGCAAGCGTTAAACGTACCGGTTCCCACACTCTTACAGGCCGTTGGCGCAAGATTTAAACCGATGACGGCCACCACAGCGCCGGTGACAACCGGAGGCATCAGTTTTTCAATCCACTTAACTCCGGTTGACATAACAATGAGACCTACAAGGGCATAAATGAGACCGCAAGCAATAATCCCGCCTAAGGCGACACCAATGTTTGCATTCAATCCCGAACCTGCCGTATAGCCTGTTGCAGCAATGACAACACCGATAAAGGCAAAACTAGAGCCTAAATAACTCGGAACATGGCCGCCGACAATGAAAAAGAAAATAAGTGTGCCGATACCGCTCATTAAAATGGCGACATTCGGGTCAAAACCCATTAGCAAAGGGGCCAAGATGGTTGAGCCGAACATGGCTACTACGTGCTGAACACCCAACGCGAGCGTTTGTCCGGTGGGTAATCGTTCATCGGGTGCGATAATGCCGTCTTTTTTTAATTTCCATTGCGGGAAATAACTCATTTTCCATGCTCCAAAAATTATTTCGAGCATTTTAACGCCAGATAGTTTGAGTCAGGGAAAATTAATGAAATTAGGTACAATAACCCCCTTAATTGTTGACTTTATTCGTTGAATTGTCGAAAGAATTTTAAAAAATGGCCACTTTAGATACCCAATTGGCAAGGGATGTGAAAAAGCGTCGTACTTTTGCCATTATTGCTCACCCGGATGCGGGTAAAACGACATTGACTGAAAAGTTATTGCTTTTTGGTGGAGCTATTCAAATGGCAGGTGCTGTTAAAGGAAGAAAGGCAGCCCGTCATGCTACCAGTGACTGGATGGAGGTCGAACAGCAACGTGGTATTTCTGTGACTAGTTCTGTAATGCAGTTCGAGTATGACGGTCATGTCATTAATTTGCTTGATACCCCGGGGCATGAAGACTTTTCGGAAGATACGTATCGGGTGCTGACAGCGGTGGATGCCGCTGTGATGGTTATTGATGCTGCCAAAGGCGTAGAAGCTCAAACAATCAAGTTGCTGGAAGTGTGCCGTCTGCGCAATACCCCGATTATCACCTTCATCAATAAGATGGACCGCGAAGTTAGAGACCCGATTGATCTGCTCAGTGAAATCGAGGAAATTCTCAAACTCGAATGTGTTCCTATTACTTGGCCTATTGGAATGGGAAAGACATTCCGTGGAGTATTTTCTTTAACAAAAGATCACTTGGTCCGTTTTACGCCCGGTGAAGACCGCTTGTCTGGTAACGAGGAACTTATCGAGGGGTTGGATAATCCTAGACTCGATGAGCTCTTCCCAATGGAAATGGGTTATGTGCGTGAAAGCATCGAGTTGATCAAAGGTGTCAGCAACCCGTTTGATATTGAAAAGTTTCTTGCGGGTGAACAAAGCCCCGTCTTTTTCGGTTCCGGTGTGAATAACTTCGGTGTGAAAGATGTTCTGGAAGCCTTGGTTCAGTGGGCTCCGGAGCCTCAACCTCGTGATGGTGGTGTCCGCTTGGTGGAACCTACAGAAAAACCGTTTACGGGGTTTGTTTTCAAGATTCAGGCCAACATGGACCCGAAACATCGAGACCGCATTGCTTTTTTCCGAGTATGTTCAGGCCGCTACACGCCGGGCATGAAAGTTAAGCATTTGCGAGAAGATCGGGAAATGAAGATTCCCAATGCTTTGACCTTTATGGCCAATGACCGCGTAACCATGACAGATGCGGTGGCGGGTGACATTATTGGGATCTATAACCATGGTCAGCTTCATATTGGGGATACGCTGACGGAAGGGGAAAAATTAGGCTTTACGGGCATCCCGTATTTTGCTCCGGAATTGTTCCGCTCGGCTAGACCTAAGGATCCTTTTAAGGCTAAGCAGCTGCATAAAGGCTTGAAAGAGTTGGGCGAAGAGGGAGCTATTCAGGTATTTGAAAACGACTTGGGACACCTTTTCCTTGGCGCGGTTGGATTCTTGCAATTTGAAATCGTTGCACAGCGTTTGGCAACAGAATACAAGGTGGATGCTTTGTATGAAAATACGGACGTCTCGACCGCTCGATGGTTGTCATTTCCCGATGAACTAACGCAAAAACAGTTTATGGATGAACAGGCCTCCAGGCTTGCTCGTGATGCAGACGGTAATTTGGTGTATTTAGCGACATCTATTTACAACCTGCAAACCACTCAGAAGCACTGGCCCCAAGTTCAGTTCCATACGACTCGGGAAAAGAATCAGTCCTTCGCCTAATTTCGATATCGGCCGCATTAGCGGCCGATGTCAAAATAGGAGTATTAAAGTCCCGTTCTAATCTTCCAATGTTTAGAACTCCCCAAAACATTCAAAGCGACCGTTCGTCCGGTTTTTTGAATGCTTTGCTGCAGGTATAGATTGGTATCGCTAGGCTCTTGTTCAATAAAAGGCTTATTGGCATAGAGCTGGTAATTCTTCCGAACGATTCTAGGCGTAATGTTAGGCATGATGACATTACAGCCGTGTAAGATACCTTTTTCTCGACCGTTTTCTTCTAGAGCGTGCAAAGCCGTAGCGGCTGCAATATTAATATCAGGAATAACAAGGCGTGTAGTAGCGATCATATTAAGAGAAAGTCGCATTAATGCTTTTTCTTCCATCATGCCTTCGCCCAACATATCACCGCCTTCGCTAGTGATATAGGGCCCCATTCCGATCATATCCAGATCTAATTTTTGGAACGTGCGTATATCTTGACAGAGGTCTTGCAATGTCTGCCCAGGGATGCCAATCATGACACCCGACCCTACCTGATAGCCCGCGCGGCGCAGATCAGCCAAAGCTTGATAGCGTCTTTGAAGCGCTTTTTCGCGTCCCGGAGCGTGATGCAGGTGATCAAACAATTTTGGGTTGGAAGTTTCAAATCGCAGCAGATAACGTAAGCCAATAGGATTTCCGCTCGCTTGAGCCCATTGCTTGTAGACCTCAAAGCTCTGCTCACCTAAAGAAAGAGTAATTCCAAGACCATTGGGTAATTCAGGGCTAACCGTTTTCTCGTGAATAGTTTTTAGGGCATCTGTGACGAAAGCGATAAATTTCGGATCCCGACGCTCGCCCGATTGCAGGCAAATTGAACCGTAGTGGTTGGCAGCCGCCCAAAGAGCCGCATTGACAATCGTTTCTTTATCTAGCTCATAACGGGGGACGTTATGATTGGATTTACGTATCCCACAGTAACGGCAGTCAAGCGTACAGATATTGGAAAATTCAATAAGTCCCCGATAGTAAACATTATTGCCAACCGTATGAGTTGCTCTGTCATAGGCGGCTTGTCGCAAAATTTCTGCTTCCGTTGGGTCTGTTATTGCCAGTAAACGAACAATATCCTCGTCGGAAAATTCAGTTTGTTTAACGATCTCGGTGATGCTTTTCATGAACATGATCCTTAGAGCGTTTTCAGTGCGTGGTCGAAGGCTGCTTTAGCATCGGGATGACAAGCCAACACCCGTGGCAATACCCCTTGTAAATAGGAAATCGTGACACCATAGTTTGTCATGGGAACACCTTGCGCTTTAGCCTGGCGCAAACGAGCTAACATGTGTCGACGCGTGACAATGCAGCCTCCACACTGAATGATGACTTTGTAAGGCGTCAAATCCGTGGGGAAGTCCTTACCAACAGCAATGTCAATATTCAAATCACCAAAAGTTTTTCTTAACCAATTGGGGATTTTTACCCGACCAATATCATCTTTTAACGGATGATGCGAGCATGTTTCAGCAATTAAAACTTTGTCTCCCGGTTTCAACTTTGTCAGTGCCGCCGCACCGATGGCCATTTCTAAAAGATCACTTTTTGAATAAGCCATTTGGATAGAGAAAGTTGTAACGGGAATAGGCTCGGGAACTTCCTTTACAACACGCAAAACAACTTGGCTGTCTGTGACAACCAGCTGAGGAGGCTGCTTAAGCTCGTTAAGCGTTTCGGTAATTCGATCTTCCTTGATGACAAAGCATTTGGCACCGGCATCAAGCAACTCGCGAATAGCTTGTACTTGAGGCAGGATTAAGCGTCCTTTGGGAGCTCCGGTATCGATCGGTGTAACAAGTAAAACCGTGTCACCTGCTTTTGCCAACTCTCCCATTAGGGGTCGGTCCGGTTCTGTTTTTTCCAATACTGTCTGAATGATGGCATCACGCAAATCGGCAATACCTTCACGATTAGCTGCGCTGGTTTCTATGACTTTATAACCCCGAGAACGAAGAACCTGAATGTTTTCTTCAGAGGGTTTGCGCAGATCGGTCTTATTAAAAACAATAATTGTGGGAGTGCCGTTATTTAAAGTTTTTTTCAAAATATTTTCTTCATGACTCCCCCAGGTTCCAGCTTCGCAAACAACAATGGCTATATCCATCCACTCCAAAACAGATAGACTTTTCTCTACACGAGCCAGTCCCAGATCGCCCTCATCATCGATACCTGCGGTGTCCATAAAAACAACAGGCCCAATGGGTGACAATTCAAAGGCTTTTTCAACCGGATCGGTTGTTGTTCCAGCAACGCTACTCACAATAGAAATATTTTGATTGGCAAGCGCGTTAATAAGGGAGGATTTCCCTGCATTACGTTTTCCAAATAAGCCAAAATGCAGTCGAAGACCTTTAGGCGTTTCCATGCGGCTGGTTGCCATGATATTGATTCCTAATAAGCAAAAAAGGGATTCGCTTAATGATAGCGAATCCCTTTTAATCAGACGTGTATCAAAAAGATACTTTTGTACAAATTATTTTTCGAGATTTGTACGGATAACGTCCTTTTCAAGCCACTTCGGAGAGTGGTGTTCAGCAGCTTCGTAAGAGATCGTGCCTTCGCCCGGACCCCAAATGCCCTTGAAGTGTTCCCAAGAGAGCAAAGCCAAGGGGATGTGAGCACACACAACCATCAACGAGCAGATGATGGAACCCCAAACATGGAAGATATACATCCACCAGAAAGCGCCTTTCGGAATCGCAGGAGCGAAGTAGAAAAGCAACCAGCCGGTAACGGCGAGGCCATACATCATGAAGAAGAAAATGAGATAGCTCATCTTTTGGCCGCCGTTGTAACGACCTTGCGGCGGAACTTCAACCGGACCGAACGGGATCTTGAAGAAACGACGCGGGTAACCGCCGAAATTGCGGAACCACTTGATCGTATCCATATCCCAAGTTAACAAGGCATTCAACGTCGCAGCGAAACGATGCGGAGCGAACACCAAGTAACCGATCAAGTTAAAGGTATACACAACGGCAATCCAGATGTGCCAAATCATCAAATTATTAGCAGTTTCATCGGAGAGGTTGCAAAAATAGACAGCCGCACCGGTGAACAGCAATGCAAACCACGTCACCGCATTAACAGCGTGGAATACTTTGTCAGCGGGGTGGAATCGTAAGATACGTTCAGCCATTAGTGTTTACCTCCCAAAGCCGCTAATTGCGTACGCGGATAGTAGCGGGTATGCAACAGGTGGTGAGCCAATTCACCGGTGGCCGGTTGCGTGTGCATGTCAGCATAAAAACGCAACACAGACTTGTTCTGGTGAGAACAGGTAAGGCCATTTTCTTGGCAAATCTTGTCATCACGGTACAAGCCGGCTTGACGAGCTTTAATAACGTCAGAGCGACGTTGGATGAGGTCAACAACGGCGTAGCCCGTGACACCAATTGCCAAAGCCGTAACACCGACAACTTTCAAAAAGCCGCGGCGACCGAGCATAGCAACGGTTTGTCGTTCGGTATATTCATACTTGCGCATTTATTGTCTCCATCCAATTAAATTTGCACAGGAACGGGCAACGTGGGGTTAAGCCATGTTGCGCTGTCAGTGCGAACCGGTTGACCACCGCCATTGACGCAGCCGCCAGGGCAGTTCATCACTTCGATGAAGTGATAACGGTTCTTGTCTTCCTTGATGCGACGCAAAACACCTTCGAGGCCTTGCAAAGCACCATTGACGACGCAAACGCGGACTTCGAATACCTTACCGCCCAATTTCTTGATGGGTACAGGAATCGTTGCTTCCACAACTGCATCGGTATGACCACGGACGATCTTAATATCCGGATCCTTCAATTCTTCACCAGCCAACACGAAGTAGGCCGTACGCAAGGCGGCTTCCATCACACCACCAGAGGCACCGAAGATGGTACCGGCACCGGTGTAGATTTCCATTGTGCTACGTTCACGAGTCTTCGGCATTTCCAACGGATTGATGCCTTTACGACGGAAAATTTCAGCAATTTCGCGAGCCGTTACAACAGCATCTACGTCTTGGAAAGAGGGGGTGTTAGCCGGGATCTTGCCGGTCTCAACCAAGTGATGCCAGGCGGAATTCATTTCCGGACGAGCAGCTTCAAAGATCTTGGCCGTGCAAGGTGTTACGGCTACGACATAAATGTCGCGGGGATCTTTCTTCCAGACATATTCGGCAGCCCAGGTCTTGGCGATCGGGCCACCCATTTGAATCGGGCTCTTAGCCGTAGACAAGTGCGGCAACAAACCGGGGTGGAAGGTTTCCACATTCTTCACCCAAGCCGGGCAGCAGCTAGTGAAGTGCGGGAACGGGTGCTTAGCGGCTTCTTCCAATTCAGGACCACGTTCACCCAAGACCCAATAACGGATCTTGTTAATGAATTCAAATCCTTCTTCCATAATGGTTTGGTCAGCCGTTTGGTTCACGTCATAAGTCGTGAAACCGGCCTTTTCCAAAGCATTGATGAATTGTTCCGTAACAAGTTCGCCGGCCTTAGCACCAAATTCTTCGCCGACGGAAACACGAACGGCGGGAGACGGGTGAGCAACAACAAGTTTGTTGGGGTCATCGAGCATCTTCATGACTTCGTCAACAAAGCTCATTTGTTCGATCGCATTGAAGGGGCAGGCGATCAAGCATTGGCCGCAAGACAAGCAAGCGTCTTCACGGATGGAGTGGACAACACCCAAACCACCGGAGATGGCGTGTACCGGGCAAACTTTGCGGCAGGTGTCGCAACCAACGCAATTGTCTTTGTTGATTTTGATCACGCCACGCAATTCACCACGACGGAGGTTGCCAACGTATTCAGGTCCGTTTTCACCGTGCGCATTGGGCGGCGGAGTAAACGTATTGACCATAATCGTTTTGGACATGTTTAAATCTCTCCCAAGATTCACAAAAAATAGAATCTCTGAGTGACAAGTGCCTTGTGCACAGGTCTTCTTGAAACTCAGGGATTGTACGTACAATTCCTGTCGCCAGAGACACACCTTGGTCCTGGTGTATCAACTGCCAACGGTGGAACTATAAAGAATTTTCACAAAAAATAAGGAAAAATCCGGCTGAAAAAGACTACCCCTTTCGAGGTAGTCTTAACAAAATTACATATCAATGCTTGATAGTGGTTTGCGCAATTCCGCACGAACATTGTCCATGCCGGAATAAAAAGCCTTCATCATAACTAAGCCCAAGAATTTGCCGGTATCAGTAACGATAAGATTGTCCGGATCGGCGGGATTTTCTTTGATAGCGCCTGCCAATTTAAGACCTAACATTTCTTTAAACAGGGCTTTGTCCAAGTCAACTCCATGAACGTCACGGAAGTACTTTCTGGATAATCTTGCCGCAAACAAGCCTAATAGGAGACGATATTGCAAAACAGAATGTTTATCAAAGCGTTTTCGTCTCTCGACACCCATTTTGCCTTGGCTGATTCTTTCGTTGTAGCGGCGGAGACTGAAGGTGTTAACGTATAAGGAATCTCCTAAGAAGCTAAAAGCACCGGATCCCAATCCCAAGTATTCATCATGGTCAACGACATACTCATCAAACCCTTCGTCGTGAGAACGTCCGAATGTCCAGGATGTCAATTGATTGTAATTTTTGCCCAAGGTATCCAGGATGATTCGATACTGAGCAGCTAGGTCAGCGCTCGGCGCCGCAATGGTGTTACGGACACTGGCTTTTGTTTGTGTTGTGACCATTAAGGGATAAGTTGTGATTTGACGGGGATTGAGTTTCATTAACAAATCCACATCACGTTGAAGAATTTCTTCGTTTTGTCCCCTAAATCCGAAAATCATATCGACGTTCATGATCGGGAAAAGCTCTTGAGCGGCCTGAATGCGCTCAAAGATTTGTTCACCGCTACCGAATTTTTCGTAGCGGTCGATCATTTTGAGGATGTTGTCATCAAAACTTTGAACGCCAACAGACATCCGATCTACCAACCCCTTAAGATTTTTAAAGCTTTCAGTAGCTAGATGCGCAGGGTCGGTTTCGCAGGATACTTCTTTCATAGACGGGAACAACTTTCTCGCCAATTCAATCGTTTTAATCAATTCGTCTTCAAGGATAGTTGTCGTGCCCCCTCCGATATACATGGACGTGAAGTCGTAGCCCATGTCTCGAGCCATCTGCATCTCTTTGCGCAGATTCACAAAGTACTCGCGAGCCTTATACTCTTTGAAGATAAAACGATGAAATGTGCAATAAGAGCACAACGTATGGCAAAAAGGAATATGGGCGTACATCATGTACTGATGACCTTCTTGAGGAGCGGGATGTCGATCCAAAATAATTGGTTCGACATTGAGCTCACGGTCAATGTAGTACTTCATGATTCGATCGGTTAAGCCGATCATCCAATCCGGTAATAATTTTTCGTGTTCAGCCATGATGTATTTCTACCAGTATCCAGTGCAAAAGACGCTATTTTAACGATGACCTGCGTAAAGCGCTTGAATTTGCGGAGCAAATTTTTCCGATAGAACTTTGCGCTTCAGTTTTAACGTCGGGGTCATCAAACCATTTTCAATAGTCCAAGGCTCAAGCGTCATATGGACATTTCTCGGTAAAGCATATTGCGGGAAATCTTTGACGGCAGTCTTTATGCGTTTTAAAACGGCATTTCGCGTTACCGTAGCCATTAAACTTTCCGGGTCATTGGGATCTAGATCCAAGGTCGCAGCTAACTTTATCCATTCTTCTTTGTTCAAGACAACGATGGTGGAAATAAAGGGTCGATTTTCACCAATGACGTAGGCTTGGTCAAAAAGAGGATCTATTTCGATAGCTAATTCCAAATCAGCAGGCGGCACCTTTTCGCCGGTGCTTGTAACAATAATTTCCTTGATACGACCAACGATTCGCAGGAAGCCCTCATGGTCGAGTTCTCCGACGTCTCCGGTCTTTAACCAGCCGTCATCGGTGAAGGCCTCGCGAGTAGCCTGCGGACGGTTCCAATAGCCCTTCATGATAGAGGGTGATTTAACCTGAATTTCATTTTCTTCACCTAAGCGCACATTCGTTTCGGGTAACGGTTTGCCAACTGTACTCGGGTGATTGTAGGTAAGAGAATTGCCGGCTATGATCGGGCTGGATTCGGTCATTCCGTAGCCTTGAATGATAGGCAGACCTAAGCCGCAAAATGCCTTGGCGACTTTAGCGTTGAGCGCAGCGCCACCACTAATGGCGATTCGAAGTTGTCCCCCAAATTGATTCAAAAGCGTTTTTGAAACTAATCGCTCAAGAATCGGCCAAATAATAGGATCAAGTAAGGTTATGCCGCCTTTTTGAGTAGGCAGTCCGTATTTCTTACAAAAACGTCTCCATCCGACATCAACGGCCCAATTAAATAGGAATCGAACAAAGCCGGATTCACGAGCTAATTTGGCTTGCACTTTTGCAAAAATACGTTCATAAATTCGAGGAACCGAGATGATGACATTGGGACGAATGATGCGAAAATCTTCCGCTAATTGCTGAACTGATCGCGTAAACACAATCGTGCAACCCATGCCCAACGCAAGGTAGTAGCCGGCCATGCGCTCGAAAGTATGCGAAAGCGGTAAAAAAGATAAAAACACATCCCCGGGTTTAGGAGAGACGGTTTTGAGTGTGTTAATGACATTGCTGACGACATTTTTGTGTGTCAGCATCACGCCTTTGGGGCGACCGGTTGTGCCGGATGTATAAACAATGGCGGCAAGATCATCTTCGGTCGGCGGTTCTGGTAATTGCTCAACACCATGCCCGGTCGCAAGCCATGATTCCAAATCCCAGTGCTGTACCCCGTCTTGACGAATGTCTGGTGCGGACTCTTCGGTGAAAATCACATTGCGCAAATCAGGCATGACCGTGTGGGTGAGATAAATTGCATCCCAACGGCTCTGACGATTGGTTACTAGAACGGAGGCTTGACTGTCGGCAATGATAAATGCACTAGATCCCGCAGTGTCAATCGCGTGCAAAGGAACTGGGACGTAACCGTTGGCCAGTACCGCCTGGTCACAGCAAATAGCGTCCACACCGTTAGGCAATAAGATGGCTACACGATCGCCGTGCTTTAGTCCCATTTTGCTAAAAGCTCGACGCCACTGTTGAATACGTTCGTCTAAATCTCGATAGGAAATCCGTTCCCACGTATTTGAACGACGGTCAAATTGCCTGAGCGCTTCTGTATGAGGCGCAATTTTTGCTCGCGCCGGAACAAATTGATCAAGTGTCTTGAGTTGACAGAGAGATTTAAATCGAATTTCAGTGGAATCAATAGCCACGATTGACCTCAAAAACAATAAGTTTCTTAACCCGCTTATTGTAAGACGAAAGCCCTTTTTTTAGGGGCCCTCGATTTTGAGCAATCAGTTTTTGATTTTGTAGGCTTTTTAAAGCCAAACACTTCCTATGTAACCAGGGATGTTTGGAGATTTTCAATTTTGCAGAGGGTTATTTGAAACACTTCGAGGATAGTTCCGAGATCCATAGTATCAAAAGAAAACGATCACAAAACTTTGAACTCCAGAATACAGAACACGAGGAGGTCGTTTTTAGGAATTCGATCCTTAATCAGACGAAAACGAAGACTATTTTGCTCAACAGAATCTAATAATTAATCTGTAGTACCAGTTGTGACAATCTGTTCGTGATTAGTGGCGGCAATTTCAGAGCACAGATTTTGCCTCTCTTTCAAACAGTGAATGGAGAGCATAAAGGTATGTCCCTTTAAGTGCGGCTTCTCAATAAATTGCCAAATTGGTTTCTCAATTGAACATCAATACCAGCAGTAGGCACCTCAAGTACGATAACGGCGCTTTTTGTACAAATGCTTGTGCGCCATGTCACGTCTTTTCATGCCGCCGGAAAATAGGCGGCACGGAGCCTGTCTCTTTTCGCTCAGCTAAAGACTGTTCAATAAATCTTCATTATTTGTCAGAGATAAACTATCAAAAATAAACTTAGATATTTTTTATAAATGAGATAGGTTATTACTTAGTATTTTCGATAAAAGTTCTTTTATTTTCAAGTTCTTCCCAACGTTGGTAGCCCTGATTAATTTGCGCTTCTAAGTTTTGAAGGAGCTCCGTTTGTTCTTTAATCTCTTGAGCGTTATGGTTGGTGTAATAGTCAGGAGCGTTCATTGACGAAATTAACTCGTCTCGCTCGGCTTCCAACTGCATCAAGTGTTCAGGCAAGGTCTCCAATTCTTTGTTTTCTTTGTAGCTCAATTTAACTTTGCTCTGTTTAGGCCTTCTCGGTACAACTTTATCAACGCTCTCAGCCTTTTTTACTACTGGCTCTACTTTGGGTTTGTAGTGTTGCCAGTCAGAGTAGCCGCCAACATATTCTCGCCAGAGGCCATTGCCTTCGGGAGCCAAAACTTCCGTTACGACATTGTCCAAAAACCTTCGATCGTGACTGACAAGAATCAGAGTGCCTGGATAGTTTTGAAGTGTTTGCTCAAGTAACTCCAAGGAGTCAATGTCCAAATCGTTTGTCGGCTCGTCCAACACAAGTAAATTGGCCGGCAGAGCAAGTAAACGGGCGAGCAACAGACGATTACGTTCGCCTCCGGATAAATTGGAAACCGGAACATTGGCTCTTCTTGGCGGAAAGAGAAAATCGCCAAGGTAGGCCATAATGTGCTTCTTCGAGCCGCCGACTTCAATCCATTCACTACCCGGTGAAATGGTTTCGGCCACGGTTTTATTAGGATCCAATTGGGCTCTCAGTTGGTCAAAATAAGCGATTTGCAGGTTGGTTCCCAATTTGATTGTTCCGCTGTCTGGCTGCCGTTTCCCCAAAATAAGAGAGATCAAAGTGCTTTTACCAACACCGTTGTGACCGACTAAACCCAAACGGTCCCCTCTCAATAACCTGAAATTTAAATCTTTGACAATAACTTTATCGTCAAAAGACAAGCAGACCTTTTCCAGCTCAGCCACAATCTTGCCGCTTTTCATACCGGCATCGATATTGAGATTGATTTGTCCCAAACGATCTCGCCTGGCGGCACGCTCTTCACGCAAGTGCTCCAGTCGCCGTACTCGACCTTCGTTTCTGGTTCTTCGCGCTTCAATTCCTTTTCGTATCCAGACCTCTTCCTGAGCCCAAAACTTATCAAATTTTCTGCGAGCGATATCCTCAGCTGCCAGTTCCTGTTCTTTTCTGTTTTCATACGCTTCAAAATTCCCTGGGTAACTTCTGAGAACCCCTCGATCTAATTCAATAATGCGGGTACTCACAGAGTCCAAGAACGCTCGGTCGTGAGTGATCACCATCAAGGATTTAAAGCCTCGATATTCTGACTTAATTAACTCTTCCAGGATCAAAATGGCGTCAATATCTAAATGATTGGTCGGTTCATCCAAAAGAAGGAGGTCTTTATTTTGTGTAAAAGCAAGCGCTAAAGCGGCGCGTTTTTTCTCTCCTCCGCTAGCCCCTTGAAGCGGTCGCTCACCGTCAAGTTCAAAACGGTGCAAGTACTCATCAAGACGAGCAATTTGCCGCCACTTTATCTGTTCATCGCTTTCTTCATTAAGTTTTCCACGAAAAATGAGAGATTCTCTGAGTGTGTTGGCTTCAGGTAAAAAGGGTTCCTGCTCAACATAGGCAATTCCCAGTCCATCCATGACCGTTTTAGAGCCATCATCGAGTTTGTCTGCTCCGGCGATAACGCGTAAAAGAGAGCTTTTCCCTGTGCCGTTGCGTCCGATAACGCCAATCCTCTCCCCATCCATCACGGTGAGGTTGGCGTGGTCCAAAAGAGGCTGATCGCCGAAAGCTAATTCGGCGTCCTGGAGTGTCAAGAAGGTTGTCATAAATGATTTATGGGCGTTGTAGTGGTTGGGCAAGTTGCTCAGCAGTTAGCGTTTCAATTTTCCCATTTAAAATTCTGGCAGGTTGGGCAATGCGTTCAACATTGGCCGTTAGTCCCTGTTTGAACGATAAAGTACCCGTCGTTCCATCCATATGGATGTCTGGCTGCCATTTCATCCAAACGCAAGCTAAACGGTAGGCATCAACACCAAAAGCAAAAAGTCTGCGTTCAAGCAAAGAGGCGGGTGGATTAACACCAAAACTAGCCTTGAAATCAGCATCGTTGTGATGAACGATTAAGGGAGAGTCGACAAAACCGGTGTTTTGAAGGTCATAGGCCAGCGAAGCTGTAACGCTTTGTTCAGGATTGCCGGGGTTAATCATGCTTGTACCCCATACACGTGTAGTTCGTGGCAAGCGGGGCTTTACGAGAGCCGCAGTTCGAGCGTCCATGGCCAAAAAGGCGGCCTGATATGGGGCGTCTTCAAATTCTACTTTTGCTCTGTATTGAGACATCAGCCGTTCATTGCGCAACTTTGCGCGTTGATAGCCATAAGGATCTTCAGTTGCATCGGGCAGCTTCTCCAGAATAGGCTTCGGAATAGAGCTATTTTCGATGCTGTAAAACTTAGATTGAGCCATGAGCTCTTCAGTTAGTGTTAGCCGGGTAAAGGGGATATTGGCTGCCTGTAATTGTTTGGCATATGTATCCGCGATTCGGTGCTCCAGCGGAGAGTCTATTTCAAAAATAGCGGCACTGGGAATAACGCCGTCTGTGCCGATGGGAAGAGCTTTAATAGCGATAGATGCAATTTGTTTAGCCTCTTCTTCCTGTGAAAGTGAGTAATTCATCATCAATTCGGGTGAAGAGACTCCATTTTGCGGCAAATTTAATGAAACAACCGGAAGCGGTAAAAATGGCAAAAGAGAAATTTCATTAACATCATTGCGGCTCACCGGTCCTATCGCCACCACTGCCCCCATCAAAGCGGCATCCTGCAAGTGGGATAAGGCACTTTGTCCAGCTTTTCTCGGCAACAGGATAATTTCATACGGAGAAGGCTGTTGAGAATTCTCGGCCTTGATACCGTTGACAATTGAATTGGCAAAGGCAGTCAGAGGATTATCGACTTGCGGCATTAATACAACTATCTTTAACTTTTGTTCTGAGGTTGTGGGAACAAAACCTGATTCAGAAACGGCAAAAGAGACAGCTTGTTGAGCTAAACTCAGTGAACTAAAGCTCGCTACAATAGCCAAACAAAGAAAACGGATAATAGAACGAGTTCTCACGATGCAATCCAAATCTAATCAATGGTCAGAACAATTATTAATGCAAATGGCTGGTCTCGAGTCACAGACCCTTCCTGACTCCACATTGTATGTTGTGGGTCTTCCGATAGGAAATGCCGCAGATATTACTCTCAGGGCACTATGGGTACTCGCTGGCGCAGATATTATCGCAGCCGAAGATACACGAGAAACCAAAAAGCTTTTAGAGCGATTTTCTATTTCTGTTCCGACTGTAAGTGTTCGGGAACACAATGAAATTGCTCAGTCCCATATGATAATTGAACGACTGCAAAAGGGCGAAAAAGTCGCCATGGTGACGGATGCGGGAACGCCGGCGGTTTCAGATCCGGGGGCCAGACTTGTCCGAGAGGTTATTAAGCATGGATTCCGCGTTATTCCGATCCCTGGAGCAAGCGCTGTTATTACTGCTTTGTCAGCGGCGGGTTTAGAGCCGGCAGGTTTCCATTTTGTGGGTTTCGTGCCTCCACAAACTAAAGCCAGACATGAGGCATTGAGTTCTCTTGTTGGTCAACCGGATAGCTTTGTTTTATATGAAGCTCCCCACCGAATTAAAGATGTTCTCAAAGATTTAGGAGAACTGGCGCAACCGGAAAGACGCGTTGTTGTGGCTAGAGAGTTGACCAAAAAATTCGAAACTTTCTCAGTGATGCCTGCCAAAGAACTCTGTGCATGGTCGCAAAGTCATGAACCCAGGGGCGAGTATGTGATTTTGGTTGATGTTGCCCCTCAGTCAGAAGCATTTCAACTTAACGAAAAGGACAAAAAATGGATCCGTGCGCTGGCTTCGGCAATGTCGGCGTCCAAAGCCGCTGCAACAGCGGCCAAAATCGTCGGCAGCACACGTGACGAAATCTATCGCTGGCTTTTGTCCGAAAAGGAAAATGCCTAGAGTTCCTCAACAGATTTGTCTTTCAAAGCATCCGGGATCAGTGCTTTGAAATCGTAGATGGATTTATCCATTAAATGAGAAGGAGCTACGCGAGTCATACTCATAAGGATGTTGTAGATTCTGCTGTCGTATTTTTGATCCCATTCTCGCATCAGCGCTTTAATTTCAGCCCGTTTTTTATTTTCAATTTTCCGACAAATTTCTTTAGAAATAATCGGGTAGTCGCGGTATTTGATCCAGCGCTCAATTTCATATTCACGAACATAAGCCAATGGTCGAATGATGACATTTTGGCCGTCATCACTTCTTAAAATGGGTGGCATTCCTTTGAGTCTTCCACCGTAAAACATGTTCAGAAGCAATGTGCTGACGATGTCATCCATGTGGTGACCCAGTGCGATTTTTGTAACCCCAAGTTCTTTAGCAACTCGATAAATAATCCCCCGACGAAGGCGTGAGCAGACTGAACAGACATTTCTTCCTTCCGGTATGACGCGCTTGACAATTGACCACGTGTCTTGATCTTCGATATGGTAGGGCACACCAATCTTTTCCAGATAGTTAGGAATAACATCTTTGGGAAAGTTCGGCAGATGTTGATCAACATTTAGCGCGATTAATTCAAAAGGAACAGGAGCCCTTTTTTGAAGTTTCATTAAAACGTCAAGTAACACGTAACTGTCTTTGCCGCCGGACATGCAAACCATGACTTTGTCACCGCCTTCAATCATGCCGAATTCTGCGATAGCTTTTCCGGCCAAGCGCATGATGCGTTTTTCATTCTTTTTTTCGGCGACGGATTTTTTGGTCTTTTTTTCTTTATCGGCAAACGTATCTAAGTCATTTTCGATGACAAGGGCTCTGTCTTCGATGATGGGGATAATTTTTTTATCAGTCATGTCGAGTCCTAAAGATTTCTACTGCGGCACTTTTTACATTGGGATAGGCCTGGGTTTTCTCACTTCTGACGAGAACAGCCACAACAAGCGGATTATTCAAAAGTTTATTGGCAATTTTGTCAATTAGAGTTTCTTGCAGACAAATGTGACCGCTTTGCACAACCGCGTCAATGGTCTGAATGACTTCATCATAGTTGTACGCATTATCCAACCGATCTCTTTCGTTTTCTGTCCGCACAAACACTTCAACATTAATAATGACGGGTTGTTTGCCATGCATTTCATGTTCATACGCCCCTATTGAGATATTTTTCTGTATATCTTTGATGACAATATGGCGGCAGGATTTAAGTAACGAATCTGTGTACCAACACATCTCAGTTGTGCTCCTCAATTGCAAGTAAGCGTGCTTGATGTATAGCCTGTCCTATCTTGGATTTATCCGAACAGGAAGCTGCAATTTGCGCATAGTCAATATGTTTGATTCGATCAAAAGCGTTTTGCCATACATCGATTTTTAAGTCATAAACAATTTGAGCTAAATGCAAAACGTGATTCAGTCTTTCTGGTCTTCTCACCGCATCGCACATTTCAATTAGTTTTAAAACGCTTTCGGAATCCGTGTTATCGAAACAACCCTTGAGTTTATTCCAGAGGTTGATCAAATCAATGATTTCAGCCGGTGGTTTTAATCGAGCGATAAAAGCTTTTATTTGTGCGGGATTGTCTTCGCAATGGGTCAGTAATGCAAATTTTTCCGATTCCGGAATATGAGCGTTTTGGTCCAGTCGATTCAAAATGTTTTGGCTGACAGGTAAATCAAAGAAAAAGAGTTTCCATAACCCACAGGAACGTAAAACAGTCACGAATTGAGACGGTGACTTTTCTTTTAATGTTTTTCGCATTTCAAGAAACACTCGTTCCGCGACCAAACTGTCAGCTTCCCCATTGGCTACCATTTCATTGAGTAGTTGTTGAGTTTCTGCGGCGATGGTGAACTCCGGCAACTTTGCTTTGAAACGAGCGATCCGCAATATGCGGACAGGATCTTCTTTAAAAGCCTCTGATACATGCCGTAATGTTTTTGTCCGGATATCAGTAAGGCCTTTATAAGGATCTATCAATGTTTTCCCATCAAGAGCCATGGCGTTAATTGTCAGATCTCTTCTTCTAAGGTCCTCTTCAAGCGTGACATCTTTGGATGCGTAAAACGTAAAGCCGTGGTAGCCCGGAGCCACTTTTCTTTCTGTGCGGGCCAGAGCGTATTCTTCATGTGTCTGGGGATGTAAAAATACTGGGAAATCTTTTCCGACCGGTTGAAAGCCCCTATCCAATAGATCTTGAGCGGTAGCACCGACGACAACCCAGTCTCGATCCCCCTTTGTTTCGGGATAACCGAGTTCCTGAGTCAAATACAGATCGCGGACATAACCGCCGACAAGATAAATATGCATAACTAAATTTTTTCTTCAGTTGTTGTGTCTGCCTTGGGATCTATTTCTCCAAGCCATCGTCTAAATGAGGTGATTTTTTGATCCTGCTCATAGGCGTATTCAATCGTATTGGCCAAGACATTTTGCACATAGTTGCGCGTTTCCGTAAAGGGGATGGTTTCGATAAAAATGGCCCCTTCGGAGATTTGTGGCAAAGATTGTTGCCAGCGGCTGGCTCGATTGGGGCCCGCATTGTACCCGGCTGTGGCAAGAATGAGATTATTGTCCAAACGGTTCAGTAAAGAACGAAGGTACGAAGTTCCAAAATAGATATTGGTTTCAATTTCATAAATTTTTTCGGGTTTGAAGTCGTCGATTTCCAATTGCTTGGCGATCCATTTGGCCGTAGCGGGCATTATTTGCATCAAACCGTTAGCGCCGACATTGGATTGGGCGGCGGCGATAAAGCGCGATTCTTGGCGCATCAGTCCGTATACCCAATTGTCATCAATTTCGGCTTTTTCTGAAAATTCCTCGATCTCATCTTCAAAAGGACGAGGGTAAAGCAGTTCGTGTTCAAGCGGATAATGCTCTGCAACTTTAATGGCAGTATTAATAGCGCGGTGCAATAGAGAATGCTTTTCAGCCCATTGTGCTGCTGCCAAGAGTTCTGACGCATTCATTGTACGGATCCCCCATTGCCACTCTCTGTTTCCTTCGACAAAAAGTCCTATGTCATAAAAGTATTTTGCTCTCTGTAGACTGGGATTTTTACCTATAGAATCGATTGCTTCATGTGTAGCCTCAACCGTTTCATTGTCGGAGTAGTAAAAAGATTGTCCCAATGCCTCTGAGGCCAACTTGCCGTAAAAGGTTCTCTTGGTGGAAATGGTTCGCCAATACTGGGGAGCCTGTTCCGCATGGCCAATTTCAACTAACGCGCGTCCTCGCCAGTAGGCCCAATTTTCTTGTTTAGCCATGCTGGCAGGCATGTTTGCAATTAAGTGATTGAGTTTTTTCCAGTCTTTAAATCTCAGCGCTGCCCTGGCTTGCCATTGAATGCAGTCACTGGGTAACGCACTGTATGGACCTGAGCAGACGGATTGTCCGCCTTTGGCGTACCACTGAAGTGCGTTCGGGTTGTGATTGATGGCTCCCACGTAGCCTAATCGTCCCCATAAAGCGCTTTTTTCCGCCTTATTGAGCTTGCCGTTTAGGGAGTTGGCAACGCGAACAGACTGATCGATATCAATGGATGTAAGACGATAGGCGGCAATTAGCCGAACATGCTTGTTTTGAGTGCCTAATTTGTTTCGGTAGGTTCGATACCATTTGGCAGGACTATTAAACGCTAATCGCGAGGCTCGTGCAGGCAGACGTTTTTTTTGAATAAGAACGTTTAAAACATTTCTTGCCTCTGAGATTCGCCCCTGCTGGATTAGGATTACGAGACGTGTAAAAGCGGTAGAAGGGACTTTATTGATTAAAGCGCTTGAAACCTTTTGGCAAATATTATTGCCCTTGTACTGGGGAGCGTTGATAATCGAAAGCGCTTCGTTAGCAAAATTTTTTGAAATATTTTTTCTGTTTGAAATGCTGTGATAGAGATCCCAACAGACAATATTGGGATCCGACTTGTTCCACTGCAATTGTTTGCGCACAGAATTAAATGTCTTCCATTGGTTGCGCTCGTTCCAATAAGAAGCCATGACAAGCAACCAATCAGTTCTGAGCCGCTCGGCAATATAGTCATTTTTATGCTTAATAAGGAAATTTTGAATCTCTTTTTGAGTGTTTAAGTCATTTGGTTGTTGTCGAGCTTGGGACAATAAAAACCAAGCCTGAATGTAGTCAATAAGGGGAAAGTCCTCGTCAAAATACTGGTTTGGATTTTTAAAAAGATGAATTTTTTGTTTTTCAAAAGCTTCACGGAAAAAAAGAAAC
>CAJMEC010000017.1 GCA_905212345.1 uncultured Sutterella sp. | reverse complement strand
AACCCCAATGCCATTCATTTTGTTCGTAGTAAGGAACATAAGTCACGTCTGTCACAAAGCGTTGATAGGGTTTATTGGCCTTGAATTCGCGATTGAGCTCATTGGGAGGAAGCTCCAGCTGGGTCGCTTTTCCGGCATGAGGTTTGGCTTTCCTGACCTGACGTATTTTGTCAGTTAAACCATACAGGCTCATTACTCTTTGCAGGCGAGTCGTCCCCACATCGATACCATGTAACTTCTTCAAAAGAGTTCCCATTCGACGCCGACCGATCGTGAAGAAGTATTTTTGTTGGATTTGAGCTATATGATCAGCCAAGTCCCGGTCTCGGAGCTTGGCTTCGGAGGGTTTCTTAGCCACATAAAAACTACTTCGAGGGACACCCATTAAACGACAGATCCGAACGATGCTAAGGCCTTTCTGGTTTGCTCGAGTTGCCGCATCAATTCTTTTTTTTTTGAGCTCATCCTTACAGGACTCCACTGCCACCTCAAGCAAAGACTCTGCACAAATGAGCCTATCTCGTGTGTCTTGCATCTCTCTGAGTAAAGCCTTGCGTTCAGCCAGAGTTAGTGGACGATCGGCAGGAATATCCGACAATTTCTCAAACTTCATCGTGAAAGTTCCTATGCTAGGAGTACGCTGTGGGGCCCAAAAGCGAAGACGTTTGGGTTTTAAATTATCCGGCAGTTTAGCAATACGACGAAGAATGTGGTTATACAAGGTGGAGGGACGGACACCAAAGCGACGAGCAACATCACTATAACCAATAGGATAGGCATCAAACCAAAATTCAACTGCCTTATGCAACTGTGCTTTTCTCAATTGTTGATGAGGTTCAGTGATCCAATCAAAGAACTGATTGTCAACGTAGATAGACCAGTCTCGGATAGTACCTACAGAGACGTTAAGCTCTCGAGCTAACTCTTTTTTAGGGCGAAAATGTAAAAGCCCGATACAGGCTTGTTCTTTAATGGATTGTGGTATGAACATGACTTTGAACTCCTATGTGTCCAAAAAATCCATACCACTTCAATCGGGAGGAAACAAAAAAGCCCACTTGCGATTCAAGTGGGCGAGTGTCTGACACAGGGTTCAGAAATTAGAACGGAATGTCTTCGTCAAGATTGTCCAAACCGTTTACCGGAGCGGGCACGAGTTCCGGTTGGCGAGGCTGTTGATAGGTTGAAGCCGGAGCGTGTTCGGTGTGAACGGGAGCGGGACGGCGAGGTGCAGATTCAAAACCACTCGCGCCAGTACCTTCGTTGCGTTCACGGCTACCCAACATCTGCATCGTTTCAGCAATGATTTCCGTTGAATAACGGTCTTGTCCGTCCGGACCTTGCCATTTACGGGTACGCAGACGGCCTTCAATATAAACCGGGCGACCTTTACGGAGATACTCGGCGGCGATTTCGGCTTGACGGCCGAAAAACACAACACGATGCCATTCTGTTTCTTCCTGAGGTTGACCGTTGGAATCTTTGTAGCGGCGAGAGGTTGCCACCGTAATCGTCGTAATGGCGGTACCGCCTTCAGCGGTATAGCGCGTATCCGGATCACGACCCAAGTTACCAATAATGATGACTTTATTTACCGAAGCCATTTTCTTTCACTTCCAAAAAATAACAACACCGTTAAAACGGTATTTGATAAACACACCCAAAGGCTTCAAAGTGAGAAAACTCACCCGTTCGCATTCGAGACGTTTGGTGAGCATATTCAAAAATACGCTAAGCGCTAATTGTGTAGAAAGTTTGAAAAAATGTCCATACCGCCATAAAGGATTTTCTTAGCTCTATATGACAGTAGATCAAAAATATTCCCTATCTTTGCGAAATTAATTTCCAGCTTTGAGCGTTACGAAAACCAAACACAAGTTAAAATAAACAATCGCCTCAAAATGACTCTAAAGGACTTTCTATGGCTTCCAAACAATTTACTTTTGCCTATGGTCACGGCACGAAAACGTTTGACTACGAAGAAAACGATATTTTGAAAGTCGTTCGTACCGAAGATTTCCCTCCGATGCAAAACGTTGAGCAAGGTATTTTGGATGCGATCAATCATCCGATTGGCTCACCAGCTTTGTCTGAAATTGTTAAGCCGGGTGATACGGTGGCTTTTATTTGCAATGACCCGACACGTGTGGCCAATAGCTACGACTTCATGCCGGTCTTTGTCAATGAAATGAATCGCCTGGGTGTGCCCGATGAAAATATGCGGATTGTTTTTTCTTTGGGTACGCATCGCGTGATGACGCATGAAGAAATGGTTGAACAGGTTGGAAAAGAGGTCGCCTCCCGTATCAAGATGTACAACAGTGTTGCCACTAATGCGGACGATTTTGAGTACTTTGGTGATACAAGCCGCGGGACGCCGGTTTGGATCAATAAGCTCTTGTGTGATGTTGACCACGTTATTTTGACAGGCACCATTGTCCATCACTATTTTTCTGGTTATGGTGGTGGCAGAAAGGCTATTTTGCCGGGCTGCGCTGCCATGGAAACAGTTCGCAAAAATCACAGCTGGATGTTGGATCCTCATGCGGGTTTGGGCATCATGGAAGGCAATCCTTGTTACGAAGACCAAATGGAAGGCGTGGCGCTTTTTGCTAAAGGCCGTTCATTATTCCTATTTAATGCCGTTTTGAACGCCAAGCATGAATTTTTGAAGATGTTTGCAGGCAATTACATCAAGGCTCACAAGGTGGCCTGTAGCTTTGTTGATGAAGTGTACGGCTGCGTGATCCCCAAGGAAGCCGATCTTGTGATTGCCTCCTGCGGTGGTTATCCGAAAGATATCAATGTCTATCAGATGCAAAAAACGATGGACAATGCCATGTGTGCAGTGAGAGAAGGCGGAGTGGTGATTTTGCTTGCCGAATGCATTGAAGGTTCAGGCTCGGCTAAGTTAGAAGAAACGTTTAAGCGCTTAAAGACGCCGGAAGCTATTCGTAAAGAGTTGGAAGATAACTTCCAAATTGGGGCGAACAAGGCCTTTGCCATTACCCGTCCTCAGTCCAAAGCGGACTTTGTTTTGGTGACTAAACTCGACAAGGATCTGGCAAAAGCCATGCACTTTGCCGCTACGACGGAGTGCGTTGACGAGGCTGTTGCTATTGCCAAACAAAAGTTGGGCGACCATCCGTCAACGATTTTGATGCCGGAGGGTTCACTTACTGTCCCTCGTGTGGCTTGACGCCTTAATAATTGGAGAAACAATGGCCCGCGTTTGTCGGGCCATTGCTTTAGTGATCTGAGCTTGAAATCATGTGGCGGAGGTGTTTGAAGCACAAATCTTCATCTTTATCTTTTATGGCCTCATAAATTCCTTGATAAGCCTTGACCCAGGTAGACGATTTATTTCCTGCAGGATTGTCAATACGTTTTAGGGCATTGACAAGCATGTGTTTACGGATAGGTACTTTGCAAATGGAAAAGGCTAATTGGAGTAGCTCGTTACCTGATAGTTCAAAAATGGTTGTGTGAAAATCTAAACTTGGGGTAAAACGTTAAAATCAAAAGTTAACTTTTTGAAGGCGCATAGTATGCACGGCGACATTCATATTCGTGGGGCTCGCACTCACAATTTAAAGAATATTGATTTGGATATTCCGCGTGATCAGTTGGTGGTTATCACCGGTTTGTCGGGTTCGGGAAAGAGTTCTTTGGCTTTCGATACCTTGTATGCGGAAGGTCAGCGTCGCTATGTAGAAAGCTTGTCGGCTTATGCACGCCAATTTCTTGATCTAATGGAACGGCCGGATGTCGATTTGATTGAAGGACTTTCCCCGGCTATAGCTATTGAACAAAAAGCTGTGAACAGTAATCCGCGGTCAACTGTTGGTACCATCACCGAGATCATGGATTATCTTCGTCTTTTGTTTGCTCGTGCCGGGACTCCCTACTGTCCAATCCATGGCCTGCCTTTGGAGGTCACTCCGGTATCTTCAATGGTTGACCGCATTTTACAAGGTCCGGCAGAAAGCAAAATCATGGTTTTGGCGCCGGTTGTGCGTCAAAAAAAATTAGACTTTGATCGCTTTTTCCAAGATATGCAGACTCAAGGCTTTATTCGATTTAAAGTTGATGGAGTCCGCTATGAGGTGGAGACGTTGCCACAACTTGACCCGAGGGAAAGGCATGATGTAGATGTCATCGTAGATCGATTAAAAATTCGTCCCAATGCTTCGCAGCGTTTAGCAGAAAGCCTGGAAACGGCATTAAGGTTGGCCGATGGTCGTGTGGTTATTGAGGATATGGACAGTGGCGAGCGTCAGGCTTTTTCAAGTCACTACTGTTGTCCGGAATGCGGCTACAGTATTGAAGAACTCGAACCAAGGCTTTTTTCATTTAATAACCCTATGGGAGCTTGCCCGGTGTGCAACGGCATGGGTGAGGGCATGGTTTTTACAGAAAAAAGCGTTGTCTGTCACCCGGAGTTGTCTTTAAGCTCGGGAGCTATTCATGGTTGGGATAGGCGAAATCTATACAACTTTGATTTGATAGAGGCTGTAGCCAAAGCGGTTGGCTTTGATGCGGAAACACCTTGGAATCAACTCAAGCGAAGTGATCAGGAAGCTGTGTTATGGGGTTTGGGTGACAAAACAATCAATATGCCTTATCGACGAGCCGGAACGGTTACTTATAAAAAAGAAATCTTTGAAGGGGTGATTGCTATCTTGAACCGCCGTTACGCTGAAACTCAAAATGAGGCTGTTCGGGAAGAGTTAAATCGCTATCGAGAACTCAAGGTCTGTGATGCTTGCAAAGGAACCCGTTTAAAAGAGGCCGCCAGACACGTTTTTGTCGGACAAGGCAAACACAAAAAGGCTATCTATGAAATTACAGCGATGCCCCTTTCTCAGGCTCATGAATACTTCAAAGGGCTCAAAATTGAAGGAAGTAAGGCAGAAGTCGGGAAAAAGCTGGTTGCGGCAATTGAGCAACGATTGACTTTTTTGACGGACGTTGGATTAGGCTATTTGACCCTTGATCGTCGGGCGGATACTTTGTCGGGGGGTGAGGCTCAGCGAATTCGTTTGGCCAGTCAAATCGGCTCGGGTCTGACTGGCGTGATGTATGTTTTGGATGAGCCGTCTATCGGATTGCATCAACGCGATAATGATCGATTGATTGAAACGTTGAAGCGCCTTCGCGATTTGGGCAATTCTGTCATTGTTGTTGAGCACGACGAGGATACAATTCGGGCGGCGGATTTTGTTGTCGATATGGGGCCGAGAGCTGGGGAAGACGGCGGCAGAGTTGTCGCCTTAGGAACGCCTCAACAGATTACCCATAATCCAAATTCTCTTACTGGTCTTTATTTGAGCGGTGAGAAAAATATGCTGCCTTCGGGTAAGCCTAAGCGTCGATCCGGTGAGTTCTTAAGACTCGTAGGAGCCAGGGGGCATAACCTTAAAAATGTGGATTTGGAAATTCCGGTGGGTTTAATTACGGTTGTAAGCGGGGTTTCGGGCTCCGGTAAATCAACTTTGATCAATGACACGCTTTATCGAGCTTTGGCGCAAAAACTTTATCGAGCCAGTGCGTCACCTGAGCCTTTTGAACGTATAGAAGGAAGCGAGTTATTCGATAAGGTTATCAGCGTGGATCAAAGTCCTATCGGTCGTTCCCCGCGTTCCAATCCCGCGACTTATACGGGCTTATTTACACCAATCAGAGATCTTTTTGCTCAGACTCCTACCGCTAGAGAACGTGGCTATGACGCGGGTCGGTTTAGCTTTAATGTGAAGGGTGGAAGATGCGAAGCCTGCCAGGGAGAGGGCTTTATCAAGGTTGAGATGAACTTCTTGCCGGATATGTATGTGCCCTGCGAACACTGCCACGGTCAACGGTACAATCGCGAAACACTGGAGGTGCTCTACAAAGGGCTCAATATTGCGGAAGTATTAAACCTAACCGTTGAGGAAGCTAGAAAGATCTTCGCCACGCATCCGATCATATCGCGTAAGTTGGACACTTTGGTGGACGTGGGGTTGGGCTACGTCAAATTAGGTCAAAGTGCCTTGACGCTTTCGGGCGGCGAAGCACAGCGAATGAAGCTTGCTTTGGAATTGTCACGTAAAGATACATCCAAAACTCTTTACATTTTGGATGAACCTACGACAGGCCTTCATTTTGAGGATGTCAAAATGCTGGTTGATGTCGTGAAAAAATTGCGAGATGCCGGCAACACGGTTGTCATCATTGAACATAACTTAGATGTCATTGCATCGGCTGACTGGATTGTGGATATGGGACCAGACGGGGGGCAAGATGGTGGTGAAATTGTGGCCTGCGGAACGCCAGCGCAAATTATGAAAAATAAAAAGAGTGTTACAGGGCTTTATCTGAAAAAACATCTTGATGCGATTAAGGGAAAGAAAAATTGAAAGTTGTGTTGTTTGGCGCAGACGGACAAGTAGGCAGTTCTCTTTTAGAGCTTTTTAGAGATGACTTCGATTGGATTTGCCCGAAGAGAAAACAATTCGGCGGTGATTTGCTCTGCCCCGAAGCGGTTTATCGATATCTCTTGCGTGAGCTGGCCGGGCTCAAGCCGGTACGTGAAGGGATATATCTTTGGCGGGGAGATATCACCACGCTGCGCTGCGACGCGATTGTGAATGCGGCAGCTTTTACGGCTGTTGACAAGGTTCCAGTTTATTTTCATGAAGCTCAAACTATCAACGCCGAAGCGCCGGCATTCATGGCTCGGGCGGCCTCGGAGTTGAGAGCGTATTTCGTGCATTTAAGTACAGATTATGTCTTTAACGGAAATGGAGAAAAAGCTTGGAAGGAGTCAGATCTAAAGAATCCGATTAACGCATACGGGAAAACAAAGGCCAAAGGAGAGGATCTGGTTTTAAAACACAATTCCCAAGCGTTGATTCTCAGACTTTCGTGGCTTCATGCTGCAGGCCATCTCAATTTTGTTTCGAGTTTTTGTAAAAGATTGCAGGAACAATCGGAAGTTTCTGTTGTGACGGATCAATGGGGCTCGCCCACCAGCGCAAGAGATGTGGCGGAAGTCATTAACCTTTTACTGAATCAGTTCAAGAACGGCACCCCCTTTCAGGGCATTTATCATTTTGCCAATCAAGGTTTTTGTTCCCGCTATGAGTGTGCGCAATACATTCTTCGTGTTCTCAAAAAAGCCGGCATAAGTTGGGCTTTGAATAAAAACATTGTTAGCGCAAAAACAGCGGATTATCCGTCTTTGGAACCAAGGCCTCTTAATTGCCGGCTTGATACGGAAAAACTTTACTCACAACTACCAATCGCACCTCGCCCCTGGCAGGAGGCGTTAGATGCGACATTAAGTCATTATTGTCAAAAAATTTAGTGGCAATTTTTCTGGAAGGCCCAAGAGTGGCGACACATCTCCTCGAGTCCGTATTGCGCTTTCCAACCCAGTAATTCCAATGCGCGTTTAGGGTTGGCCCAATTGCTACCGACATCGCCTGCGCGACGCTCAACGATCTTATAGGGAATGGGTTTGCCACAGGCTTTTTCGTAGGCATGAATGATATCGAGAACAGAGTAGCCGACACCTGTTCCTAAGTTAATGGCAATCCACCCTTTGTGAGTCAAGCTGTATTGCGCGGCGTTTACGTGGCCCTTGGCCAGGTCCACAACGTGGATGTAATCTCGCACGCCTGTGCCGTCCGGCGTATCGTAATCATTGCCAAAAACGCGGACCGCCTCCAGTTGACCGGCAGCCACGCGAGCAACATAAGGTAAAAGATTATTGGGAATACCTCTTGGATTTTCTCCGATCAATCCGCTTTCATGGGCGCCGATCGGGTTGAAATATCTCAAGCAAACCGCAGACCATTCGGGGTCGCTTGCGCAGAGATCAGACAGAATTTCTTCAACCTGAAGTTTCGTGCGACCGTACGGATTGGTGACCGATAACGGATGATTTTCATCAAGCGGCAAATATTGAGGAGTTCCATAGACCGTAGCGCTTGATGAAAAGATAAGGCGTTTGACGCCGAGGTCTTTCATGGCGCGCAAAAGCGTAACGGTTCCGCAGATGTTGTTGTCGTAGTACTCTAACGGTTTTTCTACAGACTCGCCAACCGCTTTTAGACCGGCAAAGTGCACAACCGCTTCAATTTGGTGTTTCTTGAGCACTTCATGCATACGGCTGTAGTCACGAATGTCGCCTTCTTCAAAAGTAACGGGCTTACCCAATATTTCTTCAAGCCGCTCTAAGACGGAAGCGTCGCTATTGCAGAAATTGTCATAAATGACCACCTCATGGCCGCTTTTGGTCATTTCTACTGCCGTGTGTGAACCGATAAATCCGGCTCCGCCCGTGAGCAAAATACGCATTTTTAAAATTCCTACAGTCGTCGAAATACCAAAAATGATACTGCAATAGTGCCCAATTAACATTAAGATGGACTAAAAAGGAATCTGTTCATGTTACATCGAGCTTTTCAGTTCTTATTGTTTGCGTTAAGCCTGGCGTTTTGTATGTTTGCCTCAGCAGAAACCGTGCAGCAGGCGGACTCTTTAACGCTCTCGCGTCCCAAAGTCGCACTGGTTCTTTCCGGGGGCGGCGCGCGGGGCTTTTCACACGTTGGGGTTATCCGTGAATTAGAACGGTTAGGTGTAAAAATTGATATTGTGGCTGGTACAAGCATGGGGGCCATGGTGGGCGGCGGTTATGCCTCGGGCTATTCCGTGGAGCAAATGCAAGACATTATTTTGGGAGTGGATTGGAAAGAAATGTTTGCCCTGCGCCCGGATCGTGATGAGATAAACTGGCGTCGTAGGCAAGACGACTTTAAAGGATTGGGCACACAAGAAATAGGGTTATCAAATAAAGGAGTACTTTTCCCGGACTCCGTAGTCCCGGCTCAACACTTGGAAATCTTTTTACGATCCATTACGCGTCACGTCAGTTCAGTGACAGACCTGTCAAAACTTTCTATCCCCTTTGCGGCGGTTGCAACAGACTTGGACACCGGTGAGGCTGTTGTGATGCAAAAGGACGTTACATTGGCCGATGCCATGCGATCTTCAATGTCGGTGCCGGGAGCATTTTCTCCGTTTCCCTATAAAAACCTAGTGCTGGTCGACGGTGGATTAGCGCAGAACCTTCCCGTTGAACAAGCTAAAGCCATGGGCGCGGATATCATCATTGCGGTTAACGCCGGCACGCCTTTAGGAAAATCCAAAGACATCCACTCTGTGGCGGGCGTGATGGGACAAATGATTGGCATTTTGACTGAAAGAAATGTGGATCACTCCAAATCCCTTTTGACTGAAAAAGACATTTTGATCACAACGGATTTAACCGGTTTCAATGCGGGGGATTTCCAGAAAGCGGAGGCTATTATTGAAGCCGGCGAGAAAAGTGCCCAAAAATATGGACCTCAGTTAAAACGGTTGGCGGTTTCACAAAAAGCGTTTGAACAGTGGAACTTGGCCCGGCAGTCAGCGGTTCAGCCGCCTCAAGCCAGACAAGTTGACTCAGTACAAGTTCAGGGGTTAGAGGTGGTCAATCCGAAAAGCGTTATAAAAAGCGCTGATTTGGATTTGACAAAACCCATTACGGAGGATCAGATCGCTCAAGCGAGTGCGAAAATTTGGGCAACGGATGATTTCACATTGGTTCCGTACACATTTGAACCGGGACCCAATGGTACTCAAACTTTAGTCTGGAGGCCGCAGGAAAAACCTTGGGGTTACAACACTATTCGGGTTGGGGGAAAGATTTCTACGGACTTCAATCAGGAGCATACATTCGATTTCCTAGTGGCTCATACCATGGGGTGGTTAAATTCCTGGGGAGGAGAGTGGCGTAACGAAGCGCAAATTGGGAAGGATAGCTATTTTTCCACCAGTTTTTATCAGCCGCTGGGCGCTGCCAGTCCGCTTTTTTTCATGCCAGAAATTCGTTATGAAAGTCAGCGATATGACTGGTACAACGGCTCCAGTCACGCACTGGCGACACTAAAAAATAAGACACTGGAAGGCTCTCTGTCTTTAGGTTTAGAACTTGGAAAAGCTTCTGTTTTAAGAGCCGGAGTTGGTTATGTTTCGGCTCAAAGTAAAGTTTCAGTTGGAGAAATTCCAGGCTATAACTCCATGGATGATGAAGCATCTTTTGTCGAAATCAGTTGGCAATACGATACGCTGGATAATGTTAATTTCCCGACGAAAGGTTTTTATTTGGATGCTCGTGCCAGACGCTATGACCAGATGGAAAATTCTGCGGATCCCGAAGTCTCCGATTTTTATCTGGAAACTATTTTCCCGTGGGATTGGGGCGATGGTTGGGTGAGTGTTTTATCCGGCAAGGCCGGTTCTTCAACAATCCCGGGACGCTATCCTCTGGGAGGACTTTTCAATATGTCCGGTGCCTACTACGGGCGATACAGTGGATCTGACATGGTCTTGGGGCGTCTGCAATTATCAAAGCGTCTGCGACACACAGATGTCTTTGGTTTCCCCATTTACGTTGGAGCCGGATTTGAAATAGGTCGGGTTCAGGAAGATGTGCTGCCGACCTATCTGAGTGATAAAGATCTGGGGGTGTGGAAAAAAGCAGTCAGCGCTTACGTAGCAGCCGATTCTATTTTTGGCCCCTTGTATTTAGCCTTTGGACAGACTAGTGATAATGATTCGGCCGTATACTTTTTCTGGGGGCGTCCGCTTCAATAGTTTGAACCCGCCGATTGAAATCAGAAAAGATCAATCGGCGGTATTTATCACTTAGCGGTGTTCAACGCTAAGCCCAATAGCTTTGGTTGAAAGTGAAACTTCTTTGACGAAATAAATGGTTGAAACAAGCAGGCAAGCGATAGACAGAATAAGGGCTCCGAGTTTTAAAACATCCAAGTCCAACATGAAAAGGCACTCAAGAATGCCCGCCAACACTTGCAAACCACTGAATGTTGCGGAAAGAACAACAGTGAGAATAGACATTCTCAACAGAGACGCTCTCTCGAAGATCAAATCGATTTCATGATTGAGATCTTGGTTTTCTCTCGGAGCAATCGAATTGCGCTCGCGTAGCAGCTGGCGTACACGGTTTGTCGAGTGGTTATAACGGGCGGTCATTGCCAAGAGCAAGAGACCAACGCCTGAAATTAATGTCACCGGGGGCAGTGACGTGGTAAGCATCTGATGATATTCAACCATGTTTCTGCTCCTTTAGTGGTGAACGCTCAAGCCCAGCGCTTTCATGGAAGTGCCGACTTCTTTGGCAAAAATAAGAGTGGATACCACAACCATCACGATAGCAATCAAAAGCAAAATGGATTTGAGCACCATGAAATCATCCCCAAGGGCGATTTCAAAAATGCTCATTAACACCAAAAGGGCGCTAAACATACCGGAAAGAACAATAAGGAGGATCGCTTTGCGCAAAAGTCGAACACGCAGGAAAATCAATTCAATGGCGTGATCAAGATCATCGTCTTTTCGGGGTTTGATGGCATCGCTTTCACGCAACAGCTGGCGCAAACGGTCAGTGGAGTGGTTGTAGCGATTAGTCATGGACACCAAGAGCAAGCCGACGCCGGAAATCAAAGTAATCGGCGTGAGGGCAGCTTGAAGAACTGTGCCGTAATCAATCATGGCAATAAAAAAGTCAGCTAAAAAAGAAAGTCGCAAATGATAGACCTTTTTAGCTGACTTGAAAAGGAGTGTTAACACCAAAAATCATAATGGTGTCAAATGCTTAAGACGGAGGGTTGTCTTTCAGGAAGTCAATCAGTTCAGGGTGAACAACTCTCTTGTAATCCTCCGTTTTAATAATGATGGAATGATCCAACAGGCCCGCGTTAAATGCCAATTCATCGTAGCGCTCATAAAGGCTCGGATCGGCAACAAGTTTTAAGTCTGGGTGAAGGCTTACGGGAGGAACCGCACCGAAGACGCAACCGGTTAATTCTTTAACCTCATCAGGACTGGCTAGAGAAGCCCTGCGCCCACCAAGAGCCTGGGCGAGCTTTGCCAAATCCGCCTGCTTATCGGCTGGCAAAATGGCCAAAACATATAGCTTTACCCCGTTTCCTTTAACGTGACACACCAAAGCCTTAGCGCCTTGGCCTAATTCTGTGCCGCGAATTTCAGCAACAGATTGGCTGGATTTTCCGCCTGCGGCATGCTCCAGAACCCGGAATTGAGCCTGACCTGTTTTGAAAAGTTCGATTAATTGTTCGAGGACGTTTTCAACCATGATGCATCTCAAAGTAACAGAATCCTTCCATCATAGCGCAGGCGTGACAGATGTGTGAAAATACTCTTTTGTGAGGATGATAGGGAAAGTCAGAATGGCAGAATTTGTTTCCTATAAAGATCATTTTTTGATTGCAGCACCCAATATGAAGGACCCGACATTTGCTGGGACGGTTGTTTACCTTTGCGAGCATACAAAAAGCGGGGCGATGGGGATTGTCATTAACCGCTCCATTCGTCTCAGTGTGGAATCGCTTTTGCAAAGAATCGGGATTGAAAATAAGAATCCGGCACTAAAAGACGTTTTTCTTTACGATGGCGGTCCCGTTCAGATAGAAAGAGGCTTTGTGTTGCACAGTGCCAACAAGAAGTATCACTCGACCATGCAGGTGACTGACCAAATCTATTTGTCGACGTCCCGTGATGTTTTGGAAGCAATCGGAGCTTGTGAAGGTGCTCCGGAAAAATTTTTGCTCTCGCTTGGTTATTCGGGATGGAGCGAGGGACAGTTGGAAGCGGAATTGTCCGTGAGTGGTTGGCTGATTGCGCCAGCGGATGAAAAAATTATTTTCGACACACCGATTGAAGAGCGTTACGAGAAGGCGTTGAAACTTTTAGGTATTGATTCAACCACACTGGAAGCGTGGGGAGAAGAAGTGGGGCACGCATGAGCGACGGAGTAATTATTGGCTTTGATTTCGGTGAGAAAAGAATAGGTGTTGCGCTTGGAAATACCCTGACGCGGCAAGCGAGTCCCTACCGGATTATTGATTCCCGGACGGTTCAATCTCGTTGGAATGGAATAAACGCGTTGGTGAGAGAATGGTCGCCGGTGGCTTTTGTTGTAGGAATACCTAGGCATCCTGATGGTCAATCTCACGAAATGACAAATCGATGTGAGCGTTTTGCAAGGCAACTTGAGGGTCGGTTTCATTTGCCGGTTAACAGAATTGATGAACGTTATACCTCGGCCGTTGTTGATAGTGAAGCAGACTTTATAGACGATGAGGCAGCGTGTATCATCTTGCAGCAGTTTTTTAATGAATCCACTTCTGTTGACGTATGAATAAGATCGTTGGTTCTTTTCGATTTATCTTGGCGCTTTTATTTGCCTTAGCCTGTATTTTACTGGTGTTGTTTTATCTTCAATGGATAAAGCCAGAAGCCAAACGAAAAATTATCAAAACATGGGCCCGAACTTTTATTGACATGATCGGGATGCGCTTTTCTGTTGAAGGGGATGTTTATAAGAGCCACTGCCTGATTGTTGCCAATCATATTTCCTTTGTGGATATTTTCGCGCTCAATGCCATGAAACCCGGTCGTTTTATCGCCAAAAGCGAGATCGCCGGTTGGCCAGTATTCGGTCGTATCGCTAAGGGAGTGGATACGCTTTTTATCCAGAGAAAGAATCGCCGTTCAATCATTTCCGTGAATGAGCAAATTAGCGCCGCTTTGATGCAACATCAAACCATCATGCTTTTTCCCGAGGGGAAGACGAGTGAAGGGGTTTCTCTTTTACCTCTTAAACCAAATCTGATTGAACCGGCAATATTGTCATGTACTCCGGTGTTGCCGGTTGCGATTTGCTATACGGAAAATGGGGTTAAAACCACCAAGGCATCTTACGCAAACATTTCCATTTTTAAATGCCTTTGGACAATATGCAGCACTCCGGGACTCGCGGTGACTCTAAAGGTACTGCCCACGATTAACGTGGAGGGTAAAACTCGCCACGAGGTCGCGTGCGAGGCTTCAGCGCTGATGAGTTCTGCTATGGGAGTGATCGACCCGATGAAGGATTATCCCGACAATGTGCATCACCACTGTGATGCTGTCGGAACTCTCGAGAAAGCCTAATTAAGCAAAAGGATCGCAATATTGGGGCGCTTTGACTTGAATGATTTGTCTTTGAGGTAGCACGACAGCAGTTAGCGCTCCGCCCCATATGCAACCTGTGTCCAGTGCAATGATGTGCTCTTGAATAACAAGTCCCAGTGTTGACCAATGGCCAAACACAATATTGTCGTTTTTTGTTTTTCTGTGAGAGCACTCAAACCAAGGTATTAGATGTTTAGGTGTATTGTTGGGAGAATCTTTGGCCTTGTAGTCTGGAACACCTTTTTTGTCCACGAAGCGGATTCGTGTAAAACCATTCAAAATAGCTCGCATGCGAGCGGAACCAGTTAAGTCGTTGTCCCAAAGATCTTTGCCATACATTTCCTGCAAGTAATCTTTCCAATGATCACTTCGTAAATGTTCTTGAACTTCACAAGCTAGAGCGCGAGCTTTCTTTAAAGACCAGGCCGGATCGATTGCCGCATGAACGAAGGTGTAATCTTTCCAGTCATAAAGTAAATATTGGTGACGAATCCAATCAATCAATTTTTCAGCGTCTGGAGCGGCCAGAATTTCATCAATAGTGTCTCTGCGGTTGGGTTTGCCGGCGCCGGCAGCTGTCGCGAGCAGATGCATTTCATGATTGCCCAAAATTAAAGTCGCTCGTTTCCCCATGGAATACACAAGTCGCAACGTTTCCAACGATGCAGGTCCCCGATTAATGAGGTCCCCGATAAAAATCAGCGGAGAGTTTTCTGGAATTTTTTCTAAAAGTTGGGATAAGCTTGGTAGGCAACCGTGAACATCTCCGATGACGGTTACATTTTGTTCGCTTTGCATGGGTATTAATCCTAGGTCTTTAGGCTTAGTTGAAAGAGGATTCGATATACTTAACGGCTGTGTATTTTAATTCTTTGAGTCATAAAAGATGAAAGACGTTCGCAAAGTTGTATTCCCGGTCGCAGGGCTTGGAACTCGTTTTTTACCGGCGACAAAAGCAATGCCTAAGGAAATGCTGCCGGTCGTGGATAAGCCTTTAATCCAGTATGCGGTAGAAGAAGCGTACGTAGCCGGCATTACAGAAATGATTTTCATCACAGGCCGTTATAAACGAGCCATTGAGGATCATTTCGATAAGGCTCCGATGTTGGAAAAAGAGTTGATTGAGAAAGGCAAGACCGAGTTACTTCAAACGGTTCGCTCTATTGCGCCGATAGGTGTGACCTTTATCTATATTCGTCAGCCCGAGCCGTTGGGTTTGGGCCATGCTGTTCTTTGTGCACAACCCGTGGTTGGAGATGAACCATTTGCCGTAATGTTGGCCGATGACTTAATTGATGCTCAACAGTCAGCGATCGGTCAGTTAATTGAAGCTCGTAAGCAATTGGGCGGCGGAAATATCTTGGCGGTTCAGGATGTGCCAAAGGCAGATACGAAAAAATACGGCATCGTTGGAGTAGAAGACAGTCTTGCAACCACGAGCCTGATTCACGAAATGGTTGAAAAACCTGATCCTGATCACGCGCCTTCAACGCTTGCTGTGATCGGCCGTTATGTGTTGGAGCCGGAAATCTTCGAGCGATTGAAGAAAGTTCAAAAGGGCGTTGGCGGAGAAATCCAATTAACTGATGCTATCGCCGGTCAGTTGAATCTGAATACAACATACTCTCACCGTTTTGACGGCATTCGCTATGACTGTGGATCCAAGCAAGGTTTCTTGGATGCGACGGTTCGTTTTGCCCGTAAAGCCGGTTACTCCATTTAATTTATCTAAAAAAGAGCCTCCCGAGATTCTTCGGGAGGCTACCTTAAACAGGTCAAGTGAAGAATAGTTGGTTCTGGGGTGAGAATTAACTATTCGTCAAAAATTTCCTGAGGTGTCTTACGATCGCCCGCCAATTCAGAAATTTCAATTTACGCAAGAATTAATCTCAGATGGGTCTTAATTGCGCCCACGATGACTCAGCGCTTGCAGCTATCCGTAGCGAGCTCCGGGCAACCATACACATCCAAAACATGTTCAGCCTGAAATTATGACGAGCACGCCTTTAGAGATGGCTTTCGGATGTTAACGATAAGAAGACGTCTTCAGGATTTTCTCAGCATTAATCACCCGCTCAGTAGACGGAGCCGGCGTATCCTTGAGTTCATACTTTAACCCCAACTCTTCCCATTTGTACATGCCGAAAGAATGGTAGGGTAGTACTTCTACTTTTCTGACATTGTGGAGAGTAGAAATAAAATCAGAGAGCTTTTGGAGCGCTTCGTCTTCGTCGGTTCGCCCTGGTACCAACACATGGCGAATCCACACATCTTTATGGATCTCGTCTAAATAGTGAGCACAATCCAGAATGGTTGCATTGGACTGTTTGGTCAATTCTCGGTGTTTAGCATCGTCAATATGCTTAATATCAAGCATAACCAAATCGGTCAATTGCATCAGCTCTTTAAACTTGGAGAAGAAAGGTTCTTTTCGAGTAAAGGGCCAGCCGGCCGTATCAATGGTGGTGTGCACCCCTTCGGCCTTGGCCATTTTGAAAAATTCCAAGAGAAAGTCAATTTGAAGCAAAGGCTCCCCACCGCTAACCGTAATTCCGCCGTCTTCTCCCCAATACGATTTGTAGCGCAAAGCAAAGTCTAAGATCTCGCGAGCACTTTTTTGTTCGCCGATACCCATTTTCCAGGTATCAGGATTGTGGCAGTACTGACAGCGCATTTTGCAGCCCTGCAAAAAGAGAACAAAGCGCACACCGGGACCGTCTACAGAGCCGAACGTTTCATAAGAGTGAACATGTGCAAGAGTCATGACAATCACAAAAAAAAGGCACGCCACTCAATCCGCGTTGTACGGACTGAGGGCGTGCGGTTTGTTAAATTACATCGCTTTGTGGCAAGTACGAGAAATCACATCGAGTTGTTGTTCGCGGGTCAAGTCAATGAACTTAACAGCGTAACCGGACACACGAATCGTGAAGTTTGCGTATTCAGGCTTTTCCGGGTGTTCCATTGCATCGATCAACTTTTCTGTGCCGAAAATGTTGACATTGAGATGATGGGCACCCCGTTCGAAATAACCATCCATCACACGAACCAAATTGTTGACGCGCTCTTCGAGCGAATGGCCGAGTGCGTCAGGGCTGATGGTTTGCGTGTTGGAAATGCCGTCCAAAGCGTATTCATAAGGTAACTTAGCCACAGAATTCAACGAGGCAAGCAGACCATTTTGTTCCGCTCCATAGCTGGGGTTGGCACCCGGGGAGAGCGGCTCGCCGGACTTGCGGCCATCCGGAAGATCGCCCGTTGCCTTACCGTATACAACGTTAGACGTAATCGTCAGAATCGAAGTGGTCGGTTCGGAGTTGCGGTACGTATGGAACTTGCGAAGCTTCTTCATAAAGGTCTTCAAGAGCCACACGGCGATTGAGTCGGCGCGATCATCATCGTTGCCGTAACGCGGGAAGTCGCCTTCGGTTTCGTAGCCAATGACTACACCTTGATCGTTACGCACGGTCTTTACCTTGGCGTACTTGATGGCGCAAAGCGAGTCGACCACATGCGAGAAACCGGCGATACCGGTCGCAAACGTACGACGGACGTCCGTATCAATTAAAGCCAACTCAGCGGCTTCATAGTAGTACTTGTCGTGCATGTAGTGGATCAGGTTGAGGGTGTTCACGTAGAGACCGGCCAACCAATCCATCATCTTGTCAAAGCGTTCCATCACTTCATCGTAGTCGAGGTACTCGGAAGTGATCGGACGCAATTCGGGGCCCACTTGCATAAGCGTTTGTTCGTCAACACCGCCGTTAATAGCGTAGAGCATACACTTCGCCAAGTTGGCACGGGCACCGAAGAACTGCATTTCCTTGCCGGTTTCTGTAGCGGACACGCAGCAGCAGATGGAGTAGTCATCACCCCAAATCGGGCGCATCACATCATCGTTTTCATATTGAACGGAAGACGTATTGATGGAAATCTTCGCGGCGTAGTCACGGAAAGCTTTCGGCAAGTGCTTCGTGTACAGAATCGTCAAATTCGGTTCCGGAGACGGCCCCATGTTTTCAAGGGTATGCAAGAAGCGGAAATCGTTCTTAGTGACCATGGAGCGGCCGTCCATTCCAAGGCCAGCCACTTCCAAAGTTGCCCACACCGGATCGCCAGAGAACAACTGGTTATAGGACGGAATACGGGCGAATTTCACCATACGGAATTTGAGCACCAAGTGGTCAATCAATTCCTGAGCTTCGGATTCCGTAAGTGTGCCTTCGGCCAAGTCACGTTGAATGTAGATATCCAAGAATGTGGAAATACGGCCAACAGACATTGCGGCGCCATTTTGAGTTTTAATGGCGGCTAAGTAACCGAAATAGAGCCATTGAACGGCTTCACGGGTGTTCTTGGCAGGAACAGAAATGTCATAACCATAGTCGGCAGCCATTTCCTTCATCTGCATGAGGGCGCGAATTTGATCGGTGATTTCTTCACGCTGACGAATGATTTCGTCAGTCATCATGCCGCATCCGCAATGGGCCATGTCTTCTTTCTTCTTGGCAATCAAAAAGTCGATACCGTAAAGGGCGACACGACGGTAGTCGCCGACAATACGGCCACGGCCATAGGTGTCAGGCAAACCCGTGATGATCTTGTTTTTGCGGGCAAGACGCATTTCAGGCGTGTAGGCATCGTACACACCCTGGTTATGGGTCTTATGGTATTCCGTGAAAATTTTATGGAACTTAGGATTGGGCTTATAGCCGTAGGTCTCACAAGCTTGTTCGGCCATCTTGATGCCGCCAAAGGGCATAAAGGCACGCTTTAAGGGTTGGTCAGTTTGCAAACCGACAACCTTTTCCAAATCCTTAGTTCCTTCGCCCATGTAGGCAGCTTTGTAAGCGGTAATGCCGGAGACAATTTCCGTTTCCATGTCGAGCACGCCGCCTTTAGCTCGTTCTTCTTTTTGCAAGCCTTGTAAAAGATCCCAAAGCTTAGAGGTTGCTTCGGTGGGCGGCGCTAAGAACGAATCATCGCCGTCATAGGGAGTGTAGTTGTTTTGAACGAAATCGCGCACATCGACATCGTCGACCCAATGGGTTCCTTTAAAGCCTCTCCATTCGGTTTTCATAGTTGGCTCCGAGTTATCAAAAATAAAAGTAATCGATTCCGGCAATGCGGGTATTTAAATAATTGAGACACACAACAACCCATTGGCTCTTTTATGAAAAAGAGCCTGCCTACATATTTAAATTGTCTACGTCCTTATTATTCTTTCCAAAATCGGCAGTGTCAATGCCTTTATGATCCCAAAAAGACGTTACTGTGTAAAAGTAGGTTAATTTCTATCGGAGCGAAAAATTTGTTCTATCGCCAGGAATAAAAAATCGCCGCCTCCATAACGGAAACGGCGATTAAGAAGTGGATTCTTACCTTTTTAGTGAGGAAGTTTCCAGGTTATTTTTCGCACTTGATCGTGCAACGGGGCTTGATTTGCTTGAAGAAATCATTGCCCTTGTCGTCAACCAAAATGAAGGCAGGGAAGTCTTGCACTTCAATCTTGTAGACAGCTTCCATACCGAGTTCCGGCCATTCAATGCATTCGATGCTCTTGATAGAGCTTTCGGAAAGCACTGCAGCGATACCGCCGATCGTGCCGAGATAGAAGCCGCCGTGCTTCTTACAAGCATCGGTAACAACTTGCGTGCGGTTGCCCTTAGCGATCATTACCATAGAGCCGCCATGGCTTTGGAAGAGATCAACATAGGGGTCCATACGGTTAGCCGTTGTCGGGCCCATAGAGCCGCACGGATGACCGGCAGGCGTCTTGGCAGGACCTGCGTAGAGAACCGGGTGATCCTTGATGTATTGGGGTAATTCCTTGCCGCTGTCGAGCAATTCCTTCATGCGGGCGTGAGCGATGTCACGGGCCACGATGATTGTGCCGGTTAAGGACACACGGGTCGAGACCGGATACTTGCTCAATTCTTTGCAAACTTCCGTCATCGGTTGGTTCAGGTCGATCTTAATCGTTTCGCCTTCACCAGCCTTGCGATATTCTTCAGGAATCAATTCGCCGGGGTTGGAGTCGAGTTTTTCAATCCAGACACCGTCCTTGTTGATCTTAGCCTTGATGTTGCGGTCTGCCGAGCAGCTGACACCCATACCGACCGGGCAGCTGGCGCCGTGGCGCGGCAAGCGAATGACGCGAACGTCGTGGGCCATATATTTACCGCCGAATTGGGCTCCTAAACCGATATTTTGAGCGGCTTCCAAGAGCGTCTTTTCAAGTTCAACGTCGCGGAAGGCACGACCCGTTTCATCACCGGTCGTGGGCAGATTGTCATAGAAGTGCGTAGAGGCCAACTTCACCGTGAGCATCGTCTTTTCTGCAGACGTTCCGCCGATCACAAAGGCGATGTGATACGGGGGGCAGGCAGCCGTACCCAGGCTCTTCATCTTTTCAATGAGATAGGGAACGAGTGTCTTTGGGTTCAAAATGGCCTTGGTTTCTTGATAGAGGTAGCTCTTATTGGCAGAGCCGCCGCCCTTCACCACACACAAGAAGTTGTATTCATTGCCTTCAACAGCCTCAATGTCGATTTGAGCGGGAAGGTTGCACTTGGTGTTCTTTTCTTCATACATCGACAACGGAGCGTTTTGAGAATAACGCAAGCTGTCGGTTGTGTAGGTTTGGAAAACGCCCAAGGAGAGGGCTTCTTCATCACAGAAACCGGTCCAAACGGCTTGGCCTTTTTCGCCGTGAATAATGGCGGTGCCGGTATCTTGGCAGAAGGGCAATTCGCCTTTGGCGGCCACTTCAGCGTTGCGCAAGAAGGAAAGAGCGACATACTTGTCGTTGTCCGTAGCTTCCGGATCCTTCAAAATCTTGGCCACTTGTTCATTGTGAGCGCGGCGAAGCATGAAGTTTGTGTCGTGGAAAGCTTGTTTGGCCAAAAGGGTCAAAGCTTCCGGTTGGACTTTAAGGATCTTATGACCTTCGAATTCACCTTCAGAAACGTAGTCTTTGGTGAGAAGATAATATTCCGTGTCGTCTTTGCCGAGCTGGAACATCGGAGCGTATTTAAATTCAACAGCTTGAGCCATTTTTCGTTATCTCCTTAACGTTGTTGTTTTAGGCGTCTTTAACAAAGGGGAGTGTTAAATCGGCGCCATCCTTTAATAATGATACGGTCAAAAAAAAACGGCAAGTAATTGAAGAGTTCAACTACTTGCCGTCCGTCATTCGCTATTTACTCGCGATAGGTTTATCGATTAAACGAAACCATACATCGCAGCGAAGATGTAACCGGCGATGGAAGCTGTGAACACACCGATCAAGCCCGGGAGGATGAAGGAGTGGTTGATCACGAACTTGCCGATATGGGTCGTGCCGGAGCGGTCGAATTGAATAGCGGCCAAGTCAGACGGATACGTCGGAAGAATGTAGTAACCGTAGCAGGCGGCAGAGAAAGCGACCACAATTCCCGGAGGCGTACCAACAGCCAAGGCAACCGGAACGATCGTTGCAACGGCGGCAGCTTGAGAGTTCACCAACTTGGAAACCAAGAGCAACACGATAGCGTAGGCCCACGGATAAACCTTAACGTATTCAGTCAAGCCGACCTTCAAGTCGTTCAAGTGAGCGGCAAACATCGTATCGGCCATCCAAGCCACACCGTACACAGCCACGATGGCGACAGTACCAGCACGGAACACGCTGTTCTTAGCCACGTCAGAAGCCTTAACATCGCAGAAGATAACCATCAACGTACCGGCGGCCAACATGAACATTTGAATAGCCAAGGTCATCGAGCAGCCTTTCGGACGCAATTCGGGGAACATACCGAGGATAGCCACGATAACGATCACGCCGATGAACAAGCCCAAAGAGAGCCATTGCTTGCCCGTGAACTTCTTACCGATCAAGGTTGTCGTATCACCGTAGACATACTTCTTCATTTCCGGATCGGAAATCAATTTTTGGAATTCCTGATCCTTGTCAAGGTCCTTACCACGGAACCAAGAGAAGCAGCAGACGGCGAACACACCGAAGAAGCCGCCAGGAATCGTGATGGAGAAGAGGTCAACGAAGCCGAAGTGTTGGCCATTGATCGTGTAACCTTCCATCAAGGCGATCATGGAAACAGCAGCTACAGCAGCCGGCGAGCAGATCACGCCCATTTGAGAGGCGATCGTGGAACCAGCCATCGGGCGTTCCGGACGGATGTTATTCTTAATAGCTACGTCATAGATAATGGGCAACATCGTATAAACAACGTGACCCGTGCCGCACAAGATGGTCAAGAACCAGCAGATGTACGGAGCGAGGAAGCAGACGTAGCGGGGATTTCTACGCAAAATCTTTTCAGCGATTTGGAGTAAGCAATCCAAACCACCAGCGGCTTGCAAAGTAGCAGAACCGCAAACCACGGCCAAAATCGTGAGGATCACGTCGACCGGAGGTTTACCCGGTTTAAGGCCGAAGCCGAAAACCAAAACGATCAAGCCCACGCCACCCAAAAGGCCGAGGGCCATACCACCTTTGCGGGCACCATAGAACAAGCATGCCAACACTAAGATTAGTTGTAGCCAAAAGTCAGTACCAACCATGGTAAGTTTCCTTTATTTTCTCTTTTAAACAATAGAAGAGGTTACGTTGCCGTAACCTTTCTAAGCACTGCGAATTTTCACATATGTAACACAACTTTTTCTTGTCTCGAGCGTTTTGTTTTTGAGCTAGGGATATATCTTTCGGTTATCTTTACAAAAATACTAAAAAGTATTTAGGGTTAACCCTTAAATTTTTACAAAATGGGTAGGGAGTTTTCCTTAATTTAATTCAAACTTGCCCGAATAAAAAGAGATTGAGCCATATCTAATCAACGATAAATTTTTAATGATTTGTTTCGATTTGTATCTTTGAGAGGATTTTGTGTTGCTCTTAAGAGGTATAAAAAACGGAGAATTCCTCAAGAATCCTCCGTTAACGCAAATGTTTTAACCGTATAGATTAGAGCATGATTTGCGAGATGAACCAGCCAGCAGCCGTGCCGACCACAACGAAGACCAGACCTGGTCGCATATAGCTGTGGTTAAACACGAAACTGCCCAATCTCGTCGTGCCGGTACGGTCAAAAGCCGTACAACCGATTTGTGCACCGCCTGGGATAACAAAGTCACCGTAGCAGGAAGCCCAAATGCCGACTAACAGTTGCGGGCTTAAACCTAAGGCTAAGCCGATCGGCATCAAAATGGTCGTGCTGACGGTCGGCGAGAAAATCACCGAGCTAAAGCAGAAGCAGACGATGCAGAAGATGATAGGCGAAGAGCTGGCAATATCGGAGAAGTAGTGAACGAACACATCCTTGTGCGTGTCAAAGAACGTACCCGTTAACCAGGAAATGCCGAAAACACCGACCACGCCGATCAAACCGGAGCGGAAAACGGAACCGGAAGCGAATTTGTCGCTAGGTACCTTACAGACAACGATGATTACCAAGGCGGTTGCCAGCATGACCATCTGAATCAAAGATGGAATCGGCAATTGGCTGATCTTACCAGCAACTTCCCAAGACGGGCGCAGGGTTTCAGAAGAGCCGATCGTAATGGATGTCAAAATACCGATGGCGAAAATCAACACACCGATCTTAGCGCCTTTGCTCGGTTCCTTATAGATGCGATCGGTCGTGGAAACATGCAGTTCCGTGTATTGGCCCGTTTGCACGCGATGGATGAACTCAGGATCTTTTTCGAGTTCGCAGCCGCGCCAGTTCACAGACAAGCAAGCCGCCAACACGGCGATGAAATACGTGGGAACAGAAACCGACAGAATATCAAGCAACGTGTAGCCGTAGGCGGACATGATACCCACCATGGCAGCCATGGCGGCACTCATGGGGCTGGCCATCACGCCGATACCGGCGCAGATCACCGAGGCTGAAACAGCTCTTTCCGGTCTAATCTTTGCCGAGGCTGCCACTTCAGCTACCACCGGGTATACGGCGAAAGCCACATAGGCGGTACCCACAAAAATCACGAAGATGGAGCAAACCACGGGGCCCACAAAGTTAATGGCGCGAGGCCATTTACGCAGTAACTTTTCAGCTAAACCGACCAAATAATCCAAACCGCCGGAGCCTTGCAAGACGCTCGTGCAGGCAATCACTGCGGTAATAATCAAAAGGACGGATACGGGAGGAGAGCCCGGTTGCATGCCGAAGCCGAGAACAAGGATGCTCACGCCGAAGCCGCCAGCAGCACCCAAACCCACGCCGCCGAAACGGCCGCCGACTGCCAAGCAGAATAAGACGACGGCAAGTTGGAGCCAAAATTGGACATCAACCATTTTTTATTCCTTGGAGAAGTAACAAAAGAGGGGGAGCTTAGTAAGCTCCATGTATTTTCGGCTAATCGTAGGCGTCTTTTCGAGGATTTTCAAACGGCGATCTTTTTCAACAAATGCCAACAACATTGTGGAAAAGATAAATTAAGAGCAATTTATTTTACATTTTTCAAATGCTTAGACCGACATATAAGGCTAAAATATTGCATTTTACGTATCGGGAAATCACCAATTTGTCGACAATTAAGTTAGATGTCCATCATTAAAAACCCTTAATTTTTGTTGAATAATCAAAGAGTAGTCAAAAATCCCCCTATAATGATCGCTAACAATTTTTCAAAGGTCTCGAACAAAATGCAACAAAACGACAATTTGTTTGAACAAATTCGTGATCATTTGCAGGAACAAGCAAAAAATGGCGAGCGCATTGACACGGAAACGGAATTGGCTAAGCGTTTCGGTGTGACCCGCTACCGTATTCGCAAAGAGTTGGATATTTTGACTCAAATGGGGATTCTGGTTAGAACACCGAAGCGTGGTACGACGGTTCGTGAAGTGGGCGCAAATAGTTTGCGCAATCAGATCCAGATGCGTTTCGACGTGGCTAATTTTGACGTGCAGGAATTTATTGAGGCTCGCGCTTTAGTGGAGTGCTCTCTCATGCCGTTAGTCAGCCGTCGCATCACTCCGGCTTTGGCTTCCCGATTGGAAGGCACACTCAATAAGATTGAAGAACACGCCGATGAACCGTTGGTGGCTGATAAATTTGACCGAGAATTCCATTTATTGCTTCTGGAAGGATGCGGAAATCGAGTTCTTCAGGTTTTCTCAGGCGTGCTGGTGACGTATTTTGAAAAAACCTCACACCGCATTGCCAACATGGACAGACAATTCTTCTTGGATATCGCTCGACAGGAAAGGGAAATTTTGCGGGCGATTCGCATGGGGGATGCTCAAAAAGCTTCTGAACTTTTGCGCGCCCACTTAATGGAACAATCGCAACTGTTGCCGCTGTAGCTTTATATCGGAAAACAAAAAATGGGGAGTTTGAGACTCCCCATTTTGTCATCGGTGATTGTGAATTAGCCGATCAAGCGTTCCACCACATCAACCATCACATCGACCCCCATCGGGAGGTATTTCGGGTCAAAGTGCATCGTTGCAGCGTGAAGACCCGGCGTTGCTCCAACGCCTAAACCGAAATAGGCGGCCTTCATCGTGGGCTTATGCATCTTGTAGTAGTGGAAATCTTCACCGCCGCCACCGCAGTCCTTAGCGACGGCTTCCTGACCATGAGTACGAACGATGGATTCAATCACCGTTTGCTTGAAGTCATCGTCGTATTCAGCCGCCGGGCAGGCACCAAGTTCCGTAATGGTGGCCGTTGCGCCGTAGCCGGTGGCGATTCCCTCAACCAATTTAGCGAAACGTTCACGGAAATCCTTCATCAACGGATTCGTTTGAGCGCGGCAGTCAAAGGTGATCACAGCCTTTTCAGGAATGGAGTTTGTTGCTCCTTGGTCAGCGTGTAATTGCGTGGCTTTCATCGACCAAATATTGGTTGGGTTAAACCACATGTTTTGCGTGCCTTGAACAATGGCGCAGGCTACATCAAGAGCATTAACGCCCAAATGCGGACGAGCGGCGTGAGCGCTACGGCCCGTTACTTCCACGCGAAGCGTGTTGGAAGCCGTGTGGTTGACCGCCGGGCAAATTTGACCGGCTGGAACGTCTTGAATCGGACGGATGTGAGCGCCCAAGGCGTAGTCCACATCATCAATAACACCGGCTTTGATCATGGCCAAAGCGCCACTGATTTCTTCTTCAGCGGGTTGGAAGAGCAATTTGAGAGTGCCCTTCTTGACGCGATCCTTTAGGCGGCTGGCGGCAGCCAACAACATGGCTGTGTGAGAGTCATGGCCGCAGGCATGGATGGCGCATTCTTTACCGTCAATCGTGAAGGGCAATGCGTCCATGTCGGCGCGCAACATCACGACTGGGCCCGGTTCGGAGCCTTTAATGATGCCCATTACGCCAGTAGTGCCGCCGATACCGGTCTGCACTTCAATGCCTAAATCCTGAAGCGTCTTGGTAACGTAGGCAGCAGTCTTAACTTCCTGCATGGCCAATTCAGGAATCTTATGGAGGTCTTCCCACATTTTGATGGGATCGAGAACTGTGGACATGGGTATATTCCTTTCCTAGTAGAGTGTGGAACAATTGAAGTTTAGCGCTTTTTCGAACTTTCCCGAAAGAAAAAAAGCCCAACGGTTACAACGTTGGGCAAATTCTAGGATCGATACTGTCGATGTTAGAAAACTAATTTAGTCATTAAAAATCCAAACGGTACTGCGGCAATAAGACTGACGCACCCAGGAAGGAAAAATGGATGATTAATCACAAAAGAACCGTTCCATTTTTTATCCAGGAAAGACCCGGTGTCATCGCAAGCGATTGCAAACGCCGTAGTCGGATAGATGTTGGTGATATAAAGCGCTGAACAGGCAACAAAACTGGCCAAAATTGTTGATGCGTCAACGCCAAGGCTCGCAGCAACGGGCACGAGCAACGCTGAGGTCGCGCCTTGACTGAAAAGCAGAGCGGAAACGCAGAAAAATGCAACAGCCAATAATGCCGGATATTGAGTAAGCATCTCCGTAGCCTGAGTTTTAATTTCGGGAATATGAGCCCCGATAATCGTGGCGCTCATCCACACGATACCCAGTACAACAACCAAGCTTTCAAAACCACTGGCGAAAATCGGAGTTTTTTTAATTTCAACCAACGGTACCTTGCAGAACCAGTACATTAAGAGAGCGCATACCAGCATCGTGATAATGATGATGTCTCGGCTTCCAAGTGTATGACCGATTTGCGATTTAAATAAAAGCAATAGAACGATGAACAAGACGCCCAAGAGGAAGATCAGCACTGATAATTTTGCCTGGCGTGAGCTTTCCTTTTCTTTTTGACCCTGGGTACTCATTTTTACGAGACCTTCACTCATGCGTTTTTGGAAAATGGGATCGTCTTTTAAATCGCAGCCTTGGAAACTAGAAATGGCAACCGCAATAAGCGTTCCAAAAATAGCTGAAGGGATAATTACACAGAGAGCTTGACCGAAGGAGACGCCCATCTTTTCAACGACAACATACATGGCAGCGGTCGCTGCAGAAATCGGTGATGCAGTAATTGAAATCTGACTGGCAATCACCGCGCTAGTCAAGGGTTGTGATGGACGAACACCATTTTCTTTGGCAACTTCCTGAATAACATTGAGTACACTCATGGCGGTATAACCAGTGCCGCCTAAAAGAGTCAAAATGAAAGTAACTGAAGGGGCCAAAATGTTGATGTATTTTGGATGGCTTCGCAGCAGTTTGGCAGCACATTTCACCATATAATCCATGCCGCCGGCCACTTGCATGACGCTAATTGCAAAAATTACCGACATAATAATTAGAATAACGTCTATGGGAATGGCTCCAGGTTGTAACCCCAATCCAAAAACAGCCACCGCCATTCCCAAACCACCGGCCATCCCAACGCCGATTCCCCCAAGTTTTGCTGCATAGACGATACAGCCGATCAGTAGAGCAACTTCAAGAAATATCATATTTTCCTCCTGATTATTGAGATAAGAGACCTATGGAAAAGATGGTTTCAGCATTTTGTTTTTCTAATGTTTGTAATTGTTCGTACCATTGTTGAGTTAAGTTTTCTGGTGCGTAGCGAGTCACACAGTTTTTAAATTTTTTGCTGAATTGAGATTCGCTTAAAGGCTTTTCGGGATTACCTTGCGCAAGATCACTGCTTAAACGAAATTCAGAACCATTTTTTAGTACAACCTTCATGCGGATAGGCGCTGTGCCGATAAAACCAAGTTTGGCTAGTTCTGGATCGATAAACATGTGAATGCGTTTCATCAGAGATTGAACGCGGGGATCATTGACTTTTTCATCAGAGAATGAATCAATGGTGATATCACCGAAAACCAGTCGGCAGGCAATGGCATACTCAAGCGAAAACTTTGCTTGCACGGTATTAATGGGTTCATGACAAGATAATTCACGTGGGCCCAGCAGACTGACACCGGCCTCAATATTGGCGATTTCATTATCTGTGATGTGGTGCTTTTCTATGAATTCTCCCCAGACATCTAGAGTTGGGTGAGTGCCCGAGCAGCAAGGATATTGTTTAATGACCAATCCAACGTTTTCCAAGTCCCAGAATTCACCGAGGTTTACAGGATAGTCTTTGCTTTCAATGTTGGAGAAACACTGAGCATATCCATCGGTGGCTTCAATAGCGTTATCTCGTGAAGTAATGCCATGTTTGGCCAACAACGCGCACTCTATGCCTGTTTGTGCGCAAAGACCGGCATGCAGTGCTTTAGTTTGACTGCCGAAATTGGCTCTCAGTCCGAAGGCTCGGGTAGCTGCAATGCCCAGAGCGTGAGTGAACTGTTCTTCTGAAAGATTCAAAAGAATGGACGCGGCGGTTGCGGCGCCAAATACTCCGTTAGCCGGTGTGGTGTGCCAGCCTCTTTCGCTCAGAGCGGGCATTGTCCAACGCGCAATTTGGTGCATGAGTTCCACGCCAAGCACGTATGACATGAGCATTTTTTCTCCACTGGCGTGACTATGTTGTGCTAGGGCAAAAGCGACAGGAGCGACAGCAACGCTTGGATGACCAATAGTGCTCCAACTGACATCGTCGAAATCAAGCGCGTGACCGGCTGTTGCGTT